>DASSFZ010000172.1:0-4459 GCA_035693785.1 Anaerolineae bacterium | reverse complement strand
CGCCCCCTGCTGAAAGTGGCGCATCACGATCACGTCGCCGTAGAACTCCAGCATCTTGACCGTGTCCTTGATCGATTCCTGATAGAAGTCTCCGGCGCGCGTCATCTTGGGATCGGCGAAACCGGTCACGTGGCCGCCCAGACGGTGCATGGCCGCCTCGTGCGCCAATCGCGTGCGCGTGCTGGGCTGGTAGAAGGCCGCCACCAGCGTTTTGTGCTTGAGCAATTCGCTGTTGCGCCTGTCGCGTGCGATCGGTTCCAAATCCCTGGCGACCTGAAAGACGCGGAAGAACTCTTCGCGCTCGAAATCCTTGAGTGACAGGATGTCACGTCCCAGAAAACTTCTCATTCCAGTATCTCCTTGATCGGTGTGATGATTGGCCGGGGCTGGCGCAGGGAGCTTGAGCATCTTCGGACAAAACAGGCCGCCACCTCGACGCAAGCGAACTCGCGCCGGCGACGGCCCACCCGTCTACGGCAGACTCGGATTTACGCCGCTCGCTCCCCCCGCAGATAGCGCCGACAGCCTGATTCTAATCGAATTGTTCGTCTTAAGCAAAACCTCAGTCGTGTCATGCAGCCGTATCGACCTGTGCCTTGCGCCGTTCGGCGGCGCCCTCGACCCGATCCGGCCTCGACGCTCTGCCCCATCGGCTCCGCGCCACGTTGCCCATCGCTTTCATCAGCAGCCTGTTCGCGAATACTTCGCGGCAATCGCTGCACGTAAGGAGATGTGCGAGCATGGCCCTTGTACCCCAAGCGACCCCAATCTCGCCACGGAGTTCGGAAAGCTGTTCGAGGCTTTAGCCGGCAACTGCCTAAAGACTCAACTCCGATGTAAACCGAAACGGAAGCCGCTATGTTACATCCTTGCCTGCATATTCATTCCACAAACAGCGGAATCTTCTGGAATTTCACCACGTCGATCAGACCCTGGTCCGTGATCTTCAACTCGGGGATCACCGCCAGCGCCAGGAACGACATGGCCATGAACGGATCGTGCAGCGTCGAGCCCATATCGTGGGCAGCGCGCAGCAGGTCGTCCATCTGCGTCCGCACGCGCTCAATGGGTTGATCCGACATCAGCCCGGCGATCGGCAGCGGCAAACGCACGACGACGTCGGCGTTGTTCGCGACGCTCATCCCGCCGTGCATGTCGCCGACGGCGCGCGCGGCGGTCATCATCGACAGGTCATCCGCGCCGATGACGACGATGTTGTGGTGATCGTGCGCGACCGACGACGCAATCGCGCCCTTACGCAGGCCGATGCCCTTGACGAACCCGACGGCATGATTGCCGCTGTGCGTATGGCGCTCGATGACGGCGATCTTGAGCAGGTCGAGGCCCACGTCCTGCACGACCTCGCCGTTCTCGATCGTCACGTCCTCGACCAGGTGCTCGGTGATGATCTGATCGGGAACCACGCCGATGACGTGCGCCTTGCGACCCGTCGCCTCAACCTTGAAGTTCACCCCGTCCCAATCGACGTTCATCGACGAGCGGAGGAAGGAGGGGCGCACGGGGCGCTCGTACGGCAGCAACTCGCCGTCACGGGCAACCAGCCTGCCGCCCCGGAAGACCATGGGTGCCCGCACCGCCCGCAGGTCGTCAAGCACGAGCAGGTCGGCGCGGCGGCCCGGCGCGATCGCGCCGCGATCGCCCAAGCCGAAGTACTCGGCGGGGTTGAGCGTGCCGATGCGAATGGCGGTGATCGGATCGAGGCCGAGCGCGATCGCGCGGCGAATGATGAAGTCGATGTGGCCCTGGTCGAGAAGGTCGGCCGGCTGGCGATCGTCGGTACACCAGCAGATGCGGCGGGCGTTCTCCGGCGTGACGAGCGGCAGGAGCGTGTCGAGGTTGTGCGCGTTGGTCGCCTCGCGGATGAAGACGTGCATGCCCAGGCGAAGCTTCTCGCGCGCCTCCGCGAGCGTCGTGCATTCGTGATCCGAGCCGATGCCGGCGGCGACGTACGCGTTCAGCGCGGCCCCGCTCAAGCCGGGCGCGTGGCCGTCGCGCACGCGCTTCTCGAACGCGCGCAGCTTGTCGAGGACGTCCTCGGCGCCCTGCACCACGCCGGGGAAGTTCATCATCTCGGCCAGGCCGAGCACCCATGGATCGTTCTGGTAGGGCGCGATGTCGTACCAGTGCAGCACCGCGCCGGCGGTCTCCATGTTCGTCGCCGGCACGCACGAGGGCATCATGACGTAGACGCTGAGCGGGTTGTACTTGGCGGCGTCGAACATGAAGCGGATGCCGTCGAGCCCCAGGACGTTGCCGATCTCGTGCGGGTCGATGATCACGGTCGTCGTGCCGCGCGGCACGACGGCGCGTGCGAATTCCGGCGGCGGCACCAGGCTCGACTCGATGTGCACGTGCGCGTCGATGAAGCCGGGCGCGAGGACCTTGCCCGACACGTCGATCGTCTCTTCCGCCGCATACCGGCCCAACCCCACGATGCGGCCGTCGGCGATTGCCACGTCGGCGTCGTGCACCTCGCCGGTGAAGACGTTGACGACCTTGCCGCCTTGGAGGAGCAGGTCGGCAGGCGCGTCGCCTCGTGCAATTTTGATGAAGTGGGAGAGTTCCATGCCGGCGATTATAGCATCGAGTGCAGGTGCTTGGGCAAGTGATTCCGTCTGCTCGCCGTTCTGCTCCAGAAGTGGAACCTGCGAAATATCGTCCAGCCCGATCGGGCCTGGCAGGATCGGGTTCAGCTCGAAGCGGACTGTCAAGTCCGCGTTTGCGGTTGGACTTGGCAGTCCAGCCAGAGCAACAAGCGGGTCCGAAACAGGTTCTTGACTGGTGAGGTGTGAAAGATGGGTCTATTATAGACTGATCTTTCAGGATGATAGGAGACGCGATGATTCTGGTGACCGGCGCTGCCGGAAAGACGGGACGCTCAATCATTCGGGTGCTGGCGGCGCGGGGACAACACGTCCGCGCGCTGGCCCGGC
This sequence comes from Anaerolineae bacterium, assembly GCA_035693785.1. Taxonomy (GTDB): domain Bacteria; phylum Chloroflexota; class Anaerolineae; order Fen-1058; family Fen-1058; genus DASSFZ01. The sequence goes on along the minus strand of DASSFZ010000172.1, from coordinate 1,505 downwards.
GTGAGACGCAGGCCGATGCGCTCAGCCAGATCGGGGCGCACGAAATCGTCGCGGGCGATCTGCTCGACGAGGCTGCCCTGGCGCGAGCCGCGCGAGGCGTCCGCGCCGTTTACCACATCTGCCCGAACGTCCACCCGCAGGAAGTCGCGATCGGCAAATCGATCATCGCGGCAGCGCGCGGCGCAGGGGTAAGACTTTTCGCCTATCATTCGGTGCTGCACCCGCAGACCGAATCCATGCCGCACCACTGGAGCAAGCTGCGCGTCGAAGAGATGCTGTTCGAGTCCGGCTTGCTTTATACCATCTTGCAACCGGCGCCCTATATGCAGAACGTGCTGGCCGAGAAGGAAGCGATCATGACACAAGGCGTGTATCGCGTCCCCTATTCCGTGCAAGCCCCATTCAGCCTGGTCGATCTGGAGGATGTCGCCGAGGCCGCTGCGATCGTGCTGACCGAGCCTGTGCATGCAGGTGCGACGTACGAGCTATGCGGGCCGGAAGTGCTGACGCCTTCCGACATTGCCGCCGTGTGGAGCGCGAAGTTGGGGCGTTCGGTTCAGGCACAACTAATCGCCGTCGAGGACTGGGCGCGGCGCGCGAAGGCGGCCGGCCTGAGCGAATACGCTGTCGATACCCTGACGCGGATGTTTGGTTACTACGATCGATATGGGCTATGGGGCAATTCCCGCGTGTTGAGCGACTTGCTTGGCCGCCCACCGGCTCGCTTCGAAGCCTTTGTCGAGCGAACGATCCATGATCCTACGATTGACGAGACGGGTATATAATCTGTGCTCAGCTTATCGACCACAGGAGGCTAGACATGCTGCTTCAACAGGCAATCCCCTCGCAATATACGTTCACGATTGGCTGGGTCGATCTGGTGCTCATGATCATCCTGATCGTCGTCTTCGTCCGCAGCCGGGGCCTGTTCACGCCGGTGCTGCTGCTCATCGCGGCCCTGTACCTGATCAGGCTGTTTCCCAGCCAACTCCTCTGGTTGGTCGATCAGATCAACGCGCTGAACGGCCCAGCGGCCTTCGTTACGATTGGGCGCTGAGCCGCCGGACATCCTCTTCACCGTTGAAATCGCGCCCGGTCCCTTTGACAGTGTCTGAGGGGCTGTCTGAAGACCCCGCGGAGCCGGCTCCTTGCGAAGTACCCGGCAGTGCGGCGGAGCGGGCACGCCGCCGATTTGCAGGGCGTGGGAGCCTGGCCTGGCTACTTTTCAGACAGCGCCTGAGACCAATGTCCTACCTTGAGCGAGAATCCTTTCTCGACCATCCTCGTTTTCTTATTTGGAGCGGATTGCGATTGCGTGTACGCCAATCCGGAGTCGGGCCTGTAGGTGGTTTCCTGCTGAAGCCTCGACTCCGGGGTCAATCAAACTGGAATCCGCTCTAGAAGGACGCGGCGACCGCGTCTGTTCGCTGTTACAGTGCAGCCCTTTCTGTCAATTCCTATCCTGCGAACGAGCCTGAGCCAAGCCATGCGCTCATGCCTTCTTG
>DASSFZ010000171.1:0-3126 GCA_035693785.1 Anaerolineae bacterium | reverse complement strand
CGTGTGTCTGAAGAATGCCTCACTCGACAATTTCACTGCCTCCGCAATCGCTTCTTTAGTGATGCTGTTATGCCATTGCTCGATTATTGTCTCCCAAGCCATTCCTTCTGCGACCATCTCAAGCACGTCGGAAACAAAGATACGTGTGCCGCGAAAGACTGGTTGGCCGTGACAGATTGCAGGGTCAGCCACAATGTAGCGACCTAGCATTTGCGGCTTTTTGTTTTTCCTCATCGTGTCGCCCCCATCATTCCTCTATGTCTCATTATAAACAAAATCGTGGCGATGCGCCATCACAGTGCTGCCCCGCCGTACTGTGTACCGATTTCCCTGACCGTGCCGGAATACTCGCCAATCCGTGTAATCCGTGGGAAATCCGTGTGACAGTTGCACTGGCGGACGATGATACCACACTATGCCAGATACCACGGTCAGAAAGTGAAGATTCACTCGGGCTTGGGCTTGCTCTTAAAAATGTCATCCAGCAGCCCCTTCACGCGCTGCTTGCGCGCGGCAGTGTCTTCCGCATCGATCTCGATCGACAGCCAGACCTCACCTTTACCCGCCTTACCCGGCCATTGGATCGACTGGCCATCGTCCAGCGCAACTTTGCCCTTCTTCCCCCACTTGCCGTGCCACGCGCCCGCCTCGCCCAACCGGGCGACGACCGCGTCGCCGGCTTTGGCCTCCCTCGGCATCTCGGCGCGCGGCAGGTCGAGCCGCTGGTTGTCGTCAAACACAATCGCGGCCAGGTCGCCCTCGAACCGATCGATGACCCCCCTCAGTTCCCTCAGTTCCCTAATTTCCTTAGCCACCCGTCATCCCTCGACAAACCCTACCTGTCCGTCTCCACGTCGATCGTCAATCCGTCCGTCGTGATCGTGATCGTCCCGTTCTGGTCGGTACGATAAATTTGCACGCCGGCCTGCCCCAGCCGGTCGAGCACTTCCCGGTGCGGGTGGCCGTAGCGATTGTTCGCGCCCGCGCTGATCACGCCGATCTGCGGATCGACCACCGCGAGGAACAGTTCGCTCGTGCTGCTGCGACTGCCGTGATGCCCGACCTTGAGGATCGCGCTGCGCAAGTGCACCCCGCTCGCCAGAATGGCTTCCTCTTCCGGGACTTCGGCGTCGCCGGTGAACATGAAGCTCACACTCCTGTAGGTGAGCCGGATAACGATCGAGGCATTGTTCGTATCGTTATCGTCCTGGACGAACTCGTCGTCGGGCCCCAGCACCTCGACCCTGACGTCCGGATCGAATGGGATGGACGTGCCGGTGCGTGTCTGGATGGCATTGACGTTCAAGTCGCGGATGTCGGTCAGCAGGCGCTCGTATATCTGCGTCGTATGCACCTGTCCGGTCAATGCCACCGTCTCGACCGGGAAGTTCTCGAGCACCTCCGGCAGCCCGCCGATGTGGTCCGCGTCGGGGTGCGTGACGACCATCACGTCGAGCCTGTCCGCGCCCCACTCGCGCAGCTTGGGGAGGATGACCTGGGTCGCATCGTTATCCGAGTTGCCGCCGTCGATCAGCATCGTCATCCCGGTCGGCGAGCGGATCAAGATCGAGTCGCCCTGGCCGATGTCGAGGAAGGCGACGGTCAGTGCGCTGCCCATCGGCGTTGGCGTAACGATGCAAGCCGAAAGGAATAGCGCAAGTAACGCAAGAAGTGTGAGCAAGCGGGTTCTGGTCACAGGTTTCCCCAACCTCCAATCTCTAATCTCTAATCTCCAATCCCCAATCTCCAACCTCCAACCTCTAATCTCCCATCTCCATCTCATACGCATCCATCTCGACCTCTCGCTTCTGCCCGTCCACGTCCAGCGTCACGCGCCAGCACGGTACCCAGGCCAGGCCGAAAACGTCGACGCTGACGTCGGCGCGGCGGGGCGTCAGGCGAACCTCCTCGACCTGCTCCAGAAGATCGACCCACTTCTGCGACACCTCCGCGATCTCCTCTTCCAGCGACTGCTGCAAGTCGGCCAGAGCCTCACGCAGATCGGCCAGCTCGTCTTCGGACTCTTCGATCTCCCGCTGCGCCCGGCCCGTATTGCCGCTGCGGCGCATGGCCCAGGCCACGGCGTAGGACGGCCGCCGCCCGCGTAAGAAGTTCCACGCCGTCTCGGCCAGCGCCCAGTTCTCCTCACGCTTGCGCGAGCGATATTCGTGCGTGTCCCGCTCCAGCTCGCGCTGCTCTCTGGCGATCTTCTCTTCGAGACGCGCGATCTGCCGCTCGTAACTCTTGCGCAGCCGGTCGATCTCTGCGTCGCGCCCGGCGCGCGCCGCGTCTTCGCAGCGCGCGCGGAACTCGCGCGGCTTATCGCCCGGCCGGCCCGCGATCTTCAGCGCCGGATTGTACGGCACGCTCACCGCGACGTTGTGGTACAGGTAGTCCTCGAAGTCCTTCGCTAGCACCTTCACCGCACGCAGTGTGGCGACGCCCGCCGGCAGCGGCTCGTACAGCGCGCCCTCCGCCGGCGGCGAATGCAGCGCCGCCGCATCGACCGTCGTCTCGCGCGCTTTCTCCCACTCGATGAGAGCCGTCTTCGCCCTGGCTGCCTGAAGGCGTGTTTCGGCGTGTCGATGGTCGACGCCGTGCTTGCGATCGACGATACGCACGGCGCCGATCCCCAGCCAGTGCGGCGCGTAGACGAGACGCTTCTCGGCGATCAGCGCCGTCGCGCCTTCGCGCTCCTCCCACTGCCGAACGGCCCACTCGACGGCGACCGTCGGCGGAAGAAAGAACTGGGGCACGTCGGGAGGAAGCGTCGGCGAATGCGGGGAGAATGAAGAATGTTGAATGTTGAATGCAGAAATTGCGGATTGTGGATGTGCGATTTCCGATGTTTGGCCCGCCGCTTCCGCGGCCCGCGCTCCAACCTCCAACCTCCAACTTCCAACCTCCAACTTCCGATCTCCAACCTCCAACCCCCAATCTCCAATCCCCAATCTCCAATTACGTATTTCCTGCTTGGTGAGAGGCCCGCGCAGGAAACTCATCGCCCAGCGCGACATGAACACGATCGGATGCGGCGCGTGAACGTTATGCAGCACGAAGACGCGGCCGGGCAGCCTGCCCAGCGCCTGCTCCAGCTCGTCGCGCTCCAATCCTGCCCCGGAGGCA
>DASSFZ010000170.1:0-2784 GCA_035693785.1 Anaerolineae bacterium | reverse complement strand
GGCGCCAGCGTCGCGCGCCTCACGACGGACCACGCTGCGTGCAGTTGCCTCCGGCTCACGGTTGCTACCAACTCGCCCCGTAAAGGACTTCCACCTCCAATCCAGTGCCCATGCCGGGCACACCTTCGGCCCGCCAACGCCCGCGCCACTACAACAGCACCATCAGCGATCGTCCCCGGCCGCCTCCGGTAACATTCCTCCGTGAGGCAATACGCGGGGTCAGTTTTCGGCGCCGATGAGTGTGTCAGGCGCTGGCCGATTCACCCTAGAACCAGCAGTTGGATGAGGAGTGAAGGAGCAAGAATCGTGCGATGTCAGGGGCATGACGCACGATCTTTTGCGGTCCGGCGTTCACCCTGAGGGTGATCAACTGCCGGTTGAAGTGGCCTCGGGCTTCGGGCCGGTTACGGTCGACACGTTCGCGGGTCCGGTGAAGGTGGCCTGGGACGCATCGAGCCCACTGACACCGCTGGGACAGGCGGTCTATTTCATCGAGTTCCTGAAAGTGTCGGGCCGGCTCGATGCCCTGATCGGTGACTGCCCGCTCAGCTACACGAGCCCGAACGCGCCGGCGGCTCGCGACGTGATCGGCACGTGGGTGCTGTCTGTGCTGGCGGGGCACAGGCGCTACGCGCACATCACGGCGCTGCGCAGCGATAAGGTGCTGGCGGAGCTTTTGGGGCTGGAGCGGATCGTGAGCGAGGACTCGGTGCGGCGCGCGCTCAAGGCGATGCCCGCGGCGGACGGCCTCTCCTGGCTGCAGCGGCACATCGATCGGTGCACGCATCCCCTGCTTGGGGAGCGCTACATCATCGACGTGGATACGACGGTGAAGCCGCTCTACGGCCATCAGGAAGGGGCGGTGGTGAGCTACAATCCAAAGAAGCCGGGGCGTCCGAGCCATGTGCATCACACCTACATGCTGGCCGGCCTGCGCCTGGTGCTGGGGGTGGAGACGCTGCCGGGCGACGAGCACACGGGGGCTCACTCCGCTCCCGGACTGTGGGCGCTGCTCGACCGCACGCCGCGCGACTGCTGGCCGGCGCTGTTGCGCGGCGATAGTGGCATCGCCAGCGAAGGGGTGATGCGCGAGGCGGAGGGTCGCGGCCTCGACTACCTGTTCAAGCTGCGGCTGACGAAGAACGTCAAGCGCCTGATCGAGCGGACCTTTTCCAGCCGTGGGTGGCGGGAGGCCGGCCAGGGCTGGGAAGGCAAGGAGGAGACGCTGCGGCTGGTGGGCTGGAGCCGGCATCGGCGCGTGGTGGTGCTGCGGCGGCGCCTGAAGGGCGGCATGGTGGCGCGCGCGCGCGACGGGGCCGAGCAGCTGCGGCTGAGCTTCGCCGAGATCGGCGACGAGGCCGAGGTCCACGAATACGCCGTTCTCGTCACCTCGCTTGCGGAGGAAGCGCTGACGATCGCCCAGCTCTACCGCGACCGCGCCGACTGCGAGAATGTCTTCGACGAGTTGAAGAACCAGTGGGGATGGGGCGGCTTCACCACCCACGACCTTGCGCGCTGCCGGCTCGCCGCCCGCATGGTCGCGCTGGTCTACAATTGGTGGAACATCTTCGTGCGCCTGGCCGAGCCTGACAAGCATCTCGAAGCCATCACCTCTCGCCCGCTGCTTCTGGCCGGCATTGCCGAGCGCACGCGCCATGGTCGTCAGACGACGCTCAGGATCTCCGCGACGCACGGCCGTGCACCATGGGCGCAGCGCGTGCTCACCGGCGTCGCCGGTTTCCTGCGCCGGCTGATCGATGCTGCGGAGCAGTTGACGGCCGACGAGCGCTGGGCCCGCATCCTGGCTCACGCCGTCCGAACCTGGCTCGATGGCCGCCAGCTGCGGGCACCACCGCGCCTCACCGCCCCGGCCTGACGGCTGCCAGCACACACCACAGGTTGCAAACCCGCCGCGAATTTGCGACGCGTTGGCACTTCAACTGCAGGACTTAGGTTGAAACAGTTCCGCACCAAGCGGCGGCGAATTCGCGCTCATTGTGGCTCAGCTGACAACATCGCGGCCAATGCGCTCACCATCGGTCAGCGCCGTACCCCACGAGGGATCGTCGGGGGATACGTGCTCAAGGTAGACGCCCGTCATGGAGCAAAGAGCCTGTCGCCTGCGAGCGAGGGCTATTTCCTTGATCCGACATGCGGCAGCGAGCCATTGCAAGCTCTGGTCTGGGCGCTCGCCCACGTGCTGATGCTCCAGCTGGAGCAGTGTCCCCTCACGTTGTTTCTGTGCGACAGCGACGTGGCGAGGACTTGCGCCGCACTGATTGCCGGCGGCGACACGGGCCGTAACTCCGTCGTGCGCATGGCCGTCCGGCTGCTCGCCACGGCCAAGCAGCCTCAGGCCCAGGCCTGCGTCAAGGGCAGGTTCTTCGACCGCATCCAGGCGAAGCTCGACCAGATCACGGCCCACGACAGCAACGAACTTGTGCCGATCGACTTGCAGGCCATGGCCGACGCACTGGAGCTGAGCAACGCTGTCGGGGATGATTTCCAGTAGCTCATCGAGCGTGGTACGGCGCAGCAACCTTGAGGCGTCCCAAATGGCGGAATACGGCGAATGGGTTCGTAAGGGCGCGGTCCTCAGCGAGGTGACGGCCCAGAAAGAATATGGCGTAACCCGCGATTTCATTGTAGGAGGGATCCAAGCCGGCAAACTTGAATTCCGGGAAGGCGTAGTATGGGGCAATCCCTACCTCAGAATCCTGAGAAGCCAGCTTGAAGTATATATATAGCGCAGCAGTTTGGCTCCGAATACTTGTTGAGAACAAA
>DASSFZ010000169.1:0-3060 GCA_035693785.1 Anaerolineae bacterium | reverse complement strand
GCTGATCACGAATCCAGAGAACATCGGCCGCTCGCTGCGCGGCGAAACGGGGACCTGGATTGTGCCGTAGCGCCGTCAGAAGGAGGTGAACGACCGAGGAATTCGGAACGCGATGCGTTGTACCTTTCCATCTGAACCACTATTAAGGAGGAGCAAGTATGTTTAGCCCGAAGAAGATGTATCCGACTGTAGCCGTGCTGGCTGTCCTGGCGTTGATTCTGGCGGCATGCACGACGGCGACGCCCGCGCCGACCCAGCCGCCCGCGCCCACGCAGCCTCCTGCACCGACTCAGGTTCCGGAACCGACCCAGGCCCCTGAACCAACCCAGACCCCCGAACCGACCGAGGAGCCGTTCGTCTTTGGCATGATCCTGGTCGGCCCGCAGAACGACCACGGTTGGAGCCAGGCGCACTACGAGGCCGGCCAGTACGTCGAAGAGAAGCTCGGCGCGCAAATGATCGTGATCGACAAGGTCAACACGGCCGACCGGCCCGGCACGACCGTCGATCAGGTGGCCAGCGATATGATCGCGCAAGGCGCGAAGCTGATCTTTGCCACGTCGGACGACATGAAGGACGGCGCGCTGCTGGCCGCCGAGCAGAACCCGGACGTGCCGATGATCTGGTCGTCCGGCGACAACGCCTGGGCCGAAGGCATGGACTACCATGCCGATCTGGAGAACCTGGGTAACATCATGGGTCGCATGGAGTACGGCAAGATGATCGCCGGCTGCGCTGCGGCGCTGACCACCGAGACCGGCTCGATCGGGTACCTTGGCCCGCTGATCAACGACGAGACGCGCCGCCTGACAAACTCGGCTTACCTCGGCGCCAAGTACTGCTGGGAGAACTATCGCGGCAATGACCCCGCCGATCTGAAGTTCGAGGTGACATGGATCGGCTTCTGGTTCAACATCCCCGGCGTCACGCTCGACCCGACGCAGGTCGCCAACGAATTCTTTGACGGCGGCGCCGACGTGGTGATCTCCGGCATCGACACCACCGAAGGGCTGGTGGTCGCCGGGCAGCGCGCGGCGGCCGACGAAACCGTGTGGGCCGTGCCCTACGACTTCGAAGGCGCGTGCGAGGAAGCGCCGTTTATCTGCCTGGGCGTGCCGTACTTCAACTGGGGCCCTGCCTATCTGCGGGTCGCGCAGGCCGTCATCGATGGATCGTTTGAAGCGACATTCGAGTGGAACGGCCCGGACTGGACCGACATCAACAATCCGGACACCACCGCGGTCGGCTTTGTCAAAGGCCCGGCGCTGTCGGAAGACAATAGCGCGACCCTCGACGAGTTCATCTCTGGCCTGGCCGATGGGTCGATCGTTCTGTTCAAAGGTCCGCTGAACTACCAGGACGGTTCGACGTATCTGGAGGACGGCGAGGTCGCAACCGACCTGCAGGTCTGGTACATGCCGCAGTTGCTCGAGGGCATGCTCGGCGCGAGCACGAGCCAGTAGCGAGCATATCGCGTATCGCATATAGCGTATCGTCTATTGCGAATCGCGGATGGCCGGATGTACTGCCGCCGGCCATCCGCGATAGGCATGCGCTATAAGCGATCAGCCACATGCGCGTCGAACTGCGAGACATCCACAAACACTTCGGGCCGGTGCGCGCCAATGACGGCGTCACGCTGACCGTCGAGGCCGGCACGCTGCACGGCTTGCTCGGCGAGAACGGCGCAGGCAAATCCACGCTGATGAAAATTCTGTCCGGGTTCCAGCCCGCCGACTCCGGCGAGATCATCCTCGACGGCAAGCCAGCCCGCATCCGTTCGCCCGTCGATGCCATCCGTCACGGTGTCGGCATGCTGCATCAGGACCCGTTGGTCTTCTTACCGTTCAACGTGATCGACAATTTCCTGCTCGGCAGTCCGGGGCCGCTACGCCTCGATCGCGCCTCGGCCGAGCGCGGGTTGAAGCGGCTGTGCGACCAGTTCGGCTTTGTGCTCGATCCCGACATGCCCGCCCGAGCGTTGACGGTGGGCGAGCGGCAGCAGCTCGAGATTGTGCGGCTGCTTTGGCTGGGCGCACGCGTGCTGATCCTCGACGAGCCGACGACGGGCATCTCGGCTCCACAGCGCGTCAAGCTGTTCGAGACGCTGCGGGCGCTGGCGGCACAGGGCATGAGCGTGATCTTCGTGTCGCACAAGCTGGAAGAGGTCGAGGAGCTGTGCGGCAAGGTCACCGTGATGCGGCGAGGCAAGGTCGTCGGCGAGGCGGACCTGCCATGCCCGGTCGAGTGGCTGGTCGAGATGATGTTCGGACAGGTCGTCGTGCCAGGCGGGCGGTTGCCGGTCAAACAGGGTGAGCCAGTGCTGCAGCTCGATCACGTCAGCCTGCGCGATCGCCTGCTGTCGATCAACGATCTGTCGCTGAGTGTCAACGCCGGCGAGGTGATTGGCCTGGCCGGGCTGGAGGGCAGCGGCCAGCGCACCACGCTGCGCGCCTGCGCCGGTTTGCTCCGGCCGTCTGCCGGGCGCGTGCACGTGGGCGGGCGCGACCTGACCGGTCATTCTTACCGCGAGTTCTTATCGGCCGGCGTCCACTATTTGCCGGCTGGCCGTCTCGAAGAAGGGCTGGTCGCCGGGATGACGCTGGCGGAACACTTCGTTCTGGCCAGTGGTGACCGGCGCTTTTTCGTCGATTGGGCAGGCGCGCGTCAGCGTGCCGAAGAGACCATCCAATTCTTCGAAATTATGGGGCGACCCACTTCCACGGCTGAGGCGCTGTCGGGCGGCAACCAGCAGCGTCTACTGTTGGCGATGCTCCCGCCGAAGTTAAGGCTGCTATTGATGGAACACCCCACGCGCGGACTGGACGTCGAATCTGCGAACTGGGTGTGGATGCAGTTGCTGGCCCGGCGGGCACATGGCACGGCCATTGTGTTTGCATCCGCCGATCTGGACGAGCTGCTGCAGTACAGCGACCGGATCATGGTTTTCTTCGCCGGGCGCGTGTTGAATGTGCTGAACGCGTCGGAGACAGACGTGGAGCAGCTCGGGCATCTGATTGGAGGCAAGCAAGTCGCGTGATGCGCGGTACGCCTGTCCTG
>DASSFZ010000168.1:0-11405 GCA_035693785.1 Anaerolineae bacterium | reverse complement strand
CGTCGGCGCGACGTCGAGGAGGTGCGCGCCCTCCGCCGGCCCAGGCGACACGCCCGGCCCGGCCAGCACGAAGAGGCCCTCCTGCGCGTGGTTGGCGTCGTCGGGCCCGGTGTCGTTCTCGAACGTGTGGATGCCGCCCATGCCGACCGCGCCGACCGAGCGCCACGCGAGATCGCCGAAGTAGACGATCAGGTCCGGCGCGATATTCTTAACCTGGGCATACACGTCTTCGGGCTTGTAGGCCGTCGTAGGAAGTGGGTTGCCCTTCGCATCGGGGATGGCCTCGATGCGGCGCTTCAGCTCGTCGCGCTCGCGCTCGTAGTCCTCCGGCCTGACGACGCCGTGCGGCTCGCGGCCTTCGACATTCATGAAGATGCGGCCATAGTAGCCGCCCCCACCCCAAGCCTTCGTCCGGCTCCAGTCGACCTCGACCTTCTCGAACGGCACAATGCCCTGCGGCAGCGGATATTTGAGCGTCAGGTAGCCCTCGCGCATGAGCCATTCGTTAATCGCGATGCCACCGTCCATGCGCTTCGCGCCGTGATCCGACACGACCATGACGACCGTGTCTTCAGGCAGCCGTTCCAGAAGTTCCCCAATGCCCTTGTCGACGTAGTGGTAGTAATCCCGGATGGAATCGACGTACTTGTTCCCCGCTTCGTAGCGCCAGTGAAGCGGATCGGTGAACGACCACAAGCCGTGGTTGATGCGGTCTGTGCCCATCTCGACGAACATGAAGAAGTCCCACGGCTTCTCGACGATCATGCGCTTGACGACTTCGAAGCGGGCGCGCGTCATGTCGTAGATTTGCTCGAGCAGGAAGTCCTTGTCGTCGGTGCGGTACTGCGGCACGTCGACGTAGTATTCGCCGACCCATCGGGCAATCTCTTCTTTCAGGCCGGCCGGATGCGTATAGTTGCTCTTGGTGCTGGGGGTGAGGAAGCAGCTCACCAGGTTGCCGTTAACCGGTCCCGGCGGATACGTCCCCGGCACGCCGACGACGTTCACCCGCTTGCCGGCGCGGCTGAGGATGTCCCACACGCGATCCTCGCGCACGGCGCTGCTGGTAGCGATCGTCATCTTGTCGTAGGAGCGATCGGCGCGGTTGCGGAAGCCGTAGATGCCGAGCTGGCCGGGGTCTTTACTGGCGGTCATTACGCTCCACGCCGGGACGGTGATCGCCGGGATGCACGACCTGAGCCTGCCGTACGCGCCGTGACTCATCAGCCTGTTCAGGTTGGGCAATTCGTCCCGCCACGCCTCGAAGACGTGCTCCGGCGGCGCGCAGTCCAGCCCGATCACGAACACTTTGCGCCCGTCCCACTTCGGCGCGACGGGGTCGACGATCTCGTTCACATGCCGGCCTTCGCGCCTGGCGCGCAAGCCCTCGATCAGGACTCTCGACACCTCAGGGCGCGTAAACTCGGGCGGGAGCGGCTCGCCCGCTTCGAGACGGCGGCGCACTTCGCTGCCGCTGAAGACGAGGTGATGCGACGAATCGTGCGGACAGGTCTTGGCGCTGACGATCGCGCCGCACTTCTTGCAGTAGAAGGTGTTCTCGAAGAACAGCGGCATAATGCCCAGGTCTTCGTAGGTGAAGTTGTCGAAGATATTCTGCGCGTCGTAGGTTCCGTAGTAGCTGCCCACGCCGGCGTGATCGCGCCCGACGATGAAGTGCGTGCAGCCGTAGTTCTTGCGGCACAGCGCGTGGAAGATCGCCTCGCGCGGGCCGGCGTAGCGCATGGCCGCCGGGAACACGCCGAGGATCACGCGGTCAGGCGGGTAATAATCGCGCAGCAGGCTCTGGTACGAAGCCATGCGCACGTCGGCGGGGATGTCGTCGCCCTTCGTCTCGCCGACGAGCGGGTGCAGCAGCAGGCCGTCGACGATCTCGAGCGCGGTCTTCTGAATGTACTCGTGGCTGCGATGCACCGGGTTGCGCGTCTGGAAGCCGACGACGGTTTTCCAGCCGCGCCGCTCGAACATGCGCTTCGTTTCGGCGGGCGTGTGGCGAAACTCGACGAACTCGCGGTTGCTCGGAAATTGCAGCGGCGCGATCGGCCCGCCGAGATAGATGTCTTCCTGTGCATACACACGCGCGACGCCAGGGTGCTTGTCCTCCTCGGTGCGGTAGACTTCGCGCGCCTCGCGCCGCTTGTCGTACTCGTACTTCTCCTGAACGATCATCGTCGCCAGGATATGGCCACCCGGCTCGGTGAGCGCGATTTCCTCGCTTTCGCGGATCGCGCCGGCCTGCTCGCGTGTGACGGGCAGCGTGATCGGGATGCTCCACACGCTGCCGTCTGCCAGGCGCATCTCGCCGACGACGCGCTCGTAGTCAGCGCGGGTCAGGAAGCCGGTCAGCGGCGCGAGCGCGCCGACGCTGAGCAGCTCGACGTCGCTGATGGAGACTTGTGAGAGTTCAATGGACGTGAGATGCTTCGCTCGTTGCAGGCGCTCGTCGAGCTCCTGCCTAACGGGGAAATCGGGGGTGGGTGACATGGCTGTGTAGCTGAGCCTTTCTACAAACTGGTTTCGAAGGATGGCTGTATATTACGGTCAAACCGCCCCATTCTACCAGCGGTGATCGGGCGAGTCAAAGGGAGAATGGTAAGAGGGTGAAAACTGGCCGCTGGCCTGCCAGTGCTCGCTCGCCGCGATGGAGTGGCACCACACATCCAACCTTGCCCTCCGGGGTCTCCATCTTCAGTATGACGTGACTGCCGCGCTGCCGAACCTGTACGAAGCCCAATCGCTCCAGCGCGCGAATGGCTTGCTGGCCCGAGACCCGGCGCAGCTTAGGCATACGTGGCCTCGAAGGTGGTCAACACCGGCGGAGAAACCTCGTGCGTCTCAGGCAGCGGGAACTCTTCCAGATAGAGTTCGGTCGCCTCCTTCAAATTGGCAACGGCTTCTTCAACCGTGTATCCCTGGCTGACCGTTCCCACTTCGAGACACTCGGCAACGTACAGATCGTCTTCTTTGTGAAGAACCGCGGTAAAGGTACGTATTTTCATAGCCACACCTCTCACCAGGCAGGGTTTCCGCCCGCTCCGGTAGCACTTTTAGCTACCTGGCCTCAACGAAAGACACACGAGAGAAGACGACGAGCGCCAGTTCGCCAGCAACCACCTTCGTGCAACCGATTCTAGCACACTTTACACCAGCCTACGTGTTTAGGACTATAGCTGCTCCACTAAATCCCTCGGCTCCGTCACCGGCATCTGGCAGGCGAAGTGCTGGCACACCGAGACGGTCGCCTTGCCATCGATCTGTTCACGATAGTCCAGCAGGGGGATCGGCGATGCCTCGCCAGGCCGCTTGAGCGCGACGACTTGATGTGGACGGAAGCCTTCGAAGATGACATCGAGCATTGCCCCGGTATCCGCCGATTCGGGATCGCCCACGACGGCTATCTCCTTCGGGCTGCCGGCGGCGAATTCGTAGGCGACGAGCCACTGTCCGAAGGCGGTCGGATATTGCTGCAGCGCGCCGTGCAAGCCGGTCAGCATCCTCTCCGCGATTTCGGTGTAGCGCGTCTCGCCGGTGTACGCGCCCAGCTTGAGCAGCACCGTCGCCGCCATGGCGTTGCCGGACGGCACGGCGTTGTCCTGCAGGTCGCGTGGGCGGATGACGAGCGCTTCGTGGTCGTCGCTCGTGTCGTAGAACGCGCCGTCGGGTGCGGCGAAATGCGCGATCATCGTCTCGGCCAGCTCGCGCGCGGCGACGAACCAGCGTGAATCGAAAGTCGCCTGGTACAATTCGAGCAGGCCCTCGATCAGGTGCGTGTAGTCTTCCAGGTAGCCGTTGAGCTTCGCGCCGCTGCCGTCCTTCCACGTGCGCAGCAGGCGACCCTCCGGCGTGCGCATCTCGCGCAAAATGAACTCCGCGCTGCGAACCGCAATCTGCCGGTAGTCGTCGCGCTTCATCGCGCGCGCCGCCTCGGCGAAGCCGGCGAGCATCAAGCCATTCCACGCCGTCAACACCTTCTCGTCCCGGCCCGGCTTGGCACGCTGCTCGCGCGCTTCGAACAGCTTTCGCTTCGCCTCCCCCAGAATCGCGCTCAAATGCTCGACACCGATACCGTTCGCCTGCGCGACTTCGGCCGGATCGCGCGCGACGTGCAGGATGTTGTGGCCCTCGAAGTTGCCATCTCGCTTGACGCCGTACACCTCATTGAACAGAATGGCCTCGTCGCCAAGCAGATCGCGGATCTCGTCGATCGACCAGACGAAGAACTTGCCTTCTTCACCTTCGGAATCGGCGTCCTGCGTGCTGTAGAACCCGCCATCCGGGTGCGTCATCTCGCGCGCGACGTAGTCGAGCGTCTCGACGGCAATGCGCCGGTAAAAGTCCGTCCCGGTCAACTGCCAGGCGTGCAGGTAAGCGCGCGCGAGCTGGCTGTTGTCGTACAGCATCTTCTCGAAGTGCGGCACGATCCACGAGGCATCTGTTGAGTAGCGATGGAACCCGCCGCCGAGCTGGTCGTAGATGCCACCGCGCGCCATGACCGTCAGCGCGTGGCCCACCATGCGCAGCGAGTATTCGTCGCGCTTGCGGGCGTGGTAGCGCAGCAGGAATTCGATCGTCATCGGCTGCGGGAACTTGGGCGCCCTGCCCCATCCGCCGTTCGCCCAATCGAACGACGCGCCGATGTTCTGCACCGTGACGTCGAGCACGTCGGCGCTCAGCGCGCCGCCGGCCTGACCAGATAGGCCACTCTCCTGCCTCAAGTGCTCGAGGACGCTCTCGGTCGTGCTTTGGAGTTGGTCGGGCTGGTGCTTCCATACGTCGGCGAGCGCGGTCAATACCTGCGCGAACGAGGGCAGGCCGTGGCGGGGCGTGCCCGGGAAATACGTGCCGCCGTAGAACGGGACGCCGTCGGGCGTGAGCCACACGCTCATCGGCCAGCCGCCGCCGCCAGTCATCGCGACGACGGTCTGCATGTAAATCGTGTCGAGGTCGGGCCGCTCCTCGCGATCGACCTTGATATTTACGAAGTGCTCGTTCATGATCGCCGCCGTCGCCGGATCCTCAAACGACTCGTGCTCCATGACATGGCACCAGTGGCACGCGGCGTAGCCGATGCTCAGGAAGATCGGCTTGTTCTCTTCTTTCGCTTTGCGCAACGCCTCCTCACCCCACGGATACCAGTCGACGGGGTTGTTGGCGTGCTGAAGCAGGTACGGGCTGGATTCGTTGGCTAGACGGTTGGGCATGGGCGCTCCTGCTGCGTATTTCGTATTGCGTGTTGCGTGGGGCGTGATGAAGAACGGAACACGCAACACGTCATCGATCAGGCGGCGGCCTCGGCCTCAAGCTCCTTCATCAAGCTGTCGAAGTCGAGCGGCTCGGTCACCATTTGCAGCTCGCCGCCTGGATCGCGCGGCCACTCGGATGGATCGCGATCCGCGTAGATCTCGATGCCGTTGCCATCGGGGTCGCGCAGGTAGATCGCCTCGCTCACGCCGTGATCGGCTGCGCCGTCGATCGGTATGCGCATGTCCATCAGGCGCTTGAAAGCGCGGGCCAGCTCACGCCGGTTCGGGTACAGAATGGCAAAGTGATACAGCCCGGTCGTTCCGTACGGCGGCGGCGACCCGCCGCGACTTTCCCAGGTGTTCAGCCCGATGTGGTGATGATAACCGCCCGCCGACAGAAACGCGGCGCTGCGCCCGAAGTATTGCTGCACCTCGAAGCCGAACGCGTCGCGGTAGAACTTCACGGCCCGATCGAGATCGGACACCTTCAGGTGAACGTGGCCGATGTGGGTGTCGGGATGGATAGCGTCGCCACTCATCATGATGCCTTTCCGGCGCCTGCCTCTCCGAATTCAGGATGGGTGAGGTCAATGCGCTTTGTCAACCACGCCGACATGTCGTCAAGGCTGCGCTGGCCGACGTGGTGTGCAATCGGGTATTCCTTGTACATGAGATCGGCAGCCGTATCTTTGAGCAAGTCGCGCGTCTCGCGGCCAAAGGAAACCGGGATAATGGGATCGTGCACACCGTGCGCGACGAACCAGGCGCAGCCATCGAGATCGCCCAAACGGAACTCCAGTCCGAGTTCCTTCGCCGGCGGGATGTAGCCGCTGTGCGCGACGACGCCAGCGAACCTGTCCGGCTGCGTCAGGGCGAGCACGTGCGACATCACCGCGCCCATACTGAAGCCGAACAAAAACACGCGCCGCGCGTCGATCGGATAACCAGCGACGACTTCATCCAGGTATTTCTTCAGGCGCTCATGACTCTCGGCAAACATGCGCGGATGCGGTAGGCCGACTTCGATCACGTCATACCAGGCATACCCACCACCATACTGAAAAGGAAACGGCGCTCGCACGCTGGCGATGAGCAGGCGCGGGTCGAGATACGGCGCAAGGCCGAGCAGGTCGTGCTCGTCCGCACCGCGCCCGTGCAGCATGAGCAATGCCGGACACGGGCCGTCGACGCTGGCGCGTGGCGGGTGGACGATGTGCGTGAGACTGGCAGCTATGGGCTCCATCTTTTCTATAGCACGATTGGCGTGAGCGTCGATTCGATCTCGGCGCGCTGCGGCTCGAGCCAGACCGGCAGGGAGAGCGTCGTGCCCAGCGCGTCCTTGGCCTCGTCGACGGCGAAGCCCGGCGGCACGGTTGCGATCTCCAGAAGGTGCCCGTCGGGGTCGTGGAAGTAGATCGACTTGAAGTACTTGCGATCCTGCACCGGCGTCACGCGCAGGCCCTGGCCGCGCAGCCGATCGAGCCATTCGAGCTGCGTCTCGTCGTCCTCGACGGCGAAGGCGAAGTGGTGTGTCAGCCCGATACCCATCTGCCCTCGCCGCATGTTCTGAGGTAAGTAGCCGAAGTATGTGATGATCGTTCCCGGCCGGCCATCGCCCACGCCCCAGTAATAGTGCGGCGCGTCCGGGTCGTCGAAGTTGGCCGTCTTCTTCACCAACCGCAGGCCGAGCACTTCGGTGTAGAAAGCATTCGTCGCCGCGATGTCCGATGCGATGGCCGTAATGTGGTGCAGCCCGTCCAGGCGCATGTCGGGCGTGATATCCTCGACCGGCTCGGGCCACGTCGTCTCCGCGATCGCGGCTTCGTCGCGGCCGCCGATCATCTGGTCGGCGCGCGGCATCATCATGCGGCCGCCGAGCGCGTCAGGCGATTCGTCGACCGTCCAGCCCGGCCCGCGCGTGGCGATCTCGAGGATCAGGCCGTCCGGATCGGTGAAGTAGATCGACCGGAAATACGATCGATCGTACGGCCCGGTGACGCGCCAGCCGCGATCCGTCAGCCAGCGCTTCCATTTCAACTGAGCGTCAGGCGTCTCGGCGGTGAGCGCCAGATGGTGCGTCGCGCCGATCCCCCAGCGTCCCTGCGGCGCGTGCGGCCACTCGAAGAACGTCAGCAGCGTGCCCGGCGCGCCCGCTTCGTCGCCGAAGTACAGGTGATACGAGTCCGGCACGTCGAAGTTGACGGTCTGCTTGACGAGTCTCAGCCCCAGCGCGCGTGTGTAAAAATCGACCGTCTGCTGGGCGTTCGAGCACACCATCGTGATGTGGTGAATTCCGAGGATGGTCATGTTTCTCCCTTGGCGTAAGACAATTATAACGCGATTTGGCATGCCGATCCGTGAAGACTTCGGAAGTCTGGCGAGACTTGCGCATGTGCGACAAACCGATACAATGCGCAGCAGGATGAATTCGTCCCGCTGCACGGCGCAGCACAGAACGGTCAGCCGTACATGATCGAGCTGCTACTCGAGTACGGCGCGGATGTGAACGCGAAGAACGCGGAGGGCCTGACTGCGCTGGCGATCGCGGTTCAGGAGGGGCGCGCCGGGGCAGCCGAACTGCTTCGCCAGCACGGGGCGATCTAAGGTCGAAGAGAAGAAGAGCGTGAACGAGTCGACGGCCGAGATCACCATCTGCGGCGCGGGCATCGCGGGCATTGCTACAGCCTATCACCTGGCGGTGCGGCGCGGCATGCCGGACGTCGTATTGATCGACGAGCGCGCGCCGCTGTCGCTGACGAGCGACAAATCGACCGAGTGCTATCGCAACTGGTGGCCTGGCCCCGGCGACGCGATGGTCGCGCTGATGAATCGCAGCATCGACATTCTGGAGGAATTGGCGCGAGAGAGTGGCAACATCTTCAACTTGAACCGGCGCGGCTACCTGTACGCGACCGCCGAGCCGGGGCGCGTATCCGATTTCATCCGCGCGGCCGAGGAAGCCGCGATGCTCGGCGCAGGGCCAGTGCGACTGCATGCCACGGCGTCGAGCGATTACGCCCCCGCCCCGCCGCACGGCTTCGAGAACCAGCCGACCGGCGCGGACGTGATCACCGATCCGTCGCTGATTCACAAGCACTTTCCGTATCTCTCCAGAGACACCGTCGCCGTCGCGCACCCACGCCGCTGCGGATGGTTCAGCGCACAGCAACTGGGCATGTACATGCTGAAGCAGGCCAAGAAATGCGGAGCGAGACTCGTTCCGGGCCGGGTCGAGACGATAGAGACGAAGGGGGGGCGAGTGCAAGCCGTGTGCGTGAGCACGAGCGGCGGATCGACGACGATCGCCACGCCGCGCTTCGTCGACGCCGCCGGGCCGTTCGTCAATCAAGTAGCCCACATGCTCGGCCTCGACCTGCCCGTGTATTCGGAGCGGCACGTCAAGCTGGCGTTCAACGATCACCTCGACATCGTGCCGCGCGAGGCGCCCATGCTGATCTGGACCGATCCGGTGATGCTGCCGTGGTCGGATGAGGAACGCGCGGAACTCTCACAGTCAGACGAAGATCTATACCTGCTCGGTGGGTTTCCCTCTGGTGTGCACGGGCGGCCGGAAGGCGGCGCGGGCAGCCACATCCTGCTCGTGCTGTGGACGTACGACATGGAGCCGGTCGAGCCGACCTTCCCCATCATGCACGACCCGAATTATCCCGAAATCGCGCTGCGCGGTATGTCACGGATGATCCCCGGGCTAAGCGCCTATTTCGGCAGAACGCCCAAGTTCTTCGCCGACGGCGGCTATTACACAAAGACGCGCGAGAACCGCCTGCTGGCGTGCCCGCTGCCGGTCGAGGGCGCATACCTGATCGGCGCGCTGTCGGGCTACGGGTTGATGGCGGCCTGCGGCGCGGCAGAGCTGCTGGCCGGCCACATCACGGGCGCCCCCCTCCCCCACTACGCGCCAGCGTTTCGGCTGGAACGCTACGAGGACTCAGAGTACCAGAAGTTGTTGGAGAACTGGGGAGCGTCGGGGCAGCTGTAGTTAAGCTTGTCGGGGGTCTGCGACCCCCGACTTCCTCATCTGACAGTAGTTCGGTCGGGTCACAGACCCGACCGGAGCACGCAGGCACTCAAACGATGACCGGCTCCTCATACACCCCAAACACCTCACGGAACACGTCGGTGATTTCCTGCAAGGTGGCGTACGCCTTCACCGCGTCGAGGATGAAGGGCATCAGGTTGGCTGTGCCCTTCGCCGCGTCGCTCAATGCCGCAAGCGCGCTGCCGACCTTCTCGTTGTCACGCGTGCGGCGCAGCTCCTGCAGGCGTGCGATCTGCCGGCGCTCGCCTTCAGGGTCCATTTGCAGGATCGGAATTGCGAGCGGCTCGTCCTGCACGTAGTCGTTCACACCGACGATCGTGCGCTGCATCGTATCGATTTCTCGCTGGTAGCGGAAGGCGGACTCCGCAATCTCGCGCTGGAAGTAACCCGCCTCGATCGCCTTCAGCACACCGCCGAACGAGTCGATCTGCTTGAACATATCGTAGGCGCGTCTCTCCATTTCGTTCGTCAGCCACTCGACATAGAACGAGCCGGCAAGCGGGTCGATCGTATTCGCCACGCCGGTCTCGTGCGCGATCACCTGCTGCGTGCGGAGCGCGACCGTCGCCGCCTTCTCGCTCGGCAGGGCGAGCGCCTCGTCCATGCTGTTGGTGTGCAGCGACTGCGTCCCACCGAGCACGGCGGCCAGCGCCTGAAGGGCGACGCGGGCGACGTTGACCTCGGGCTGCTGCGCGGTGAGCGAGACGCCTGCCGTCTGCGTATGGAAGCGCATCAGCCACGAGCGCGGGCTTTTGGCGCCGAACGTGTCTTTCATCTCGCGCGCCCAGATGCGCCGCGCCGCGCGGTACTTGGCGATCTCCTCGAAGAAGTCGTTGTGCGCGTTGAAGAAGAACGACAACCTCGGCGCGAAATCGTCGAGGTCCAGCCCGCGCGCCAACCCCCAGCGCACGTATTCCATCCCATCGGCCAGCGTGAAGGCCAGCTCCTGCGCGGCCGTCGCGCCCGCTTCGCGGATGTGGTAGCCACTGATGCTGATCGTGTTCCACTTCGGCAGGTATTTCGAGCCGAACTCGATCGTGTCGGTGACCAGCCGCATTGACGGCTCGGGCGGGAAGATGAACTCCTTCTGCGCGATGTATTCCTTGAGGATATCGTTTTGAATCGTCCCGCCGAGCTGATCCATCGGGACGCCCTGCTTCTCGGCAGCGGCGATGTACATCGCCCAGATGATCGCTGCCGGCGAGTTGATCGTCATGCTCGTCGTGACCTCGCCGGTCGGGATGCCGTCGAGCAGGGTTTCCATGTCCTTAAGGCTCGACACGGCGACGCCGCACTTGCCGAACTCGCCCGCCGCCTCGGGCGCGTCGGTGTCGTAGCCGTACAGCGTCGGCAGGTCGTAGGCGATCGACAGGCCGGTTTGCCCGTGATCGAGCAGGTACTTGAAGCGCGCGTTCGTCTCCTCCGCGCTGCCGAAGCCGGCGAACATGCGCATCGTCCATAGCCGGCCGCGATGGGCGGTGGCGTGAACGTGCCGCGTGAAAGGATATTCGCCGGGAAAGCCCAGGTCGTGCACATAATCGAAGTCGGGGATGTCGAGCGGCGTGTACAGCCGCGCCACTTCTTCACCCGATGCAGTGATGAACTTATCCGATCGCTCAGGCGTGCGCGAGAGCGTCTGGTGCAGCGTCGTCTCTTCCCACCTGTCGCGCGCCTGGGCAATCTCGTTCAGCTTGGATTTGTCGTACATCAGGCAGTCTCCCTGAGCTTTTCTGACAGCCACAGATTGATCAAAGTCTCAGAAGATAAGCCTTGCGCGCGTGCGCGTTTTGCAACAGACTCGGCGATGTCTTTCTCGACCGGGATCAGAAATACTCGCTGGCGCAAGTCAACCTCGAACTGAGCTTCTTCGGTTTCATCCCAATAATCTGCCAGGCTGTGTGTATCCCAGAATTCTCCGGCTGCCTGAGGGCTATCGAATTCTTCGGGAATTGGATCACGAGGCTTACTTTCGTTCATGTTGTCTTCGCTCCTTGGCATCCATCTCGCGGGCGCTGATCACCAGGGCTGCATCGTTGGGTTTCTTAATGAAGAAAACTGACAGATAACGGCCTGCATCGGTCTGA
>DASSFZ010000167.1:0-3757 GCA_035693785.1 Anaerolineae bacterium | reverse complement strand
TCGCGCGCTGTCCGCTCTGCGCGCGCAAGGCCACGACGTTGAGACCGCTGAGTCGGAAGGGTTGGCCGGGGCGGCAGACGCGGCCATCCTTGCGGCTTGCATCGCCGAAGATCGAGTCCTCGTCACCCTTGACCTCGACTTCTCGGACATTCGAGAGTACCCGCCTGGCTCTCACAAGGGCGTCTGGGTCCTACGGCCGCCCCAACAAACCTTCGATGCCGTGGTGGCGCTGGTAGAAGCCGGAGTGCGCCTGTCCTCAGTCGAACGAACTGCCGGTCAGTTGTGGGTAATTGACGAACGCAGAGTTCGCATCCGCGAGTGATGCCTAACCCTTCGCTCGAGCGGACCTCCACCGGCAAGGCACTTGGCCCGCGCACCGGCCAGTGTCATCATCCGTTGCGCGGGCCAAGCGCCTTGCCGGTGGCGTCCGCTCAGCTCAAACGTTAGGCGTCACGGGAGTCGCCCATGCACTTCTACGATTTGACCCGGTCGTGTCCCAGCGCGTGGTGTAAGTCCACAGCCCAGAAGAGCTGAGGTGCGCGCTACTCAGCGTGCCACAGCAGACAGCCGAGTCGGAACAGTATCGCTGAGGGTCTGCAGACCCTCAAGCTGCATGTAGCGCCGGTTCAGGCTCCACTCGTCGTTTTGCTCGAGCATCATGGCGCCGACCAGTCGCACGATGGATTCGTCGTTGGGGAAGATGCCCACGACGTTGGTGCGCCGCTTGATCTCGGCGTTCAGCCGCTCCAGAGGGTTGGTGGAGTAGATCTGCGTCCAATGCGCTCGAGGGAAGGTCATGAACGCGAGCACGTCGTTCTCGGCCTCGTCCATCAGCGCGCCGAGCTTGGGCAGCTTCTCGCGCAGCTGATCGGCCACCGATCGCCACTGCTTGCACGCCGTCTCGGCCGACTCCTGCACGAACACCGTGCCGATGGCCGCACTGACCATGCGGCGCTGCGTCTTTCCCGCGTGCGCCAGGGCGTTGCGCATGAAGTGCACCCGGCAGCGCTGCCAGGTCGCCTTCAGGACCTTGGCTACCGCCGCTTTGATGCCCTCGTGGCTGTCGCTGATCACGAGCTTGACGCCGCGCAGGCCACGCCGGTTCAGGCTACGCAGGAACTCCGTCCAGAAAGGTTCAGCCTCCGAGGCGCCGACCTTCAGGCCCAGCACCTCGCGCTGGCCCTCGGTGTTCACGCCTACCGCCACTATCACCGCCACGCTCACGATGCGCCCGGCCTCGCGCGTCTTGACGTACGTGGCGTCGATCCACAGGTACGGCCAGTCGCCCTCGATCTGGCGGTTCAGGAAGGCCCCGACGCGCTCGTCGAGTTCGCCGCACAGCCGACTGACCTGGCTCTTGGGGACGCCGCTCATGCCCAGCGCCTTGACCAGTTCGTCCACCGAGCGCGTGGAGATGCCCTGGACGTACGCCTCCTGGATGACGGCCGTCAGCGCCTTCTCGGCCGTGCGCCGCGGCTCCAGGAACTCCGGGAAGTAGCTGCCCTGGCGCAGCTTGGGGATCTTCAGCTCGACGCTGCCGGCGCGCGTGTCCCAGACCCGGTCTCGATAGCCGTTGCGGCTGTTCAGCCGCTCGGGTGTCTTCTCGTCGTAGCCGGCGCCGCAGCGCGCATCGACATCCAGCTCCATGAGTCGCTGGGCCATGAACTACTGAGATGGACCCGACGCCTTCCCTTCGGGGAGACTGAGCGCTCGACCAACTCCTGTAGCTGCGGAGGTTCATCATGGACATCGACATTCTCGGCATCGACCTGGCCAAGCGTGTGTTCCAACTTCATGGCGCCAATCACCGCGGCGAGGCGCAGCTCCGTTCCAAGGTCAGCAGGGCAGCGCTCCTGGGGGCTGTTCGCGAGCTGCGTCCGCGCGTCGTCGCGATGGAGGCCTGCAGCTCCGCCCACCACTGGGCGCGATGCTTCCAGGAGATGGGCATCGAGGTGCGACTCATCAGTCCGCAGTACGTCTCACCATTCGTGAAGACGAACAAGAACGACCGCAACGATGCTGAGGCGATCGTCGAGGCTGCGTGCCGACCGGCCATGCGCTTCGTGACCGTGAAGTCCGTCGAGCAGCAGGATATGCAGGCGGCGCACCGCGTTCGCGCGCTGCTCGTCCATCAGCGCACCGCCCTCATCAACCAGGTCCGGGGCCTGCTGGGCGAGCGTGGGGTCACGATCGCGCAGTCGCCCGTGGCCTTCAAGCGAGCCGTGCCCGGGATCCTCAAGCAATGCGACGGTGAAGTCACGGGCTTCTGCCAAACACTGATGACGGAGCTGCTTCAGGAGGTGCACGCGCTCGAGGAACGCATCGCCCATGCCGAGGTCTGGATCAAGTCGTTCATGAAGCGATCGGCCTTGTGCCAGAAGATTATCGCCGTCGACGGGATCGGTCCGATAACCGCGACCGCGATCGTCGCCGCGATCGGCGAGGCCAAGGAGTTCAGGAATGGCCGACACCTCGCTGCGTGGCTGGGCCTGGTTCCACGACAGTATTCATCGGGTGGCAAATCGAAGCTGAAGGGCATCAGCAAGCGGGGCGACACCTACCTGCGCACCCTGCTGATCCACGGTGCCCGCTCAGTGCTGAAGTGTGTCGCAGGCAAGACCGACGCGCGCAGCCGTTGGCTGCAGGAGTTGATCGCGCGACGCGGCTACAACAGAGCGGCAGTCGCCCTGGCGAACAAGAACGCGCGCGTCATCCAAGCACTGCTTAGCGGCGAGGATGCATACCGACCGACACGCGCCGAGGCCTGAGCGATCGCCAGCACCGCGGGCCCTCGTCGACAAAACCGTCTTGAAGGAGGAAGGAATACCCACCACTGGTTTGCGAGCTTGGGACGTGATGACGAAACCGGTTGAACCAGCACTCTGAGACCTGTAAATGGTGAAGGCTGGGGCGATGCCTCCGAGCCGTTGAACTGCTAAGGCCAGGGTGCGCGAATCTCATCGAGGCTGCGGGCGTGATCCGATCTCGCCCACAAGCAAGCCGGATACATGCGTGCAGACCGCTTCCCATCACCGACGCGAGCTTGCTAAAGGCGTCGGGTCCATACATGCACCATCTGGCGCAGCACGTCGACATCGGCTCCCTTCTCGGCGAGCTCGGCAAGTGCCATAGTGGCGTTGGTCATCGTGGTTTCCTTTGGATCAAGGTGGACGGGTCGCACCTCAACCTTATCCGGACTCACGATGGCCACCCCGATGCCGGGATCGCCGCCGCCGCGCGGCAAGCTGCTACGGGTTTCGCCCTACGGGCTCCACCCTCCGCGCCTTGCCGCGCACCTGTGGACCTACACCACTTCCTGGGACATCAACTTGAAGTGGGGCCACATCGTCTACTTCCTGAATGGCCCAGTTCTGCTCATACGCGGTGAACCAACTCGCGTCCTGCTCGGGCTCGGGCGTGGAAAGCGTCTACGTCACATCGAACCCCGGTTGAAACCTGGCGGGAAGTACGAGATGGCAACACTCGAGTTGGTCGAGGGAACACCCCTGCTCCAGGCCACGGTCGCTCATTTAGCCAGAGAGGCGGCTACGCTCAATGGTTTGCTGGGCAATCCAGCGCAGCCGTCTGGCCCAAGCGGCACGGGTGCGGCCTAACCCTTCGCTCGAGCGGACCTCCACCGGCAAGCCGCTTGGCCCGCGCAGCGGCCAGTGTCATCATCCGCTGCGCGGGCCAAGCGCCTTCCCGGTGGTGTCCGCTCAGCTCAAACGTTAGGCGGCACGGCATGCACATCCTCGTA
>DASSFZ010000166.1:0-12932 GCA_035693785.1 Anaerolineae bacterium | reverse complement strand
CGCCGGAGATCGCCCAGGCTTATGGCCTTCCGATGGCGTGGGGTGTGTATGTACAGGATGTCGAGCCAGGTAGTCCGGCCGCTGAAGCCGGTTTGCTGCCGGGCGACATTCTCACGGCGATCGGCGCCGACGTCATCAGCGCCGACGTGTCTTTCATCAACGCGTTGATCCGCCACAGGATCGACGAGCAGACGACGCTCACGGTGTGGCGGGAGGGTGAAACGCTTACGTTGAACGTGGTTCTGAAAGCACGATAGTGAACAGGAATGCCGCCTCGTCTCACGGACCCAGCTCGTACCGCGCGACGGTTACGCGCATGAAGTCCGCTTGGTCGGTAACGCGCCCGTTGCGTCCCAGCCACTCCTGGAGCAGGTGGCGCTCGTCCCACATCTCCACCTCGGTTGCCACCAGCCAGACCGACTCGATCCCCCCGAGCTGGCCGGCGATGTGCGCGTCCGCCGCCGCAGGGTCGATCTGGTAGCTGCCGTCGGGATTGCGATAATTCGTGTACGGGCCTTCCAGAAATGGAAATGGCGGCTCGAAGTAGTAATCGAAGTTGTACCGGCCGTACGGAATCTGGAAGACGATCACTTCACCCCGATAGTGTTTCTCCACGTAGCTCGCCGCCGATCGGAAGTCGGCCTTATAAGGTGCGGTCGACTGCGCGAGCGTGCTGACGAGCGCGACGCCCGTGATGGCGACGAGCGCTGCGCGCCCCAGCGCCCGGTTCCAGTGTCCTGCTTCGACGATCCCCAGCGCCGCCAGCAAGTAGATCGCCGGTCCGATCCAGATGAGGTATCGATCCGTAAAAATGGGCCGGTTGAGCGACACCAGCGCGATGATCGCCATCGGGATGAGCGCCCACGCTGCCAACCCGATGCGCTGGCTGCGATCCCTCTTGTCCCTCCAGGTGACTGCGCCGGCGATCGCCAGCAAGCTCAGCAGCCACAGCCCCCACATCGTCGGGCGCAGCGCCGGCGTCATCGGGCCGGCATCCCACTCGACCCCGATAGTGCTGAGCGAATAATCGAAGGGCTGCACGCCGTTGGCAAACGCGGCGAGCATCACCTGGAGGATCTGGTCGAAGCGATAGAACGCGAAGCCTTGACTGCCTGGAGTCAAAGCATACGTCAGTTGCCACCCGATGAGTGGCAAGTAGGGTAGCGTGAGCGCGGCGAGCGCGATCAAGCCACCCAGCCAATGCCGCTTCGATTGCGGCCACCACAGGAGAAATAGTGCGATTTCCACCCCGATCAGCAGTGCGGCCAGGATGTGGCTATACATCGCCAGCGTGGTCGCCGCGACGGCGAGTGCCCACCACGGCCACGCGCGCCGGCTCTCCGCGGCGTCGACGGCCCGGCACAGCGCGTAGATCGCGGCGATCGCCAAGGCCGTGACCTCGGTGTACATCTTGGCCTCTTGCGAATACCACACGAAATACGGCGAGGTGGCCACCAGCCAGGCGGCGATCAAGGCGACGTGGCGAGAAAATCCGTCGATGGGCGTCCCACGCAGCAGGCGACGGGTCAGGACGTAGATCAGGGGAATGGCGAGTGCGCCGAAAAGGGCGGACGGGAAGCGCAGCGCGAAAGCCGTGTCGCCTGCCACGCGCGTCCACTGCTGCAGCGCGATGAAATACAGCGGCCCGTTGAACCCGCCCTGGGTGAGCGATTGCGCGAGCGTTTGAAAGTCGCCGGCAGCCAACACCTCGCCCATACGCATCTCAGGCGCGCCGAAGCCGCCCGCGTCGATCTCGTCGCGCCACAAGCTCTGGAAGTCGATCGCGGCGAAGCGAATGGCGAAACCGAACAGGATCACGAGCAGCAGCCACGACACGGGGCGCGGCGGCCCGGCCAGATTCCCCGTTGTGGAATGGCTGCGCGGCCTATCGTTCATTCGGAGCTGCGCGCTGGACGATCAAGACGACGGCGGCGCCGAGGATCAGCCCGACGGCGATCCCGACGAGGAGGAACGTGACCGCCCCGCTTGCCTCGAGCGTGGCCGTCGAAGTTGACGTCGGCAGCGGACTGGCTGGGGGCGCAGGCGTGGCGACGGGCGACTGCCATTGCGGAATAGACGCTAAAGGCAAGCCCAGGATGGCGGTGGCACAAGACACGAACAGGGCGAAAAGGACGAATCGACTCACGGCATGGATTATAGTGAACCTTGTCGGCTTTGACAATCGTCGTGAAGTATGTTACAAAGACATTATCCCCGCCCTGCATCACGGTATGGAGGCAAAATGCGCATACTTCGCACAGTCCTTGTGCTTGTCTTGATCGTCGTCATCGTCCTCGGCATGGTCGGCGTCGGGGGGTTCTTTTACCTGGCGCGCCGCCCGTTGCCCCAGACCGATGGCACCACGCAACTGGCCGCGTTGAATGCCCCGGTCACCGTCATTCGCGACAAGTTCGGCATTCCGCACATTTATGCGAGCAGCGTGCACGATCTCTTCTTTGCGCAAGGCTACGTTCACGCGCAGGATCGCCTGTGGGAAATAGAGGCCGGGCGCATGGGCATCTCCGGCCGCACCTCCGAGCTGAGCCCATCGGCGTCAGCGCTCGAGCAAGACAAGTTCGTCCGCACGCTCGGTTGGCGCCGAGCGGCCGAGGCCGATTTTGAGGCCGCGAGCGAACAGTCTCAGGCGGTCCTTCAGGCGTACTCCGACGGCGTCAACGCCTTCATCTCGACGCACCAGGACAGCCTGCCGATCGAATTCTTCATCGTCGGCTTGTTCGGCAGCAAGGGGCCGGGATACAAGCCAGACCCGTGGACGCCGGTCGACTCGCTGCAATGGGCCAAGGTGATGGCCTGGCGGTTGAGCGGCAACTGGGAGAACGAGTGGCTGCGCTCGCAGATTCTCGCGAAGTTCGGCGAGGAAAAGGGCAAGACCATGATCGCCGATCTAGAGCCGCCTTACGATTACGAGAAGCGGCCGATCATCGTGCCCGAAGATGTCGCCTGGGAGCGCGTGCCGGCCGAGGTACGTGAACTGCGCACACTGGATGAAATTAGCGGCCCACGCGGCAACGACATAGGCTCGAACAGTTGGGCCGTCGCCGGCAGCCGCTCGACGACCGGCATGCCCCTGCTCGCCAACGATCCGCACCTCGGCTACCAGATGCCGGCGCTATGGTATTTCAACAGTCTCCACTGTGAGCCGGTTGGGCCGGACTGTCCCTTCGACGTGATCGGCGCGTCGCTGCCGGGCGCGCCCGGCATCATCATCGGCCACAACGCGCGCATCGCCTGGAGCATGACGAACGTCGGCCCGGACGTGCAAGACCTGTTTCTGGAGAAGGTCGACGGCAACCAGTACGAGTTCCAGGGTACGATGCTCGATCTGACGATCGTTCCTGAGACGTGGACGATCAAAGGCAAACTGCCTGAAGAGTACGAGCCGTCGCCGAACGAGACCGCCGAATACGACGAAACGTCGAACACCACGACGATCACGCTCAATGTGCGTTACACGCGGCACGGCCCGCTCATCAGCGACGTCGACGCGACCGCGGCGGAGATCGATCCACAGTACGCGGTCGCTTTCGCCTGGACGGCGATCAATGCACCGGAGCACACGCTCGAATCCGTGCTGAGGTTTAACGCCGCTCAGAACTGGGAAGAGTTCCGCGAGGCGCTGCGTGTCTTCGGCACGCCCAGCCAGAATATGGTCTATGCGGACGTGGACGGCAATATCGGCTACCAGACGCCGGGCCGCATCCCGATCCGCGCCCGCGGCGATGGCCTGCTGCCGGTACCGGGCTGGACCGGCGAGTACGAGTGGACCGGCTACATACCATTCGATGGACTGCCGTCTGCCTTCAACCCGGCGCAGGGATACATCGCCACGGCGAACAACGCGGTCGTCGAGCCGGACTACCCGTACTTCCTGACGACGGAATGGAACCGTGGCTACCGCGCCCGGCGCATCGTCGATCTCATCGAGGCGAAGGACAAGCTCAGCCCGGACGACATGGCGGCCATTCAGGGTGACAATTTCAAGCTGTCCGCGCCGGACATCGTGGTCTATCTCGACGGTCTCGCCGTCGACGGCGACGCGCAGAAGGCGCTCGACGCCATCCGAAGCTGGGATTTCAATGACGTTATCGACAGCACAGGCGCGGCCGCCTACGAGGTGTTCTGGCTGTACTTGCTGCGCAACACCTTCGACGACGATCTCGGTGACCTTGCGGCTGACTACGTCGACGGCGGCGACGTGAATAGCCAGGCGGTGACGCAGTTGCTGGCGCAGCCCGATGCGGGGTGGTGGGATGACAAGACGACGCCCGACGTGGTCGAGACGCGAGATGACATTCTGGAGAAGTCGTTAGCGGACGCCGCAGCCGTGCTCACGGCCGAGTTTGGCGCCGACCCGGCGGGCTGGAAGTGGGGCCTGCTGCACCGGGTGACGTTCGCCAGCCAGGCGCTGGGCGACAGCCCAGTCGCGTTCATTTTCAACCGTGGGCCGTTCGACGTGAACGGCGGAGCCGAGCTGGTTAACAACAATGGCACCAGTTTCGGCCAGGCGTATCCGGACGATCCCGACGACCCTGCGCCCGAGTTCACGTCTATCTTCCAGTCGAGGGGCGGCCCGTCGCTGCGCCAGATCGTCGACATGGGCAATCTCGACGCGTCGCGCTTCATCCACACCACCGGCCAGAGCGGCCTGCCGTACCATCCGCATTACGACGACATGATCCAGCGCTGGCTCAACATCGAGTTCGCGCCGATGTGGTGGGAGCGCACGAGCGTCGAGCAGAATGCCGAAGGCACGCTCAGCCTGACGCCGTGATGGCGGATAGCAGATGGCGGAGGGCAGATAGCTGATAGCTCATGGCGGAATGGCGAACGTCAAACGTTCGTCCTTCGTACTGCGGTGTCTCTGCAAGACCCGGCTCAGACGTTGGAGCCGGGTTTTGTTTGCAAATGGTATATGGATGAAGCGCTTCGCCCCTCTGGCAATTCAAACCGGAACTTGGCAGTAACCTAACCGGAACTCACAGTGCGCGTGGTTTGTGCTACTCTGGGTTTGACGTGTACTCATCCGTCTCGAGAAGGATTCCGCTGCAACGATCTGTATGGAAAGGAACATCCACATGTTGACCCGGCGCTTGCTAACCGTCCTTATTCTCGCGGCACTGCTCATCACGGCATTCCCTCTGGCGGCCAGTGCCCAGCAGCCCAGCACGTACGCCGCAATCGCGGTGACCGGCGTCACCTCCGGGACGCCGGCCGTGGGCAGCAACTTCACGACTGACGTTCAAGTCACGATCAATACCACCGGGCCCGGGCTGGTCGGCATGGAGCTATACCTGTCCATCAATCCCGCTCTGGTCAACGCGGTGGACACGGACAGCTCGCTGCCCGGCGTTCAGCCCGCAGAGTTGAGAAGCGACTTTTTCGGAGTCAACCCCGTCCCGGCTGCGAACGAAGTGATCGTCGCCCCCGACACCATCGCGCCCAGCATCACGGTGCCCGGCCGCACCTGCCCCGGAGGCGTATATCCGTGTATCCATTTGTCACTGGTAGGACCGGCGCAGACGAACAAGACCGGCACGGTTGCCCGCCTGCACTGGACTGGTGTCGCCATTGGGTTTGCCGTCTTTACGATCCTGAACCCAGTCATTGCGCCGCCGCCCTTCCCTCTGTCGCCACGCACGGCACTGAGCGACGCGGACGGCTTCCTCATTCCAATAAGCTCTTTTAGCGCGACTGGTGTGTCTATCGTGCAGGGAGGGACTATCGGCGGCATCGTGGACCGGCAAGGTGTGCCTTCGGACGTGGGCCCAGGCACGGACGGCTGCACGCAGATCGATGCGACGAATGGCGCCGTCGTCGCCGTGCCCGGATTCACACTGGTAGCCCCGCCTCCGGATCTGCCGGCGCAGGTGAACACGGCAGGCGGCTTCCGGATTACACTGCCCACCGCCGGCACGTACACGGTGCGCGCGTCGTATCCCGGCTATCTTCAGGCGCAGAAGTCCAACGTGTTTGCCTCGGCTGGACAGGCACTCATCGGCACAACGCGCCTGCACGGCGGCGATGTGAATGGCGATAACGCCGTCAACATTCTCGACATCGTCTCCATCATCGGTCGCCTCGGCACTGCCGGGCTTCCGGTTCGGTCGTCTGCAGCCGTCTGCATCGCGCCTTGGGAAGGTTCGCAGACTTCCGTGCCGCCGCCGCCCGATAGCCCCTTCGACATAAACGACGACGGCACGGTGGACATCAGTGATCTGTCTATCACGGCGGGCAACTTCGGTAGAGTCGGCCCGACGAACTGGGCGCCGTAGTCATTTGCCGCTTCGACTCGCCCCCCGGCTTCGAGGAGAAGCCGGGGGCTGAAGTCGCACAGGGGATGAACCAATGCAGCGTCTCATATGGCTGACGGTCTTGCTCTCTTTGGCCGTCTTCGCCGCAGCGCCGTGTTAGTCCCCGCGCACTTGCGCGTCGAGTTTCACCTTCACTGCCTGAGCCTGTGGGACTAGCAAGAAGGGCAGAAGGAGGGCGCCATGCCTAACCCGCGATTGCGATCTATTCGATTGCCGCTCGCTCATCGCGCGCCGCCTGTCGTGTCGTGGAGTGTCGTGCTCGTCTGCTTAGGCGCGCTCGCGCTGGTGAGCCTGTTCGCGGCGCCGCGCGCGGGCGCGCAGGGCGGGACGGTCGTGCGGATCGAACCGGCAAGCAGCTCCGTCCAGTGCGGTGTGACCACCGTCGTCGACGTGCGCATCGAAAACGCGTCGAACCTTGCCGGCGCCGAGGTGCATCTCACCTACGATCCATTCCTGCTGGATGCGCAGATTCAGCCGGGTGGCTTCCCTGCGCCAGACTACGTGCTACAAAGCAGCGCGACCGGCGGCCGGATCGATTTTGCCATCACGCAAATGCCGCCGCAGGCTCCGGTCAGCGGCAGCGGCGTGCTGCTCAAGATCACCTTGAAGGGTCTGGCCTCCGGCGTGTCGGCGATCGATTTTACGTCGGCTTTGTTGAGCGACGGAGCCGGCGTTCTCATCCCTTCAACGACGCAGAATGGATCAGTCGGTGTGTGCCCCACGCCGACTCCGACGTTCACGGCGACCCATACTCCTACACCGACCTATACTCCTACGCCGACCCATACCTCCACGCCGACGCCGACCACGACGTCCACGCCAACGTCGACGCCCACGACAGTGCCCGGCAGCGCCAAAGCACTCGTGTCGCCTCCGTCGTCCACAGTGGTTGTAGGCAATTCCACCACGGTCGCCATCCGGATCGAAGGGGCGACGAATCTGTGGGGAGTGGACCTCAAGCTAACCTACGATCCGGCGATTGTCGAATGCACAGCCTCACTGCCCGGCGTTATCCCGAAGCCGAGCGTGCTGGCGAAGAATTCGTGCGGCGCCGGCGCAGCCGAGTACATCGCCGCCCAGCAGGCGCCAGACCCTCCGGCAAGCGGCAGTGGCGATGCGGTGCGCTTGACCTTCAAATGCCTAAAAGAAGGAACATCGCCGCTGCACCTTGAACGGTCGAAGCTGGTGGATAGGGATGGCCGGGACCTGCCGAACACGGCCACTCACGGGCAGATCACCTGCACACCGCCACCGGATGATGGTTCGATTCTAGGCTACCACAAGGTGCGGGCTGGTGAAACGCTGTACTGCATCGGCCGCGCCTACAGAGTGAATCCATGGGCCATTGCGACGGTCAACCACATCGCGTATCCGTATTATGTATACCCGGGCCAGATGCTAGCGATCCCGGATGCACCGTGGACGAACATTCCGCCGGGTCCGACGTGCGCGGCTCAGTTTCCGGTCGCTTCGCCGCCTCCGTCTCCGGCTGGATGTCGTGTCGTGTATGTGGTGAAGCCAGGTGACACGTTGTACAAGATCGCAGGCATGTACGGCAGCGATCCGTGGACAATAGCTGCCAGGAACAATATCTATAATCTGAACCTGATCTACCCCGGACAGCGTCTGTGTATCCCGTAGCCCTGTTCTTGAGTTTGGCTGAAGCGCGGCAAATGTGGTAGACTCTGGCACACTCCAGCGCGCACGGCGGTCGCGGTCGCAGCGAAGATGCACGGACTGTGTGCTGCCGTGTGACGAGACGCAATCGATCCGTTGATCAGGCTGCAATCCAACACCGAGGTGGATTATGCGAAGCAACAGTGCCTGGAACCTGACAGGTATTACCGCCGGACTGGTTGTCACGCTTGCGCTATTCGGCTCGGCGTTCGCGCAGGGTGGAACGGTCGTGCGTGTCGATCCGGCTGCGGCGACGATCGCACCGGGACAGATCGTCTCGATATCGATCAAGGTCGACAACGTGTCCAACTTGTTTGGCGCCGAGGTCCATCTGGCGTTCAATCCGAACGTGCTCGAAGTGATCGACTCGGACGCCGGCCAGGCGGGCGTGCAGATCACCAACGGCGGTATGCTGACCCCCGACTTTGTCACGCAGAACCAGGCCGACAACACGATTGGGACCATCGACTTCAGCGTGGCTCAGATCGGCCGCCCGGCGGTGAGCGGAAGCGGGACGCTAGCCATTATCAGCTTTAGGGGCAAGGCGGCGGGGTCGGCGCCGATCACTTTCCGTGGTACGCCGGCTGCCCCCTCAGGCGTCATCCTAAGCGATGTAAGCGCAGTGCAGATTCCGAGCACGACGCAGAATGGGTTGGTGACGGTGACCGCCGCCGTGGTTACTCCGTCCTCGACGCCGACGCTGACGCCCACGCCAATCGGGCCGACTTTCACGCCGACGCCTATTCCGCCCAGCCCAAGCTCGACGCCGACACCCACGCCAACCGGTCCTACGCAGACGCCGACTCCATCGGCGACGCCCGGTGGCGGGACACCAGGCCGGCATGTCGTGCGAGCGGGCGAGACGCTGTTCTGCATCGGCCGCGCCTATGGCGTGCTGCCCTGGGCAATTGCCGCGACGAATCGCATTTTCGCGCCCTATCGGTTGTTCCCCGGGCAAGTGCTGACGATCCCGAACGTGCCCTGGAGCAACATCCCGGCCGGCCCGACCTGCGCGCGCCAGTTCCCGGGTACACCGCCGCCTCCGCCTCCGCCGCCTCCGCCGCCCGCATGCCGTGCCATCCACATCGTGCGGCCCGGCGAGACGCTGTGGCGGATTTCACGCATCTATGGAACCAATCCGTGGGCGATTGGGGCCGTGAACAACATCTTCAACCTCAACTTGATTTACCCCGGCCAACGGCTGTGCATCCCGTAATTGCTATAGACCTGGCAGGTCTCTAAGACCTGCCAGGTCTGCCAAGAGACCGGGGTTCTATCGTTTGAGCAGCGTCGCGGCGGCAATGTGATCGCCGCGCGCGCCCTCGACCTGGATGTCTGTGATAAACGCGCCCCGTTCGACCAGCGTGGCGATCGCCGCTTCGAGATCATCCTTGCGCCAGCCAAACAGCCGGGCGATCGCCTTCGGCGTGGCGACGACGACGTTCTCCACGTAGTGTCTCGCCAGCGCGGTGCGTGCTGCGCCGCGCGTGATGAGGCGCGCCGCTTCCGCCGCATCTGGGAACCACCGATCGAGCAGCTCGTAGACGAAGGCGTAGCGCCACGCGCCCGCTTCCGCCACCCCGACCGGCAGGATCTTCAGCCCCTTCTGCAAATCCGTCAGGGCCTTCTCGAATCGCGCTTTGCTCGACTCGGCCGCCATGCGCGCCTCGCGTCGAAGGCGCACGGTGTCCATCGCGCCGCCGTCGCGGATCACTTCGTAGATCGTCTTCGCTTCCGCCGATAAACGGCCGGCGCGGTACTCCTCGAGATAGTCATCCGCGCCGCCGAAGTTCTCGCTGAGCGCGTAGAAGTACGGCAGGGTATCCAGTGAGACGAGGGTGGCTTTGCCGCGCAGCAGCTTGCCGTAATACCACCATCGCTTATCAAGTGATTGATCTTTCCAATTCCAGGTAATGTGACCCGGATCGTCGTGCTCGTCGGCGACGGGTCGATCGCCGGCGACGGCGGCCCACAGGCTCGGCATTTCGATGCCCTGGATCGGCCAAAAGAAACAGAAGCCCAGCTCGTTCACGAAGCACACCGCGTCGTCCGGCGACTTGAGCCGCAGGGAGGGCTTGCGCCGGTAGCGCTCGTCTCGCAGGCGTTTGAGTTTCGCGGCTGAAAGCGTGAATGGCTTCTGAGGCATCCGAGAGCTTAAGGATGAAGGATGAGGGATGAAGGATGAGATGTGCCGCTGGACGACAGAAAGCTTGTCCTCTGCCGGTCATCCGAATAGGGTCAGTTGATGCGCGGGTCGCTTCCCGTCGAGCAAGATGTAAGGCGCGGCCCGCTCGGCGAGAATGTTTAGTTGGCGCAAGTGGCCGAGATCGCGTAGACGGCCCTGCCGGCGCGCGGCGAGGATCGTCTCGACGCTTTTCGGCCCGAGGCCCGGGACGCGCAGCAGCTCTTCGCGCGTGGCACGATTCAAATCGACCGGCGCGTGCGCCAGGTGCGCTTGCGCCCACGCGGCCTTGGGATCGGCTTGAAGCGGCAGGTTGCCCGCATCGTCGAATGTGAAGTCGTCGAAGGTGAAGCTGTACTGGCGCAGCAAAAAGTCGGCCTGATACAGGCGATGCTCGCGCAGCGGATCGGTCGGCCTGTGGTTTTCCAGCGGCGTGTCACGCAGCGGACGGAAGGCGGAGAAGTAGGCGCGCGCCAGGCGCACTTCGCGATGCAGATAAGCGACCGTCTTCAGGATCTCGGCGTCACTTTCGTCGGCGCCGCCAACGACGAACTGCGTGACCTGGCTCGGGCCGCGCCCGCCGTTCTCGCGCCGAATCTTCTCGACGATGCGCAGCGGCCGCACCAGCTCGTCAATCATCAGCTTGTGCGGCGCGATGCGCGCCAGCCGCTCGGTGTTGGGCGCTTCGAGGTTGATCGACACGCGGTTGGCGATCTGCATCGCCCGGCGGATCTGATCTTCTTCCGCGCCCGGCATGAGCTTCAGATGAACGTATCCGGCGAATTCGTGCTTCTGGCGCAGAATCTCGACGGCGGCGATGAGCTTGTCTTGCGTGCGCGGCCCACCGCCGGCGATTCCGCTGCTCAGGAACAATCCCTGTGCGATGCCTTTGCGCACGATCTGGTCGACGGCACTCGCCATCTCGTCGGGCTTGAACGTGGCGCGGCGAAAGTCACGTCCGGCGCGAAACGGGCAGTAGTAGCAATCGCGCTCGCACGCCGAGGTGAGCATCGTCTTGAGCATCGGCAGGCGCTTGCCGCCCGGCATGGCCGCCATGTGAACGCTGTTCGAGATGTCTTTAGGATCCTGCCCAGTCGGGCGGGAGTGCGGCCGCGCGGCGGCGCCGGCGCGGTCCTTGTGCTCGACATTGCGCGGATCGCCGAACACGAGCGGGGTGGTGGGGCGTGGGTTGGCGGTGTGGCATGATGGCAGGTTGAGCGCAGAGTTAACCGTACTCTCGATCGAGTAGGGAACTGGGGGAACTGAAGGAACTTCTTCGCTCGGCTCGAATGTGGCGTTGTCGGCCAGCAGTGCGAACTTCTGCTCGACGTCCATGCCTATAGTATACGAACTTTTGTTCTATTCGTCAAGTGTGTCAACGGATTGCTTCGCACAACGGATAAGCGGATGGGCGAGCCGGGTGTGGTAGCCGCATCTCAAAATGCTGATTGACGCTTTGCCTGTTTTTCGCACCTGCTCCCGCCGGATGATTCATCCGGCGGCCGAAGGCGGCGGATTGATCGTCCGCCGCGAGCGCCGCCAAAAGTGAGCGCAAGGTGCGAAATCTGGGCTTTGTCGCAATGATGGCTCGACCAACCGACTATCTGACCAAACGACTGACTGACTATCCGACTACCGGACTAACTGCTCTGCATACGCAAACAGCGCCGGCGTGCCGCCGGTGTGCCAGAAGAGCACATTCTGGCCGGTAGCGAACTCGCCTGTGCGGATCAGATCGATCAGGCCTGCCAGCGCGCGGCCGGTGTACACCGGATCGACCAGCAGTCCTTCGAGGCGCGCCGCAAGTCGAATCGCTTCGCGCTCTGCATCGCCCATCACTGCGTAGCCGCCTCCGAGGTAGTCGTCGCGTACGTCGAATTCGTCCGGATCGAAAGACATGGGCATGTCCAGCCGCTGCGCCGTTGCGGTGGCGAGCGGCGCGAGCGCCTGCTTGAACTCGCCGGCGCGATGATCGACGCTGATCCCGACGATGCGGCCGTCGTAGCCGGCGGTGCGCGCGCCGACGACCATGCCGGCCTGTGTGCCGCCTGAGCTGGTCGGAAACACGATCGCGTCGAATTGGAGGCCGCCGCTCCGGCATTGCTCGACCCATTCGTGCATCGCGGCGACGTAGCCCAGCGCGCCGGTTGCCGTCGATCCGCCGAGCGGTATGACGAACGGCCTTTGCCCGCGCGCTCGAAGCTCAGCGGCGACTTCGTCCACGGCTTCGGGTGTGGGCCGCGCCCCTGCCCACACGACGTCTGCGCCCAGGAGGTGATCGAGCAAGACGTTGCCCGTTGCTTCTGCGGGCGGCTCGCCGCGCAGGACGAGCGTGCATCGCAGGCCCGCGCGCGCGGCGGCGGCGGCCGTCTGCCGCGCGTGGTTCGACTGCGCAGCGCCGGTCGTGATCAATGTGTCGGCTTGATGCGCGATCGCCTCGCCGAGTAGGAACTCGAGCTTGCGGACTTTGTTGCCGCCGAACGCCAACCCGGTCTGGTCGTCTCGCTTCGTCCAGAGTTGAGGCCCGCCGAGGTGCGCCGACAGGCGGGGCAGGGGGTGTACCGGCGTCGGGAGGTGCGCTACAGACACACGTGGGTGTCGAGATAGATCCGTCATGATATTCCCTCAGAGCGCGTTTTCAAACCCGTAGAGCGGGCATCCCTATGCCTGCCAAGTACTTAAAGCTCTCGAAATCGAAGGTCTACTCGCTCATCGCCCGCAAGAAAATCCCGCACCTCAGG
>DASSFZ010000165.1:0-4353 GCA_035693785.1 Anaerolineae bacterium | reverse complement strand
TCCTGAACCTTTGGTTCAGGAGAGGGGGAGGGGTGGCCGGAGGCCGGGGTAGGGGTGAGGCAGGAGTCCCACTATGTCCGGCGGTCCCGAAGGCATCATCTTTCAGAGCGCAGGTCAGAATCTGCTGGGCGCGCTGTACCTGGGCGCAGGCAAAGGCGCGCGCCCGACGGCCGTCGTGCTGCACGGCATACCGGGCATCGAAAAGAATACCGACATTGCCTCGGCGCTTCGCGACGCCGGCTGGAATGCGCTCGTCTTTCACTATCGCGGCTCGTGGGGCAGCGAAGGCGACTACACGCTGCCCGGCATTCCCGATGACGTGCGCGCCGCGATCGACGAGCTGGTTTCGGGCAAGTATGCGGTCGACGGCGAACGGCTGGCGCTGGTCGGCCACAGCCTGGGCGGCTGGGCGGCCATCGTGTGCGCGGCGCGCGATCCGCGCGTGAAGGCTGCCGTGACGATCGGCGGCATCAGCAACATGCGGACGTGGTACCTGTCTCACGAGCAGGCGACCGAGTATTCGCGCTTCCTCAGGGGCACCAGCGCGACGGAGCTTCAATGGCAGATCCGCGCTTTGGGAGCGACGCGCAATCCCGTCGACGTCATCGGCGACATCAAATCGATGCCGATCTTGATCGTCCACGGCAATCCCGACGACGCCGTGTCGATCGATCAGGCCACTGCGCTGCACCGGGCCTCGAACGGAACGGCGGAGCTGGTCATTATCGAC
The DNA here is from genome assembly GCA_035693785.1 of Anaerolineae bacterium. Classification (GTDB taxonomy): domain Bacteria; phylum Chloroflexota; class Anaerolineae; order Fen-1058; family Fen-1058; genus DASSFZ01. Next base: position 3,623 of record DASSFZ010000165.1, on the reverse strand, counting down.
GGCGCGGACCACATGTTCAGCCGCCACCGCCGGCAGATGGTGGACACCGTGGTCGCCTGGCTGATCCGCAACGTGAAGTAGGCGCTCACCAGGACGGAATCGAATCATCCACAGGATGCGCGTAGTGCGTATTGCGTATTTCGTCGCAATGCGCACTACTCACGTCTCGCTCTCGGCGCAAGGCCTGCCCTGAGCGAAGGCGAAGGGATGGCGGCTGGGGCATGGCTGATCGTCACTCTATGAGGGCATGTGCATGAGGAAGCTTCTTCTGTGGGTTGGCGCTGCGCTGGCGCTCTGCGCCGCCTGCAACAACCCCGGCCCTATCGTGGTGGATGATCCTATCGTAGCGAAACATCCCACCGGCGTGTTTACGATCCGCGTGCCGCGCAGTTGGAAACTGACGCAGGACACAGCCGACACCGAAGCGCTCGGCATCTTCACCGACCCCACCGGACAGGTCAGTCTTTTGACTTACGTGGGTCTGCTGGAGCGACGGCTGACCGACGAGGAAGGCTTCGAGATCGTAAACGGGCTGGCGTCGACGCTGTTAAGCCAGCCGGCCGATGTTCAGGTCACCGAGCAGCGCCGCCTTCAGCCCGACGGCGCGTTCGAAGTGATGTTTACGTTTACGAACCAAGACGGCCAGAAAATGAAAGGACGGTCGATCTTCCACGACACGGACCTGGCTCTCTCGGGTGTGATCCTCACCGGCCCGGAGCCGCTCTGGCCCGACCTGCAAAGCGCGCTCGCGCCGTTCGTCGACTCGTTCGCAGTGGATTCGAGCATTGTGCACAGCATCTACTTCTGGCCTGTCGAGGACAGCTACTATGTCCTGGTCGCGCCGATCGATTGGGCGCAACGCCGCGAGACAGACCACGTCGAAGTGCAATCGCGCAATCGCCAGATGTCAATCAGGGTCGTGCAAGAGGAGTTGGGCGTGCCTGTTGGCGCGACGGCGCTGGCCGACCAGGCGGCCGCTTCGTTGAGGAAGAACTTCGGCGTCAACGCCAAAATCACGAGCAGTGAATCGCTGCCGGACGGTCGCCTGAAAGTGACGCTCGAACGAGGCGATCGGCGTCACATCGGCTACGTCGAGCAGTTTGGCACGCGCTTCGTCGGGCTGTTCTTCCAGGTACCGGTCGATCGCGTGGCGGACTACCAGCCGTTCATGGACTTCATCTACTCGACGTACGTCACCGGCCTGCCGTGAGACGACTTATAGGGACGCGCGAGGCGGATCGGTTTCCGGCGTGTCGAAGCGTGGGACGAAGCAGGAGTGTTGTCATGAGCGTGAAGCGCCTGTTGCTCATCGGCGTCGCGGCTGCCTGGGCGGCGGGCTGCGCCAGACCCATCCCGGTCAAGGTGGGCGCCCCTGTCGCGTTCCAACATCGCACCACGGTGTTCACAATCGATGTGCCAGACGACTGGACCCGGCTCCAGGATCAGGTGCCCACCGAGGCACTGGGGATCTTCACCGACCCGACCGGCCAGGCGACGATCGTGGCATACGTGGGCTTGCTCGATCATCGCTTTGGCAACGAAGAAGGCCTGCGCGTGGTTGCAAGGCTGACCGCCAATCTGCTGCGGCGGCCGGACGATTATCAGATTACCGGGCAGGAACACCGCGCTGACGGCGCGTTCGAGGTCGGCTTCCGATACAGCCGCGGCGAGCAGAACCACGCTGGCCTGGCCGTGTTCCGCGACACCAAGCTGGCCTTGTCGGGTGTGATCATCAGTGGCCCGGAGGCTTTCTGGCCGCGGCTGCGCATGGCCCTGCTGCCCTATGCGGAATCGTTCGAGTTCGACCCGGAGGTGGTGCGCGGTGCGTATTTCGACATTCTGGAGGACGTCTACTACATCCTGGTCGTCCCCATCGATTGGCCGCGTCAGCGAAGCAGGTTCGGCACCGAAGTTCGGTCGCGCTTCGGGCGCATGTCCATTCGGCTCGTGCAGCGCGACCTGGGTCGCGAGATCGACCGGGCCGATCTCGTCGACCAGACGCTCGCTACGCTCCATGCCGGATTCAACCTGGTCGTCGAGGTGCTGGCGAGCGAGCCGCAGTCCGACGGCCGGCTCAAGCTCACGCTGCGGCAAGCCGACCAGCAGATCATCGGGTACGTCGAAACGTTCGACACGCACCTGGTTGGAATCTTTTTCGACGTGCCGGACGACCGAGTTGAGGACTACCAGTCGTTTATGGACTTCGTATATTCAATGTACATCAGCGGTTTGCCCTGATGCAAAGCGTCATCGGTTACAACCCGACACTTGCCATTGAGCAAGCTTTGCATGACATATCCGACCGGGCGTCTGCGTGCTGCACGGCTGCGGACGCCGACGAATGGAGTCAAGCATGTCCAAAGTGATGCCGCTCGGCGACGCGATTGCACAGTTCGTCCACGACGGCGATACGGTCTACGCCGCGGGATTCACGCACCTGATCCCGTTCGCGGCGGGTCACGAGATCATTCGCCAGCGCAAGAAGGACCTGACGCTGGCGCGCGCCACGCCGGACTTGATCTACGACCAGATGGTCGCGGCAGGCTGCGCGCGCAAAGTGATCTTCTCTTACAGCGGGAACCCGGGTGTGGGATCGCTGCGCGTGATGCGCAAAGAAATGGAGGCCGGGCGGCTGGAGTACGAAGAGTATTCGCACTTCGCGATGATCACGCGGCTCACGGCCGGCGCCTCCGGCCTGCCTTTCCTGCCCATGCGGCCGACGGGGTCGGACGATCTGCGCCGGGCCAACCCTCAGTATCGCACGATCACTTGTCCCTACACCGGCGCGGAGCTGGTCACGGTGCCTGCACTGAATCCCGACGTGGCGATCATTCACGCTCAACGCGCCGATCGCCAGGGAAACGCACAATTCTGGGGCATCATTGGCGAGCAGAAGGAAGCCGCGTTCGCCAGCAAGAAGGTGATCCTGACGGTCGAGGAAATCGTAGACGAATCGGTGATTCGTTCTGATCCGAACCGCACGCTGCTTCCCGATTTCATCGTGAGCGCCGTATGCGAGGTTCCGTTCGCCGCTCACCCGTCGTATACTCAGGGCTACTACGATCGCGACAACCCGTTCTACCTGGAATGGGACAAGATCAGCGAGAGCCAGGAAGCGACGCAAGCCTGGCTGGACGAATGGGTATACGGCGCCCAAGACCGCGCCGGGTATTGGGCCAAGCTGGGCGTCGAGACGCACGACCGCCTGAAGGTCAAGCCGATGATGAGCGTGCCGGTCAATTATGGGGCATTCTGAGGTTTGATGGCTGGTAATTAGGGATTGGTGATTGGAGATTAGGGGGTGATCGTTGAGCTTGCAGATTCGCGTGTTTACGAGTGGACTGTTCATGATGACAAGTGGCGTCGTCAACGGCAGCGACGGCGTGCTGATCATCGACCCCGGTATTCTGCCGCGCGAGATCGAGACGATCCGTTGGTACGTCGAGCAGGGCGAGAAGCCTGCGAGGTTTTGGGTGTACACGCACCATCACTGGGATCACATCCTCGGCGGGCAGGCGTTTCCATCGGCGCATCGATTGGCGCACCGATGTTTCCCGGAAGCGATGAGCGCTAACCGGCCGCTGGACGAGATTCGGCGGTTCGACGGCGAGTATTACGTCGAG
>DASSFZ010000164.1:0-5872 GCA_035693785.1 Anaerolineae bacterium | reverse complement strand
ATCAATTGCAGATACTCGGGCGGCGGCGGATCGCTCATCGGGCGCGCCGTGACGATGAGCAGCGATCGCTCCAAGCGCCGGCTCACGAGCAGCGCGAGCGCCCACGAGGCGGAGTCGAGCCAGTGAGCATCTTCGAGGACGATCACTTTCGGGCGCCGATCGTCCGGCATCCCTTCGGAGCGAGGCAGGTCATTCAAAAGGCGCAGCAGCACGTCGCGCGCGGCGTCGCCGCGAGCCTGATCCGTCATGCTTGCAGTCGTCTCGTTCTCCGGCAAGTCCACGGGCAGCGCCACGTTGAGCAGCGGCGCCAGGCTTGCCACCTGCGGATCGTGTCGCAGTCGATCTAGAATCTGCTCGCGCCTGTTTTCGGGATCGGTCTCGGCGTGCAGACCGAGCAGCTTCACGAAGATGTCTCGCCAGGCGTGATACGGCGTGTTCTTCTCGATCGCGTCGCCCGCGCCGAGCAGGCAGGCCAGGCCCAGCTCCTGCGCCCGGCGCAGCGCTTCGTCGACGAGGCGCGACTTGCCGATGCCGGCTTCTCCCTCGAGCACTACCGTCCCGCCCGGCTCGCCGTGCAGCAGGTTCTGCATGCGCTCCGACAGCATCGCCCATTCGGCTGCCCGGCCGATCATCGTCACGTGCGGGCGGGCGGTCGCCCTGGCCGCGCGGATCGGGCGATAGATCGCGACCGGCTCGGCCTTGCCCTTGACTCGAATCGCCGGGAGGGATTCGAACTCGACCTGCGCGTGCGCGGCCTGGGCCGTCGCCGCGTCGCATAAGATGTCGTCGCGAGCCGACTGCATCAGCCGCGCCGCGAGATTGACCACGTCGCCGACCATCGTGTATTCGCGCCGCGCCGCCGTGCCGACCGACCCACAGAAGGCCAGCCCGCCGGCCACGCCGATGGCCGGGCGCAGACCCAGCTCGCGCAGCAGCGACTGGATGGCAAGGGCGGCCTGTGCGCCGCGCGCCGCGTCGTCCTCGTGCGTCCAGGGCGGCAGCCCCAGCGCGGCGACCAGGTTCGCGCCCGTGTCGTCCACGCTAATCTTGTCGATGCTCGCTTCGTAGCGATACAGCACGCTCTGCAGCGCGCGCGTAATCATCTGCGCCTGTTTGAGGCCGCGCGGCGCCTTATCGTCCTGACCCGGAAGGTTGACGAAGATCACCGTCACCCGGCGAAGCTCCGCCAGCCATTCCGATTGGCCGGCCGCCAGGCGCTCGAGGATGGCGCCGGGGATGTATGCGCGCAGCGGAAGCTCCATCTCGGCCTTGAGCGCCGGCCGCAAAGCCCGGCGCGGCGGCAGCGAATCGCGTGCAGACTCGAGCCGCATGCTGCCGGTCGGCAGAGCGTGACCTGTGAACCATTGGCCTGCCAGCGACCACGCCTCGGGCGACACGATCACGTCTCCGGGCAGAGCTTCCGTCTTGATCGCACCGATTTGGGACAGCGGCGCGCCTGTCGCCACAAACTCCCAGCGCCCGTTCACCCCGCCGACGTGTGCCGAGGTCATCTCGCCCGCCCCGATGCCCACGCGCAGCGAGAGGCGCACGTCGCGCGCCGCCGCGTAGTCGTGGAGCGCCGCCTGCGCCGCCAGGCCGCACTGCGCCGCGCGGCGCACAACAGCTTCCAGCGGCTCGTCGACGGCCGGCCACAGCGCGAGCAGCGCGTCGCCGGCGAATTTCACGACGTCGCCGCCGTGAGCGTCGACCCGCTCGATCAACTGCCCGAAGTAATCGTTCAGCAGGCGGGAGACTTCTTCGGCGCCGGCCGGCCCGAGCCGGGCGAGACGCTCGGTGAGCGCGGTGAAGCCGGTGATGTCGGCAAAGAAAATCGCGGAGGGGAAGCGCTCGGCGCCGGGCGTGATGATCGGGTCAGGATGTTCGGCGTACCAGCGCACGACGAGCGATGGCACGTAACTGGCGAGCGTTTCGAGCAGCGCGGACAAACCGGAGCCTCCTCAAGGCCGCCGATAGAGTAACACAAGTGATGGCTGCCAGTCAACCTAACCCAATGGTACCGGTGTGCTGCTATAAACCTGGCAGGTCTTGTCCGCCGGTGTTGGCCGTGCGTTGGACCTCAAGACCTGTCAGGTCTACTTCGACGGTACCAGGCGCATATGGCTCTCCGCCTCGCGCTCGACCGCCTCTCGGCTCCAGGGCATCGGCCGCGCCTCGCCGGCGAGCCACAGGGGGAACTGGTCGAAATAGTGCGGGCTGGCCGGGTGACCCGACTGCCCGCCCGGCAGCACCGCGACGCATTGATCCCAGTCGCCCACGTCGTACACGACCCTATACGAAGGCGCGACGGTGACGGATTCGATCGGCCAGGCCGGGCGGAAGTTGGCTTGCAGCGGGGTGTCCCCGTCACCGCCGGCGGGATACGATCCCCGATTGAATAAACGCAGAAACAGCCCGATTTCTGACATCACGTGCGCCGGTTCGATCCGGTGCAGCCGCCCCCACTGCCACGCCCCCATGTCTGCGCCGAATTGCGCGGTGAGCCTGTCCAGGGCAGCGCGAAGCGCATCGCGCAGAAGTTCATACCCGCGCTCATCCGCGTTGATCCGCGTCCCCAGCATCTTCCTCACCTGCCTGAGCGCGATGTTGGTGAAGTTCACGTTGACGAACAGCTCGGTTTGCCCGTCGCCGATGTAGCCGCCGAACGCCGGCCCGAGCCTCTCTGCGAACAGCAGGCGCACCAGCTCGATTTGCGTGACTTCGTAAATGGATGCCGCGACGCTCTCGGCAGAGAGCGTGCCATCCCACGCGCGCAGGCGCTCGAGCGCGGCTGCCTCGCGTTCGGTGTGCGGCTGGAGCGCCAGCAGGCGCTCGACGGTCTCGGCGGCTTCCGGCGATTTCACGTCCATCTGGATCGACAACGAGTCCTCGATCGAGACGCGCTCGCGCGCGTCGAGCCTCTGCCGGATGCGCGCTGCGCGCTGGCCGTTCAGCCATTCGGTGCTGATGAAATACGGGTACTCCGGCCCGGCGATGCGGTTGTTTGCCGTCACGAACGTTTCCGGCTCGAGCGCCTGGGGCAGCTCGTCGAACGGGACTTCCCCGATCCATTCGTGCTCGTCTGTCCATCCGGCGACCGGCATCAGTCCATGTCCTCGCCTCCGAAGGGGTATCCGGCCTACGACGCGGTGACCTGTGTGACCGTCTACGTCGGCGTACACCATGTTGACGACCGGGGCGTGCCATCCTCGCAGCGCGTCTTTGAACGATTCCCAGCCGGCGGCGCGGTTGAGCGCGAAGAGAGCGCGCAGCCAGCCGCCGGGTTGGTGAGCGGTCCACTTGAGTGCAAGGTGATATGTCGCGCCAGCAGGCGCGGGCGACGAAGGTAGTTGCGACCGGACGGTCATTCCGCAGATATCGTCGATCATCGGCCCGTGGCGCGTGACGCGCACCACGTGCTCGACGGCTCTGCGCCGGAATCGAACGCGGATCGATTCGCGGATCGTTTGAACCTTTTCCCAGCCGCCCGGCGTCTGGTAGCGGGATGGGTCACCTGGATCGAAGCGTTCGAGGTACAGGTCTTGCGTGTCGGCGACCGTCGCCGTCGCGCCCCAGGCGATGCGCTCGTTGTGGCCGAGGATCACGCCCGGCACGCCCGGCAGGGTGATGCCGGTGACGTGAAACCTCACAGGTCTCGAAGACCTGTGAGGTTTGCGGGCTGCGGGAACTGGAGGAACTGAAGGAACTGGAGGCGCGACGATCAGATGGTTCTCGTACCAGATCGACGGCAGTGTCAGGCGCAGATGCGGATCGTTTGCCAGCATCGGCCTGCCGGTCGCCGTGCGCTCGCTGCTCAACACCCAGTTGTTGCTGCCGGCGCCGTCGCCGGATTGCAGCAGCCAGCCGCTCAGCCGGCGATATGCGTCGAGCAAATGCGCGCCTATGTCTTCGACGCCGTCCGTTTCGGCGAGGATGGACGCCTGCGAGTCAGGATATTCGGATTCCATCGCGGCAGCCTCGTCCGGGCCTAGCCATTTCCACAGCGCAAGCCGTTCAAGCTCCGATTCCCAGTTCCACGACAGTCCCCACGCCAGCAGCAATCCCCACGAGGCTGTGTCGAGGCGCGTCCACGGCTCGACCTTCGTTCTCAGCAGGCGGTGCTCGACCGGGCGCTGCCCCCGTTCGACCCACGCGTTCACGCCCGCGACGTACGCGTCGAGCAGGCGCAGCGATTCGGGATCGGCTGCATCAAGCTCGGCCTGCGCCGCGCGCGCGAATCCAACCGTGCGCGCGAAGCGGTCGAGTGCGAGCGTCATCGCGCCGAAGAACTCGCTCAGGCGGCCCTGCCCGGCGCGGCGATTCACGTCCATTTGCCACAGTCGATCCTGCGCGTGGACGAAGCCCTGCGCGAAGAGCGCGTCTTCAATCGACTCGGCGTAAATGTGTGGCACACCCCAGCGATCTCGAATAACTTCGACGGGGGCGTGCAGGCCGCTCAGGGTGATTGTGCCGTCGACTTGGGGGAGCGAGCGTTTGGCGAATGAGTGGAATAGATTCATCAGTAATCAGTTGCCGGTCATCAGTAATCAGTTGCCAGTGATCAGTAGTCAGTGGGGAGAGTGCGTTTGGCGAATAAGTGATACAGATCCATGCTGGCGAATTATACCTGTTCGCATTTGAAAGCGCCGGGCCTTGCTCACGCTGGGCTGCCAAGCCCGGCAGAAACTGGCGTGCCGCACGATCGGTGCCAGGCGTGTCCTGCCGAGGAGGCACGACGAGGCATCTCGACCCCGGTACGCGGCGCGCACTGGTCGGGCGAGAGATTCCTCACTGCGTTCGGAATGACACGGTTGGGGCGTTCGGAATGACACGGTTGGGGCGTTCGGAATGATATGGCGGAGCGATCGGCGCCAGGCGTGTCATGCCGAGGAGGCACGACGAGGCATCTCTACCCCCGTGCGCCGCGTGCGCCGGTCGGAGGAGAGATTCCTCGCTGCGCTCGGAATGACACGGTTGGGGCGCTCGGAATGACACACTGCAAGTGGCTAAGCAGTTACAATGAAGACCCTTGATGGGTTTCGAGGAGGTCGGGCAAACTGTCAACGAATTGGCAACGAATAACCGAATGAGCTTCAGCGCGCCAGAGAATTCGTTTATTCGTTGGGCATTCGTTGACAGAGCTCCTTAAAATCCATATTGAGCCACGATGCAAACACGACGCGGGAGCCATACTGGCTCCCGCGTCGCGCGTTCCGGCGTCTCGCTCAGTTGCCGCACGGGCCTCCAAACTGGTTGCTGTTCCGCCAGTTCAGGACCGTGTCGTTGACGATCTGCGTCCCGTTGCTGCCGTAGCTCAAGGTGAGCTGGCGGTTGGCGATCTCGTCGCAGGATGCGCCTTTCTCCACATAGTCCCACGAGCCGAGCGTGTACTTGTACTCGATCTGCGTCGTCTCCTTGCCAGTGAGCGTGATCGCCCAGTGTGTGCTGTCCACCTGCGTGAGCACGACACCGCCGGGGTCCCACTCTGGCAGGTTGCCATCGAGCCGGTTGAGCGTGCCGGCGATGTAGACCGAGCGATCGGCCGGCGTGTGGGCCGGGACAGTCACGTTGAACATGACGGTCACGGTGCGTAGCACGGCCGTCGCCTGCACTTCGCCTGAGTCCGCCGAGCGGTTGAACGACGTGTCGACGGAGCGCACCACGTAATAGTACGTCGCGTTCTCGACGACGGTCGCGTCGACGTAGCTTGTGCCCGTGACGAGCGCGAGCGTGGTGTACGGGCCGCCGGGCGTGTCGCTGCGGCGCACTTCGTAGCCGTACAGCGAAGGATCGCCTTGCACGGCATCCCAGGCCAGCTCGATGCCTGCGGGCGAAGCCGCCACGACGTGCAGGCCGGCCGGCGCAGCGGGCGGCG
>DASSFZ010000163.1:0-9937 GCA_035693785.1 Anaerolineae bacterium | reverse complement strand
GAAACTCGTGACCGAGGCCCGCTCCCCGGCTCGCACCCTCGATCAGGCCGGGACTGTCCGCCAGCACAAACCCATCGTCGGCCCCGAAATCGACGACACCGAGATTCGGCTGCAGCGTCGTGAACGGATAGTCGGCGATCTTGGGACGCGCGGCCGTCGTGGCCGCCAGAAAAGTGGACTTTCCAGCGTTGGGTTTGCCGACCAGGCCCACGTCGGCGACGAGCTTGAGCTCGAGCAGCAGAGCTCGTTCTTCGCCAGGCTCGCCGTTCGTCGCCATGCGCGGCGCCTGGTTCGTCGGCGTCGCAAAACGTGCATTGCCCTTGCCGGGGCGCCCGCCGCGCGCGACGAGCAGCCGCTGGCCGGGTTTGACGAGATCGCCGTACACGGCGCCCGTGCCCGCGTCGCGCACGACGGTGCCCGACGGCACCTCGACCGTCACATCATGACCATCCGCGCCGGTCTGATCCTTGCCGCGGCCAGGCCTGCCGGGAGCGGCCTTGAAACGCCGGTGCCGCTGGAAGTAGTTCAGCGTGTTCATCTGCGGATTGACGACAAGGTAGACGCTGCCGCCCCGGCCGCCATCGCCGCCATCCGGCCCGCCGAACGGTACATATTTCTCGCGGCGGAAAGACACAGCGCCGTTTCCGCCATCGCCGCCCCTAACGTGGATTCGTGCAACGTCGAATGACATCGGCGCAAGGATACCTATATGCGGAGAATGTGTCAAAACGAAAAGAGGGTGGCGCTCTGCCACCCTCTCACGTCAACCTGGAGTAGAATCAACCGCCGTGGCTTCCCCCAAAACATCGGGTCATGCGCCGGGGCGCATGTCCAGCCGCTTCAGGTTCTTGAACGCGGGTTTGCCCTGCATGGATTGCCAACGCGCCTCGCGGCCATCAATCCGCCATTCTACCGCGAAACGGCCGTCAGCCTCCTGGTACTTGAAGGTCGGCACGCTGCGCAGCCCACGTTTGAAGCCTTCAATAATCCACGGCAGCTCTTCCTTAGAGCGGACAATGACGTACCTACGCGGTTCCATCTCTACTTCGAACTGCTTATTCTGCCACAAACCCCGGAACAAATGCGGATTCTCTGTGCGCGTGCAGGTGAACCAGACGCCGTACACATGCTGCTCCCAGAATTCGTGACGCATGTTCTCGGCAATCGCGCCTGGGCTGGGCATCTTGCCAGAGTAGAACCAGTGGGTTGTCGGATCGAACATCGAGCCTCCATCAAATAGCCAATATGAACACTGCTGTGCACGAGCAAAGTCACGCAGCCGCATGTGTTATGATAACACAAGATCAGGGATTCGGACAGCATGCGACAATTGACACCGACTTGAAGGCGTGTCGCCGCGAAGTTTCCAAATTCGCCTGATCTGAATGGCTGTTCTATAATGGGTATAGCGTTACCAGCAAGACTGGGTTATCTCACGATCTCAAACGCTCTACAATGGCGGCTTCAGTACAGTCGAGCTCACCCGCAATACGACTTTGGCCTTTAGCGTGATATACTTACACAACTTGAATCGTATAGGAAACTCCGAATGACCAAAGCCGTGTACCCCGCCTCGTTCGACCCGATTCACTACGGCCACCTCGACATCATCCGCCGCGCCGCCGCGATTTTCGACGAAGTGATCGTCGGCGTGTACGATCGCCCGATGAAGAACTTGCTGTTCGACATTCACGAGCGGCTGGCGCTGGCGCGGGAGGCGGTCGCCGGCATCCCGCGCACACGCGTCACGTCCTACAGCGGCCTGACGGTCGACTTCGCCCGTGAGGCCGGCGCCCAGGTCATCGTACGGGGATTGCGGGTGGTGTCGGACTTCGAGCTCGAATGGCGCATGGCGCTGACGAATAAGCAGCTCGCTCCGGATCTCGAAATGATTTGCTTGATGACCAGCCGCGAGTACGCATTCCTGAGCTCGAGCACGGTGCGCGAAGTCGCGCTGCTGGGCGGCGACGTCTCCGGCATGGTGCCGCCGCCGGCGGCGCGCGCACTCGCGCGAAAGGCGGCCGCGCTGGCCGGCAAGAGTCACGGCATCGCGCCCGCCTCGCTCGCCGATTGACGCGCCCACATCTGCCTCGCCGGGAGGACATCGTGGACATCCTTTACCTGATCGACCGACTCGAAGCCCTGCTGAACGAAGGCCGCCACCTGCCCCTGACGAAAGGGGTTGTGGTCGACGAGCAGCGCGCCTGGGACCTCATCGACCAGATGAGAATCGCCATCCCGGACGAAATCAAGAAAGCCAAGCGGGTGAACCAGGAGCGCGATCGGATCATCGCGCAGGCCCACGAGGAAGCCGGGCGCGTCGTCGATCTGGCGCGCGAGGAGGCGTCGGGACTCGTCTCCGACCACGAATTGACGCGCAGCGCCGAATCCCGCGCTGAGACGATCGTCGAGCGCGCCCGCCGCGATGCGGAGGTCATCAAGGCCGACGCCGACGACTACGTCATGCAGGTTCTCAGCGAGCTGGATATTAATCTGACCAAGACGCTGAGCGTGGTGCGCAACGGGCTGGCCAAGCTGCAGGCCGAGCACCAGGCCGCGGCCATGCGCTCGGCGTCCGAAGAAGCGCCATCATCGAATTCTTGACACGCCTTTCCGCTCTGTTATAATACGTTGGCACTCAGTTCCAGAAGGAGTTTAGATTCTCGTGACACCCTTACCGAAGCGAAAGCTATCCAAGGGGGCGCGCAATCGCCGTCGCAGTCACCTGGCGCTCAAGCCCGGATCGCTGAGCGTGTGTCCCTCTTGCAAGTCGGCGATGCGACCTCACCAGGTCTGTCCGGAATGCGGCAAGTACCGTGGTGTTGAAGTGATCGACGTGGAAGCGCGGGCAGCCAAGAAGAGCAAGTCGCAGCGTTAGTCCTGCCGGCCGGCGGCGCGCATCACGGGCTGCTGCCTCGAACATTTCCATATCCACATCACAGGGAGTTGACGGGTGACGTCCGCCGCCACCGCCTTTCTCTTTCCCGGCCAGGGGTCCCACCACGTGGGGATGGGCCGGGCGCTTGCCGAGACGTATCCCGAAGCCCGCGACGTGTTCGCCCAAGCCGACGAGGTCTTGGGCTTTCCTGTGTCCGCGCTGTGCTTCGAAGGGCCGGAAGCCGAACTGACCGACACGATCAATCAGCAGCCGGCCATTCTGATCGACAGCGTCGCCGCGCTGCGCGTCGTCGAAGCGCGCGCGCCGGAGACGCGGCCGGCCTTTCTCGCCGGACACAGCCTCGGCGAATTCACGGCGCTCGTCGCCGCCGGAGCGCTTGCATTCGCGGACGCCGTCCAGTTAGTGCGCGAGCGCGGCCGCCTCATGAGGCAAGCCGGCGCGCTCGCTCCCGGCGGAATGGCTGCCATCCTGAATCTCGACCGTGAGACGCTGGCCGATGCGTGCCGCGAGGCCGAGGCCGGGACAGGCAAGCGCGTCCAGATTGCGAACGACAACTCGCCCGGCCAGATCGTTATCTCAGGCGACAAGGCCGCGTTGGACAAAGCGATGGAACTGGCAAGGGCGAAGGGTGCGCGGCGCGTCATCCCGTTGGCCGTCAGCATCGCTGCGCATTCGCACCTCATGCAGCCGATCGTCCGCTCGTTCCGAGGCGAGCTGGATTCGGTCGCGTTCGCTCCGATGAAGATTCCGGTTGTCGGCAACGTCTACGCCCGGCCGATCGACTTCGTCGATATTCGCGACGAGCTTGAGGCGCAGCTCACCGCGCCCGTGCGCTGGACGGAGACCATCCAGTATCTCGCTGCCCAGGGCGTCACGCGCTTCGTCGAAGTCGGGCCGAAGGACGTGCTCGCCGGACTGGTGCGCCGCATCGATCCCAGTGTGACGGCGATGAGTGTCGGCGACCCAGCGGGCATAGAATGGCTGGTGGCGTCATGATCTCGGTTCCCCGAATCGGATTCATCGGCCTCGGCCTGATGGGCAAACCCATGGCCGGCCATCTCGTGAGGGCCGGCTATCAAGTCACGGTGCATAATCGCAGTAGGGCAGCCGTCGACGAACTCGTCGCGCAGGGCGGGCGCGCGGCGGACAACCCCAAGGGCGTGGCGGCGGAGAGCGACGTCGTGATCACCATGCTCCCCGATTCGCCGGACGTTGAAGCTGTGGCTTTCGGCGAACAAGGCATCCTGGCGGCCGCGCGGCCGGGGATGATCCACATCGACATGAGCACGATCGCGCCTGCCGCGGCGCGCCGCATCGCCGAGGCCGAGCACCACGCCGGCGTGGAGAACCTCGATGCGCCGGTGAGCGGCGGCGACGTCGGCGCGAAGAACGCGACGCTGACGATCATGGCCGGCGGCAAACCCGATGTGTTCCAGAAGTGCCTGCCGATTTTTGAAAGGCTCGGCAAGAAAATCACGCTCATCGGCGATCACGGCGCGGGACAGATCGCCAAGGCGTGCAACCAGATCATGGTCGCCGCGCAGATGGTGGCGATGGGCGAGCTGCTCGTATTCGCGCAGAAGGCTGGCGCCGATCCGCGCGAAGTCGTCGAGGCGATCAAAGCGGGCGCCGCGCAATGCTGGACGCTTGACACCAAGCCGCAGCGCTTGTTCGCCGGTAACCGCGCGCCGGGCTTCAAGTCGTCGATGATGCTGAAAGACCTGAATATCATCGTCGATTCGGCGAAGGCATACAGCATCCCGTTGCCAACGACCGCCGTGAACGCGCAGTTGTTTGCCGCGCTGGTGGCCGCCGGCCAGGGCGACCTGGACAACTCGGCAGTGATCGGCGTGATCGAGGAGCTGGCGCGAGTCAAGCTTTTGGAGATTGGAGATTAGAGATTGGAAGTTTGAAGTTCGAAGTTTGAAGTTTGAGACTTGGAGGGGCCATGCAGCTCAAGGACAAAGTGGCCGTCGTGACGGGAGCCTCGCGCGGAATCGGGCGGGCGATCGCGATAGAACTGGCCAGGCGGGGGGCGAAAGTCGTCGTCAACTACAATGCCAGCGCCGGTGCGGCCGGGGAAGTCGTGAACGTAATCAAAGACGCGGGCGGTGAAGCGATCGCCGTGAAGGCCGACGTGAGCAGGCTCGACGAGGCCCAGGCGTTGATCAAGGCCGCCACCGAAACGTTCGGCCGCCTCGACATTCTGGTGAACAACGCCGGCACCACGCGCGACATGCTGCTGGCGATGATGAAGGAAGAAGACTGGGACCTGGTGCTGGCGACCAACCTGAAGAGCGCCTTCAACTGCAGCAAGGCCGCGCTGCGACCGATGATGCGCCAGAAGTACGGCCGTATCGTGAACATTACGTCGGTCGCCGGCATCGCGGGCAACCCGGGACAAACGAATTACGCCGCCTCGAAAGCCGGTCTCATCGGATTCACCAAGTCGCTGGCGAAAGAGATTGGCCCCCGCCATATCACAGTGAACGCCGTGGCGCCGGGCTTCGTCGAAACGGAGCTGACGAAAGACTTGCCCGCCGATCTGAAAGAAGCGGCGCTCAAAGCGACGCCGCTGGGCCGCTGGGGAACCGCCGAAGAGATGGCGTATGCCGTCGCCTTCCTTGCGTCCGACCAAGCAGCTTTCATCACCGGCCAGACGCTGTCGGTCGACGGCGGGCTGGCGATGCAGTAAGATGGCACAGGAGGTCACCGCGTGGCTGCTGAAAACGTCTCGGAAAGCGCGACGGCGCCCGACGTAGGGGCAGGTCTCGCGCCTGCCCACCGGGGACGCGTCACGGTCGCGCAGCGGGTGCTCGACGCCATCGCGCAATTGACCACGCTGAACGTGCCTGGCGTGGTGCGGCTCGCCACGCGCGGCGGGCTGCGTCGAGGTTCAGACGGCGTGCGCGTCGACGTCGTCGACGATAAGGTGTTCGTCGACGTCTACGTGATCGTGACGCACGACGCCAACATGCGCCAGATCGGCAAAGAGATACAGGTCGAGATCGCGCGGGCGATGAACCAGATCGTCGGCATGGACGCGGCGGAGGTGAACGTCCACATCCAGGACGTGGAGCCGCCGGCCGCCTGATCGGCAACTGGACCGCATGAAAGGACGACGGCGCGCACGCAGCGTCGCGCTGCAGGCCCTTTACGAACTGGATAGCACGCATCACGACCCGGGCACCGTGCTGGCGCACCGCTTCAGCGACGTGCGCCTCAAGCCGGAGGGCGAGGCGTTCGCCCGCGCCCTGGTCGCCGGCGTGCTGCGCGAGCGCGATCGGCTCGACGCGCTGATCCAGCGGCATGCGCCGGAGTGGCCGATCGACCAGCTCGCCGTCGTCGATCGCAACGTGCTGCGCATCGCCATTTTCGAGTTCGACATCGCCAAGATCACGCCGATGCGCGTCGCGATCAACGAAGCCATCGAGCTGGCCAAGGAATTCGGGGCGGACAGCGCGCCGCGCTTCGTGAATGGCGTGCTGGGCGCGATCGCCAGCGCGCCCGACGCTTCGACAAAGCACGTCGAGGCCGCGAAGAAGTGACATGGGTGAGATACTCGGAATCGGGATCGAAGAGCTGATCTTCGTCGGCATCCTGATCGCGCTGCTATTCGGGCCGGAGAGCATTCCCAAGATGGCGCGTACCGCCGGCCGGGCCCTCAATCGGCTGTTCCGCTCGCCGCTGTACCGGGAGAGCCAACAAATCCGCAAGCAGATCCAGGACCTGCCTGCCGCCCTGGCCCGGCTGGCCGAGCTGGAAGAAATGCAGAAAAACCTCAACAACGAAATCAGCGATCTGAGAAGATCGATCGACCCTGGCCTCAGCCAGGCCGCGCCTTCCACGACAATTTCCCCTCTCCAGCCGGCAGCGACGACGCCTGGCCCGGACGCGCAGGTCGAGCCGCCCACTTCGGATGCATCGCCGCGAGAGCCGGACGCCCCAGAGGCCGATCACTCCATCGAGCCGCCGCACGCGCCCCCGCGCCCGGCGGCCGACGAGCCATCCCATGCCACTCGTTGATCCGGCGCTGCTCGTCATCGCGCTGTTCGCGTTCAGCTTTCTCTTTTCACTGCTCGCCATCTTGCGAAACCTGCGCGTCATGCGCGCCGAAGCGGCCGAGGAAGACGGAGACCTGGCCGGCACGCTCGAGACCGTCACCCAGGACTGGCGCGTGATCCTGCCGCACCTGGTCGAGCTGCGCAACCGCATCTTCTACTCGGTGATCATGCTCGCCGTCACGACCGCCATCAGTTTCACCTTTACATCGCAATTGCTCGATGCACTGATGGCCCCGCTGCCCTCCGACGCCATCGTCGTCGCTGCGACGATCACCGATCAGTTAGGCATGTTCATGCGCATCGCGCTCACCTCGGGCCTCGCGCTGGCCATGCCGTTCATCGCCACGCAATTCTGGATCTTTATCTCGCAAGGTTTGAAGGCGGGCGAGCGCCGCTACGTGTACTGGTTCGTGCCCGGCGCGACGATCCTGTTCATCACCGGCGCAGCCTTCGCCTACTTCGTGATGCTGCCGGCGGCGATTCCCTTCCTGTTGAGCATTTTCGAGGACGTGCCCAACTATCTCCGGCTGAGCGACTACGTGGCCGACGTGACGCGGCTGCTGATGTGGATCGGCTTGAGCTTCGAGATCCCGCTGGTGATTGCGGCGCTGGCGCGCGTCGGGCTGATCACCGCGCGGCAGCTCGTGCAGGGCTGGCGCTTCGCCGTCGTCGCCATCGCCGTGCTGGCCGCGATCGTCACTCCCACCGCCGATCCGGTCAACATGGCGCTCGTCATGGCGCCGCTGTTCGTCCTGTACCTGCTCAGCATTCTGCTCGCGGCGCTGGTGCGAAGGGAAAAGAGATCGCCTCGACCGAAACCCCTATCGAAACGGCGATTATCGCTGCTTAAGAGGAGAAGTCGCACGTGAAGCGCGGAGCGTCAGTTCACGCTTCACGCCTCACGCTTTACGTTTCACGCTTCACGTTTCACAGATTGCTCATCACGCTCAGGAGAAACTCCTCATGCTCCGAACCCGCGTCTTGATCATGGGTGCCGCCGGGCGCGACTTTCACAATTTCAACGTGTTCTTCCGCGACAACGAGCGCTACGAAGTCGTCGCCTTCACCGCGACGCAGATTCCCAACATCGAAGGTCGCGTCTACCCCGACGTGCTGGCCGGTAAGATGTATCCCCATGGCATCCCGATCTATCCCGAATCCGAGCTTCGGCGGCTGATCCGGGACCTGGACGTCGACCAGGTGGTCTTCGCTTACTCGGATATCAGCCACGAGCACGTCATGCACAAGGCGTCCGAAGTGCTGGCCGCAGGGGCCGACTTCAGGCTGATGGGACTGAAGGCGACGCAGATCAAGTCGAGCAAACCGGTCGTGTCGATCGGCGCCGTGCGCACCGGCTCGGGCAAGAGCCAGACAACGCGCCGCGTCACCCAAGTCTTGAAGGAGCTGGGCTACACCGTCGCGGCGATTCGCCACCCCATGCCCTACGGCAACCTGGTCAAGCAGACGGCGCAGCGCTTCGCCGACTACGACGATCTGGACGAGTACGACTGCACGATCGAAGAGCGCGAGGAGTACGAGCCACACATCGATCGCGGCGTGACCGTGTTCGCCGGCGTCGACTACGGGCGCGTCCTGGAGATGGCCGAGGGGGAAGCCGACATCCTTGTGTGGGACGGCGGCAACAACGACCTGCCCTTCTACAAGAGCGACCTGCACATCGTCGTCGTCGATCCACACCGGCCCGGCCACGAAACGGCGTACCACCCCGGCGAAGCGAACCTGCGCGCGGCCGACGTCGTCGTGATCAACAAAATCGACACCGCCGATTTCAAGAACGTCGCCGCCGTGCGCGAGAACGTCTATGCAGTCAATCCAACTGCGCAGATCGTGGACGGCGCGTCGCCGATATTCGTCGACGATCCGGGCGCGATTCGTGGCAAGCGCGTGCTCGTGATCGAAGACGGCCCTACCCTCACCCACGGCGAGATGGCTTACGGCGCAGGCGTGATCGCCGCGCAGCGCTTCGGCGCGAAGGAGATCGTCGATCCGCGCCCCTACGCCCTCGGCTCGATCCTCGATACCTACCGGAAGTACCCGACGACCGGCAGCGTCCTCCCGGCCATGGGCTACGGCGAGCGGCAGACCAAAGAACTGGAAGAGACGATCAACCGCACACCGGCCGACATGGTGATCGTCGCCACGCCGATCGACCTGCGCCGCATCGTCAACATCAAGCTGCCGAGCCAGCGCGTGCGCTACGAGCTGCAAGAGATCGGCCAGCCGACGCTGAGGGATATTTTAAGCGCAAAGTTTAGGAAGAAATGAAACTTCCGAATCGCGAGCGGGCGGTAATTTCACCCAGTAAGCTCATCGAGTATCTGTTGAACGTCGAGCACGAACGCGGTGGAACCAAAGCACGCCTGCTCGCCGAATTCGGGTATAATCAGAATGACTGATTACGCTCTTCCCTGAGTGAGAGGAAGGTGGCGCGATGTCATTCGAACTCTACAAAGACGTGGTGCTGGTGCGCGACGTGCCCGAAGAAAACCTGCGCGCGGGCGATGTCGGCACCGTTGTCGAGCGACACGAGATCCCAGGCCTCGAGGTCGGTTACAGCGTCGAGTTTTTCGACATGCTCGGTCACACGCTGGCGGTCGTGACCCTGCCCGCCAGCGCGCTTCGCGCGCCGACCCACGCAGATAGACCCGCCGTGCGAACGGAACGTGTTCCGGCCTGACAACCTCTCGACTGCACCATCACCCGTCATTCCGCTACGGATGGATGTTCTGCGCCTACTGCCGGCACACGAGGAGTTGAAATGTCCAATTTGCCGATCCACCTACTGAACAACCCTAGTTTTGAAGAGGGATATTACTACCACGATCGCGTGCCAGAACTGGCGATGCCGAACGGGTGGACCTTCTGGTTTGCGCCTTCAGATGAGCCTAAGCTGGAGAGGCAGGACGATCCATGGGCGCGGCCAGAGACGGTAGTCTGGAACAGAGGGGATGCC
>DASSFZ010000162.1:0-3420 GCA_035693785.1 Anaerolineae bacterium | reverse complement strand
CGAGTCTCATTGGATGCGAAACATGTGGAGCGACCAACCCGGTAGCGCCAGCCGCCGCTTTTTCTACTCGGCCCTCTTCTGGCTGATCGAGCCTGGAATCTTCGGGCTGCTTCTGGCGACGGCTCTCTACGTGCCCTCCGTCTACGATACTCTTCCCCTGGCGATCAAACCTTATCTGAGTTTCGGCCGCCTGCGCCCTACCCACGTCAACCTCATGATCTTCGGCTGGCTGTCGCAGGCCTACGTCGGCGCGATACTGTACATTCTGCCGCGCCTCACGCGGGCGCGACTGTATAGCGAACGCCTGGCCCACGTCAACTGGTGGCTGTGGAACCTGATGATCGCGGGCGCGGCGATCACGCTGCAGCTGGGGCTGACACAGGGACGCGAGTACGCCGAGATGATCTGGCCGCTCGATTGGCTGCTGATCGTCAACTGGATTCTTCTCGGCGTCAACGTGTGGGGCACGTTCGTGCGGCGCGAGGAGCGCAAGGTTTACGTCAGCCTATGGAATTTCATGGCGGCGACCCTGGTCTTCATCCTTGTGTACGCCGTGGGCAACAAAGTGTGGGACCCCTCCGGCGCCTTCACCGGGATGACCGACAACATCGTCAATTACTTCTACGTCCACAACTTGTTCAATTCCTGGTTCACAACCGCCGGATTGGGATTGGCGCTGTACCTCTTGCCCAAGCTCGCCGACAAGCCGCTGTACAGCCACCGGCTGGCACTCTGGGGTCTGTGGAGCGTGTGGACGGGGCAGCACCATCAGCTCTATAGCCCCGCGCCGGACTGGCTGGAATTCCTGACCGTCGTCTTCAGCATCCTGGCCGCCGTGCCGACGATCGCCTTCATGGTCAACTTCGTGATGACGATGAAGGGGCGCTGGACGCGCACAGTGGACGACGTGGCGCTGCGCTTCCTGGTGACGGGCGCAACCTTTTGGGCCATCACCTGCATGCAGGGCGTGGCCCAGTCATTCCGCTCGTTCTCGATGCACGTGCATTTCACGAACTGGGTCGTCGGTCACAGCCACCTGGCATTCGTGGCCGACTATTCCTTCTGGGCCTTCGCAGCGGTGTACCTGATGATCCCTGTGCTCGTGCGGCGGCCGATGCACAGCCGCAGACTGATGGAGTGGCATTACTGGCTCATCACCGCCGGCATGAGCATCTTCATGGTGTCGCTTTGGATTGCCGGGCTGATCCAGGGGCAGAACTGGCTGACCGGCAGCATCCCCTTTCTCGAAACGTTGCGCTCGATGGCGCCGTATTACGCGCTGCGCCTGTTGGGCGGCCTGATGGCGGGCGCCGGAGTTTTGTGTTTCGCGTATAATATCTGGCAGACGGCGCGCCGTCCGGCAACGGAGCCGGCGCTGGTGCCTGCCGTCACGGCCGGTGGAGGGGGGGAATGAAGACGGGCATCGTCTACCTCACCGGCGGCTCGCTCCTCAGCCTTCTGGTCGGCATCATCGTGACGATCATCGTCCCGGCGCAGGAGCCAATCGGCCCTTCGGCGCTGGCCCGGCCGTACACCGAGCAAGAGCTGTGGGGACGCGAAATCTACAAGCGCGAAGGCTGTCACTATTGTCACACACAGCAGGTTCGCGCGCCGGAGGCCAACGAGGGCATGGTGCACCAGCCGGGCGACATCGGGCCGGAGTCCGTGCCGGGCGATTATTACTACCAAAGCCCGGTCTTCTGGGGGACGAACCGGCAAGGCCCGGACCTGGCGCACGTCGCCAGCCGCGAGGGCATCGGCAGCAACGTGGAGTGGCACCTGCTGCACTTCAAGAACCCGCGCGGCGTCTCGCCCGGCTCGGTCATGCCATCCTTCGACTATCTCACGGACGCCGAGCTGGAAGCATTGACGGCTTACATGCTGACGTTGAAATGAGCGTATCGCAGATAGCGAATGGCCGATAGCAGATAGCCAATGGCTATGTGCCATCAGCCATCTGCCATCTGCTAAATGCCATCCGCCATTCGCGACATGGTATACACGGGCACCTGGTTAGTCTTGGCCACTCTGGCTATCATATTGGTACTCTTCTGCCTGGGCTGGTACTGGGCGTGGAGTCACGGCCAGTTCGACGACGTCGAAGCGCCGAAATATGCTATGCTTGAAAACGAGCGACGCCGCCATGACGACGACTTCCGAAAAAGCGCGACCCGCGACTGACCCCGCCCCGGCAGGCCCCTTGCCGCCTGGGTACGTCGACTTCGCAGGAGAGATTCAGGTCGCCAACGGGAAGCCCCCGCGCTGGATGAAGGTCGTCCCGTACGCGGGCATCTTGCTTTCGCTGGCGTATTACCTCTACGTCGGCGCCTTCGACCCGGTCAATCTGGCGTTTGCCGTCCTGTTCGTGCTGTGGATGATCTACACGCCGATCGCCCAGAAGCGCGGCTGGTTTTCCATCCCCATGTGAGCCGCGAGCAGGACGAGAGAAAGGAGGGTGCTATCGGGTAACAGGTTTCTCGATCGTTCGAAGAGTGTTGTCGATGCCGTACGGTTGACCCATCGCCGATTGCCGTCCAACGACCATCCATCATCCACTACCAAGCCAAAGGAGCATCATCATGTCCGATCGAGCCACTCAAGCCAATGAATACATGAAGCAGAAAATGCTCTTCACCCCGCGCATGTTCCAGGTGATCAACACCGTCGCGCCGGAGAGCGGGGAGCGCTTCGCCGATTTCTACGCCAGTATCTGGCAAGATGGCGCGCTGCCGCGCAAGATCAAGGAACTGATGTTCACGGCCATCGGCGTGTCTTACTGCTCGCCGCGCTGCCTGATTCACGTCATCCCCGCCATCGAGGCCGGGGCGACCGACGGCGAAATCTTCGAAGCCGTGACGGTGGGCACGATTGGCGCGGGCTTCGTCCCCGGCGGACCAGGTATCCCATACGCCTTCGAGTATGCGGTGAAGGTGCTGGACGTCGCCGCCAAGTATCGCAAGGGCGAGAAGTGGGAGTACCTGGAGCCGCCCAGGTACGACCACGGGGTTTACTAGCCTGCGGCTTCGCCTCGCAGACGGGGGTGCGCAGCGGGTGTGCCCCCGTCTGATTCCCGATCGCGCATGGATTCTGTGGACCGCGAGCCCCTGCTAGCCGAACTGGCTTCCTTGATCGAGCATGACGCGCAGGCCGCAGACACGATTCTCGAATACCTGCGCAAGCGCGACGGCGGACTGGGACTGCTGCTGCGCGTCCTGAGCCGGCGGCCGGAAGTCTTCGTCCCGCACGTCTTGCAGGGTGTCCAACTCTACGACGCTCCGAAGACGATCGATCCCAAGACGGCGGAGTTGGCCGCAGTGGCTGCATCGGCGGCGCTGATGTGCGAGCATTGCCTTGGGGCGCATATGCGCGCCGCGCAGCGCAATGGGGCTACACTGGAGGAGATCTTCGACGTACTGTTGA
>DASSFZ010000161.1:0-6134 GCA_035693785.1 Anaerolineae bacterium | reverse complement strand
GCCCTGGTCAATGTAAGCCTGCTGGACAGGGTGCAGGCTGCCGTCCGGAGCGGCCAGACCCTCGATGGTCGTGATGTGGGCGTCGTCAGCCCGCTTCATCGGCACCAGGCACGAGCGCACGGCTTCGCCATCTTTGATGATCATGCAACTGCCGCAGTGGCCCGTCGCGCAGCCATCCTTGACGCCGGTCAGGCGGAGCTGATCGCGCAGCACATCCATCAAGAGCGTGTCGGGCGCAGCCGTGACTTCGCGCCGCTGGCCGTTGACCAGGAGAGTGTAAACTTGCCTGTCCGACATGGCGGTTATCTCCTATATTCGTTCCCACACCTTCTTCGCCAGTTCCCGCGGTGTTCTGATCGGTAATTGGTAAGTGGTAATTGGCCTACAGTCGTTCCCATACTTTCTTTGCCAGTTCCCGGCTCTTGGCCGCGATCTCGGCTTCGTTCAGGAACAGCAACCGCCTGTCTTTCATCAGTACCCTGCCCCCGCACATCGTCGTCGTCACCATTGAAGACTCAAAGCCGAAAAGGATGTGCCAGTGCAGGTTGCCCGTCGTGAGCGGCGTGGTCGGGTGATAGTCCACGAAGATGAGATCGGCGAACGCGCCCGGGACCAGCGCGCCGAGCGGAGCCTGCGGGAAGAACACGTTGGCGAGCGCGGCGTTGTTGGTCACGGCCATCTGGGTGATCGTGTAGCCGCCGACCCGGCGCGGGTCACGGTGCGCGGCCTTGTGGTAAAGATACGCGGCCTTCCACTCCTCCCACATCGCGTTCGAGAAACCGTCGTTGCCCAAGCACACTTTGACGCCCAGCCGCAGCAGCCCTTCCACGTCCGCCGCGCCGACGGCATTGTTCATGTTCGAGCGCGGCTGATGCGTCACCCACGTGCCAGACTCCTTGATCAGCTCGGCCTCGCGCGTGTCGATGTGAACGCAGTGAGCGGCGATGGAGCGCGGCCCCAGAATCCCAAATCTGCCCAGGCGATCGACCGTGCGCGTGCCGCTCTTCTTCAGGCTGTCGTATTCATCAGCCTCGTGTTCGGCGACGTGGACGTGAAAACCGCCATCGTAGGCGCTTCGGCATTCTTCGAGTGTCTTGTCCGAGAGCGTCAGCGAAGCGTGCAGCCCGAACGTGGCCGCGATTTGAGGTTTGGGATTTGAAGTTTGCAGTTTCGCGAAGCGAACATTCTCGGCAATGCCTGCCTCTGCGCGTTCCGGGCCGTCGCGATCGGTCACTTCGTAGCACAGGCAGGCGCGCAGGCCGGCCTGCGCGACGGCTTCGGCGATCACGTCGAGCGAGCCGTCGATCGCGTTCGGGGAGGCGTGATGATCGATGAGCGTCGTCGTGCCGTGCTTCACCGCATCCACCAGGCAGACGAGCGCGGAAGTGCGCGCGTCGCCCAGCGTGAGGGCCTTGTCCAGTTTCCACCACAAGCGTTCCAGGATTTCGGGGAAGTCTTTGGGCGGATCGCCGGGGATGGCCATGCCGCGCGCAAAAGCGCCGTAGAAGTGCGTATGCGCGCAGATGTTTCCGGGCATCACGTATTGGCCGTGCGCGTCCAACACCTCGGCTTCGGGATACTTCGCCCGCATTTCGGCGGACGGGCCGATGCCGGCGACGCGGTCGCCGTCCACTTTCAAGGCATGACCGGGCAGGATCTGATTGTCCTCGCCCCAGGTGATGAGGGTTGCGTTAGTGATCAGCATGTCGCTACGCCATAGTGAGGGCCATCACCGCCTTCTGGACGTGCAGGCGGTTTTCGGCTTCGTCGTACACCCCCGACTGCGGCCCATCCAGCACGCCATCGGTCACTTCGATGTTGCGATCGGCGGGCAGTGGGTGCATGTAGATCGCGTTGGGTTTGGCCAGGGCCATGCGGCGCTCGTCGGTGATCCAGCTCTCGTACTTCTTGATGATCTTCGCGCCTTCGTCCGCATCCGGCGTGTGGACCATCGCGCCCCACGACTTGGCGTAGATGATGTCCGCATCTTTGAATGCAGCGTCCATGTCATCCACCACTTCGAAGCCCGTGTCGAACTTCCTCGCCTGCTCTTTGGCCATGCCCATGATGTCGGGCATGAGCCTGAACTCGGGCGGGTGCGCCAGCACGACATCCATGCCGAAGCGCGGCATCTGCAAAATGAGCGACTGCGGAACCGACATGGGCTTCTGATACGAAGCCGCGTATGCCCACGACACAACCATTCTCTTGCCGCGCAGATCGCGCCCCTTCTTTTCCATGATCGTCATCAGGTCGGCGAGGCATTGGAACGGGTGATAGATATCGCACTGCATGTTGAGCACGGGCGCGCGCGAGTGCCGGGCCACGGCGTTGAGATAGCCGTTGCCGACGCGCCAGTCGACGTGGCGGATGGCGATGCCGTCGAAGTAGCGGCCGAAGATTTCGCCGATCTCTTTGGGCGTATCGCCGTGCGCGATCTGTGTGGTCTTGCTCTCAATGAAGGCGGCGTGGCCGCCGAGCTGCGCCATGCCGGCTTCGAACGAGCCGCGCGTGCGGGTGCTGCTGAAGAAGAACAGCATGGCCAGCACCTTGTCGCGCAGGTAGGGGTGCGGCTCGTTCAGCGCGCGCTTGCGCTTCAGATCGAACGCCACGTCCAGGACGGTTTCGACTTCTTCCTGGCTAAAGTCGAGATCGCCGATCAGGTCTCGACCGTGAAGGTTGGTTTGCATGTTCTCGTCTCCTGTGTGTGGGTCAATGACTCGCAACGGGTAATTGGTAATTGGTAAGTTGCAGAGCGCGCCACACCTTCTCCGGCGTGAGCGGCAAATCGCGGATGCGGACTCCGACCGCGTGATGCACGGCGTTGGCGATGGCGGGCGCGACGCCGTCCATCGGAATCTCGGCCA
The DNA here is from genome assembly GCA_035693785.1 of Anaerolineae bacterium. Taxonomy (GTDB): domain Bacteria; phylum Chloroflexota; class Anaerolineae; order Fen-1058; family Fen-1058; genus DASSFZ01. The sequence goes on along the minus strand of DASSFZ010000161.1, from coordinate 3,267 downwards.
CGGCCTTCGCCCCGAACGGGCCGCTTGGCTCGTAGGTCGGGACCAGGATCGCTTCGAGTTCCGGCATCTCGTCGGCCTGAAAGATGCGGTAATCGCCGAAGCGCGTGGTGAGCAGGCGGCCTGCGTCGTCGTAGACCATCTCCTCGCTCACCGTATAGCCGAGAGCCTGGGCCAACCCGCCCTCAATCTGGCCGGCGGCGGTCTGCGGGTTGATGGCCGTGCCGCAGTCCACGGCCATCACCAGCTTCTTCACTGTCACCTGTCCGGTCTCGGTGTCCACTTCGACCTCGGCGAACTGCGCGCCGAAGGGCGGCGGCGAGTGATACGACATGTGGGAAGCCGTGGCCATGATCTGCTGCTGGTCGAAGGTGTGGAGGCTGTGCAGGGCGACCTCGGCCAGCGACACACTGCGGCCATCGGGCGCGAACACGCGGCGGTCGCGTAGGTACATCCCCTCGACGGTCTCGACGCTCAGCATCAGTTTCGCGCGCTCAAGAATCTGCTCGCGCACCCTGGCGGCGGCGCGCATCACCGCGCCGCCAGAGATATATGTCGTGCTGGAGGCATACGCGCCCGTGTCGAACGGCGTGAAATCCGTGTCCGACGAATAGGGAAGGATGTCCGAGAGCGGACAGCCCAACGTCTCGGCGGCGATCTGCGCCAGCACCGTATCCGAGCCGGTGCCGATGTCGGTCGCGCCGACCAGCAGATTGAAACTGCCGTCGTCGTTCATCTTGATGCTGGCCGCGCCCATGTCCAGCCCGGCGATGGCCGAGCCGTGCATGCAGGCAGCCATGCCCAGCCCGCGCCGGATGTGCGGCCGCTCCGGGTCAAAGCGCCAACGGGGGTCGGCCTGCCGATCCCACCCGATAGCCGCGCTGCCTTGCTCCACGCACTCCGCCAGAGCGCACGACTGGATAATCTGCTCAAAGCCTTCCTTGCCTTCGCCCAAGGCTCTGGCGATGACGACCTCATCGCCGACGCGGACGGCGTTCTTCAGCCGGAACTCCACCGGGTCGAGGTTCAGCTCCAGCGCGATCTCTTCCATCAGGCATTCGAGCGCGAACAGCGCTTGCGGGGCGCCGTAGCCCCGGAACGCGCCGGGCGTAGGCTTGTTGGTATACACGGCCTCCAACACGAAGCGCAGGTTGGGGCAGCGATAGGTGGATAGCCCGCGCAAGCCGCTCACCGTGCCCACCGTGAGCGCGTGCGTGCCATACGCGCCCGTGTCTTCCAGCACGTGCATGTCGAGCGCGTGCAGCGCGCCGCCTTTCATCACGCCCGCGCGATACGTGATCTTCTGCGGGTGGCGCGAGCGCGCACTGGTGAACTCAAGCTCGCGCGTGTACTCGAAGCGCACGGGCCGCCCGGTCGCCAGCGTGAGATGCGCGCACAGGTCTTCGATGAGCATCTCCTGCTTGCCGCCGAAGCCGCCGCCGATGCGGGGCTTGACGACGCGGATGCGCTTGACCGGCAGATCGAGCAGGGGGGCTATCATGCGCCGCACGTGGAACGGAACCTGAGTGCTGGTGCGAATCACCAGGCGGTCGTCTTCGTCCCAGTACGTCACCACCACGTGCGGCTCAATCGAAGCCTGCTGAACCTGATGGACGTGATAGGTGCGCTCAAAGACGTGATCCGACTCGGCCAGCGCCTTTTCGATGTCGCCGTGCTCGGCATGATTGGTGATGGCGACGTTGCGTTTCGCGTCGTGGATCTTCACCGCGTCCGGCTCGTCGTGGATCACGACGTCGCCGCGCAGAGCGTCCTCGGTGTCGAAGACGGCGGGCAGGACTTCGTAATCGACCTCGATTAGCTTGACCGCCTGGCGCGCGATCTCCGGGGTCTCCGCCGCGACCACCGCCACGCGGTCGCCCACGTGCCGGACTTTCGAGTCGAGTGAGACCTGATCCCACGGCGGCGGGTTGGGATAAGACTGGCCGCCCGAGGCATAAATTACGCGCGGCACATCCTGATAGGTCAGCACCGCGTGAACGCCGGGCAGGGCGCGAGCCTGGGTGGCGTCTATGTTCCGAATGCGGGCGTGCGCGTGTGGGCTGGTGAGCAATGCCGCGTGCAACATGCCAGGCAGCTCGATGTCGTCGGTGAACACGGGGCGGCCCTTGACCAGCTTCACCGCGTCCACTTTCGGCTCCGGATGGCCCACCACGTCGGTCTGCAGTTGAGGTTGCGTGATAGTGACAGGGAAAGCGACGAGGGGTTTGGTGATGGTTCCGCCGTGTTCCGCCGGGGTTTCGGGAGTCTCGGGCGGCAGCTCGCGAGGGAAGCCAAATACGGACTCGAAGGGAATACCCCCGCCTTTCACAGGCGGCACGGCCTCGCCGCGCAGCAGCGCCGCCGCGCGCAGAACGGCCTCCACCGGTTTCTTGTAGCCGGTGCAGCGGCACAGCGCCGCACTCAGAGCTTCGCGGGCCTGCGCTTCGGTGGGGTTCTTCTCTTTTTCGAGCAGCGCCTTCGTCGCCAGGATCATCGCCGGGGTGCAGTAGCCGCACTGCACTGCGCCCGCGTCGATGAAGGCTTGCTGAATGGGATGCACCCGCTCCGTATGCCCGCTCGCCAGCGACTCGACGGTGACGACGTTTCCGCCTTCGGCCTGCGCCGCCAGCAGGACGCACGTCGGCACAATCTTGCCGTCGAGCAGGACCGAGCACGCGCCGCATTCGCCGGTCTCGCAGCCGTGCTTGACGCTCCACACGTTTGCGCGCCGCAGCGCGGCCAGGAGCGTCTCGCCCGGCGCGCAGTCGAGTTGAGTGGATTTGCCGTTGAGTATCAAATCGATAAACATGTTGGCCTCTGGGGCTCAAGGAACTCAGGGAAGTGAAGGAACTCGGGGAACTGAAGGAAGCTCCGGTGTTCGTGCCTTGAGTTCCTTCGCTCCCTTCGTTTCCCTCAGGTGCTCACCCGTTTCCACGCTTCTGCCAGCGCCCTTCTCGCCAACACGCCTGCCATGGCTTTGCGGTATTCGGCGCTGGCGCGGTAATCGCCGATAGGATGGGTGGCGGAGATGATCGTGTCTACCAGGTCCTGTAATTGGTTATTGGTTAATTGATTGTTGGTGATTGGACTGCTGCGGACGATGGGCTGCGGACTCGCGCCCGCCACGGCCACACGGGCGGCGTCTTTCGTCACCACCGCCGCGGCACAGACGATGGCCTCGTCGCGCGGGGTGCGGGCGACGCGCGCCAGCGCTCCTCCGGTACCCGTCTGCGCCGAGAACTTCACTTCGAGAATCAGCTCGCCCTCGGC
>DASSFZ010000160.1:0-3340 GCA_035693785.1 Anaerolineae bacterium | reverse complement strand
CCGCGCGCCAGTACCCATTGCCACTGCGACACCCATGCCGGCGTCCGTCCCGGCGGCGCCATAACTTGACCGGCTATTCGCGCATGAAGTATTGCTCGTAATCGAACATCCCGATCGGAGTCGAGGCTTCAGCCGAATCCGCCTAACCCTAAAGGGCGCGCAACTGCTCAGGCGTCATTGCGAGGAGCGTCGTGTGCGACGAAGCAATCCCCTGGCCGGCCGGGGGATTGCTTCGCACAAAGATGCTCGCAATGACGTTAGGCGTAGCTACAAGGCGCTTCGCAGAGGCTCGATTCCGGCGCTCGTAAATTCGGTTTGCGCATGGTATAATCGCGCGGTTTTGGGAGCTGAGACAGAGCGATTTCTTCTGTTGTTCAGGGCCTGATGGAATCCGAACGTTCGAATTCGCCCTCAGCAGCCGCCGTCGAGTGGCTGCTTGTGTTTGTCGTCGTCGGGCTGATCGTGCTGATAGGTATCTTCCTGGCCGGCAGCGCCGGAAAGGAGGTGGCGATGCTGGTCGCCACGTCGACAGCTACGCCGACGACGCGTTATTCCCCGACGCCCAGCTTCACGCCGACGGAGACCTTGACGCCGTCCAACACGCCGACGCCGACCGAGACGCTCACGCCAAGCCCCACGCCGACCGGCACGCCTACGCCGCGGCCGCCGCTGCCCGGCGTCGCCGGGACGGTGACCCCGCTGCCCACACCCGAGGTCATCACCGACGCCACGACGCTCGTGCCGACGCCGGCGCCCATCGTCGCCCTGCCTCGCGACACGATCAACGTCGTCGTCCTGGGCAGTGACCGCCGGCCGGGCGACAGCTCGTGGCGAGACGACACGATCATCCTGATCAGCGTGCGCCAGAATCCGACGTTCGTGACGCTGCTGTCCATCCCGCGCGATTTGTGGGTGTATGTGCCCAACTGGCAGCACAACCGCATCAACGTCGTCGACGCGCACGGCGAGCGAAGCGGATTTCCCGGCGGCGGCGCCGGCCTGGTGAAGCAGACGATCCAGTACAACCTCGGCATCGAGGTGCAGTACTTCGTGCGCATCGACTTCAATGCCTTCCGCGCCATCATCGATACGCTGGGCGTTGTACGCGAAGGCGACGATAAGCCGACGGTCCGCGTGCTGGCCGACTGCCCTCTGACCGACATCTTTCCAGACGTGCCGGAAGGGCAAACCGACATCCTCTCCGGCGATGCGCTCAGCACGACGATCACCGGCACGCTGGAGATCGTCCCCGGATATAACTATCTCGACAGCAAGCATGCATTGTGGTTTGCCCGTTCCCGCCTGTCGACCAACGACTTTGATCGATCGCGCCGGATATTGAACCTGGGGCTTGCGCTCCTGCAGGCGGCGCGCGAGAACGGCACGCTCGGCAAAGTGCCGGAGTTGTGGAATCACTTATCGGCGTCGATCCAGACCGACCTCACGCTGAACGACGTCCTGTGGCTGGCCGGCATCGCCGGCGAGCTGGATCCTTCGGCGATCAAGCTGCGCCAGATCGACGCCGTCGTGACGCAGGGTTTCGTCGCCGAGAACGGCGCGCAGGTTTTGCACATCAATTCAGAGGTGCTGCCGCTGGTGCTGGCCGAGGCGTTCGACCCGCCGCCCGCCAACGTGGCGTCACAGGCGAGCGCCGCGGTCGAGGTGTGGAATGCGTCGGGCTTCCCGGACTGGGGCGATCTGGCGATCGATCGGCTGCTGCGCTACAACTTCGAGGTAATTGGGCCGCCCCACTCTGACGTCGACCTTCGTGCGGACACCGTGATCGTCGACTATACGACGACGAGCAAAGGCTCGCGCGTGAGCCAGTTGGCGCGGCTGTTCCAGGTGCCTGCCGGAAATATCGTCTCTCAGCCGGATCCGAACAGCCCGGTCACGTACCGCCTGATCGTCGGCGCGGGCTACGATCCGTGCCGCAAGCCGCCCGCGCCAGTCGAAGTGACGCCTACCCCGTCTCCGACCATCACGCCCACGATCGATCCCGCGCTGTTGACGCCGACGCCATAATCCGGCTGCGCCGCCATCATTGTCATGCGGAGCGCAGCGAAGCAGCTTTTTGAGCCCCAAGTCCCATTTGTCAGCGGATCAGTTTGCCGATGGATACCGGACCACTTGAGACGATGGTTGACAGCTTTGAAGAGCTTGCTACCTTGTCACGGGAAGTATCTGTAAATGTCTTTTCGATGCAAGAAGCGGACAAAGGTAACGGTGTCACCCTCCAAAGTCAGGCCGACTCTGTAATCCTCAATCCTGATACGGTAGTAACGGTCACCACCCTTGAGTTTCTTGGTGCCCTGTATTTCTTGAAGGCTCTTGGCTTTTTCGACAAGTTCGATAACCTGTTTGACTCGTGCCTTCAAGTCTTTGTCTTTGACTTTCTTCAAGTCTTTAGCGAAACTGCTTTTGAACTCGACTTTCAAGCCGCGCTCTCCAAGATTTGGAAAACTTCTGCTCGGCTGACCGTCTCGCTAGACTCGCCTTCTTGTATGGCGTTTACGAGTGCCAAATCCTCAAGGACTTCCACGAACAGGTCATAAAGCAAACCCCTCTGTTCTTGGAAAAGTTCCAGCATGGCCTGCTTGAACAGCTCTTTGACTCGCGCTTCATCGAGAGATACTTGTGCCATATCTGCCTCCTGTTTTGACTTGCCTAATTGCAATACCCTTTATCGGAGGGTTATCCGACTGACCTGATAATAGCATATAGCCGACTGAGGTACAAGATGGCGAGGAGGCACGGTATAGAAGTTCGGCCCAAGAAACTGCTCGATCAGGCCGGTGCTGAGCCTGTCGAAGCATGCGCGACGCTCCGCGCTACCAGCACTGCATAGACTTCGGAAGTCTCAGGGTACGACCTTGCAGGCGAAGGGGTCTCGTTATCAAGCCACCCCGCAAGCCAGGCTACCCTTGAAGACTTCCGAAGTCTCTCTCTGCGCTCTCGGCGGTAAGGCAAAGACTTCGGAAGTCTCAGGGCACGACCTTGCAGGCGAAGGGGTCTCGTTGTCAAGCCCGCACCGCAGGCCAGGCTCCCCTTGAAGACTTCCGAAGTCTCTCTCTGCGCTCTCGGCGGTAAGGCAAGGACTTCGGAAGTCTCAGGGCGTGACCTCGCGGGCGAAGGGGCCTCGTAATCAAGCCCATCTCGCAGGCCAGGCTACCCTTGAAGACTTCCGAAGTCTCTCTCTGTCGCCTGTTCAGTTCAGGCGCTCGATACCGTCGATCTCGGCAGGTTGAGCCGGATCGATCCCCTGTATTCTGATGTAACGGAAGCCCTCTGGCGGAATGGTCGGGATCACAGGTCCGATGTCAATTGCGATGCCAGTCTG
>DASSFZ010000159.1:0-10348 GCA_035693785.1 Anaerolineae bacterium | reverse complement strand
GGATCGGGCGCGGTGGCAAGCGTCGATGTGTACAACAGCGTGTTACCGGTTCCGATCCGGTACTGATACGTCGTGCCGGCGCTCAAGCCCGTGAGCGAGACGACATGCGTCGTCGCCGGAGCCGTGCTGCTGACGACCCGTGTGTAGCCCATCTCGCCGTATTCCACGACGCTGTCGCCTGCCGTCCCCGTTTGCCACACGACGATCGTGCTGTCGCGCGTCGTCGACTGCAGGTACGGTCCACGCGTGAGCAGCGGCCCTTGCGCGGCAACGGCTGGCGCCAGCAATGCAGCTATGACGAGCAATGCGATCCACGATCGCCTCGTTGCCAGGCTGACGATCTTCCGAACTCCAGTCATCACCACTCCGTGCCCTCCAACCTCCAATCTCCAACCTCCAGAATACTCATCCCACCGTCAACCCACCATCCAGCATGAGACACGCGCCGGTCACCCAGTTCGACGCATCCGACGCGAGATACAACGCCGCACAGGCTACGTCGTCGGGTGTGCCGAGCCGCCGCAGGGGGTAGACGGACGCAATCTCGCGCTCTTTCGCCTCCGGGTCCGGCGCATGGTCGATAATGTCGCGATTGAGCTCGGTCTTGACGAACCCGGGGCAAATGGCGTTGGCGCGCACGCCTTCCGGCCCATGCTTCACCGCGATCGACCGCGTGAGCATCACCACGCCACCCTTCGAGGCATTGTAAGCAGGCGTGCTGCCCGACCCCGCAAACAGGCCGAGATACGATGCGATGGTCACGATCCGCCCATCGCGCTGCGCGATCATGTGCGGCAGCACGTGCTTGCAGCACAGGAACGGCCCTTTGAGATTGACGGCCATCATCCGATCCCAGTCCGCTTCTTCGATTTCCGGAACCGGAGTGCGTGCGATGATGCCCGCGCTATTGACCAACACGTCGATGCGCCCGAAGCATTCGAGCGTCATCGCCACCACGCGCCGCACCTGCGCCTCTTCGGTCACGTCCGTCTGCACGGTCAACACGCACCCACTCGGCGCATCCAGCGACGAGGCGACTTCCTTAAGATGGTGCTCGCGGCGGGCGGCCAGCACCAGGCGTGCGCCGGCCTGGGCGAACAGCCGCCCGATCGCCGCGCCGAATCCGCTCGACGCGCCGGTGACAATCGCGACGCGACCGTCCAGGCGAAATGCGTCGATCGAGGGCATGCCGCTCAATCAGACTTGGGGAGCTGCGGAGGGTTCGGCGGGTTTCGATCCGTGCGGCGCCACTTGCCGTCGATCACGCTGCCTTCCATTTCTTCGAGAATCGCCTCGACGATGCCACGCGGGCAGATCATCACAAATAGCTGGACGCCCAGCAAGAACAACCCGAGATCGTCGAGCTGCCCCACGCCTAGGATGACGTCGGGCAGAAAATCAACCGGCGACAAGATGTAAGCCACCGTCGCCAGGGGCAGCAGCTTGTTAGTAAACGGGACGCGGCGATCCCAAAACAATCGCCACGCCAGGCGCATCTGCCGGCTCAGGGCCAGCCAGAACGAGGGCGAGCGTCGATCGTTACGCATCAGTCTTTCTCCTCGCCGTTGGGCGGCAGGCGGCGCGTCTCCTGCAAATCGTCGATCGTGATGTCGGCCGCGTCGAGCCAGCCCCGATGATCGTCGACGACGTCCTTCGGCGCCAGCGCCAGGAAGATCGTCAAGCAGATGATGATCACGACCAGATCGTCGATGAGGCCGAAGGGCAGCAGCGCGATTTCCGGCATCAGCTCGATCGGCGACAGCAGGTACACGATGCCCACCAACGGGATCAGGCGTATCCAAATGGGCACCCGGCTGTCGCGCATCAGCTCGAAAATCAGGCGAGCCTGGCGCTTGGCCGCAACCCAAATGCTCGTGCGCGGCGTGGATCGCTTGCTCATCACTTCCTCCGGCCCGAATTATACCCCATCCGTCTGCGCGCGGCATCGTTCAAGCCCGGATGCACCTGATCGTATATAATCCCGGCATGCGCTCTTTGCGCCAGTTCCTGATCGATACCGAGCCGGCCTTGCTGCGGGTCATCGCGTCGCGCTGGGACATCAACCTCCCTGCTGGAAGCAAGACGCGCGACGTTGCCGCTGTCGTGGCGTCCTGGCTGGGCGATCCCTCGCATACCGTGGCCATCGTCGAGCGGCTGACCCCCTCCGAGCGCGAGGGGCTGCGTGTGCTCATCGCCGGCGGCGGCTCGCTCGGCGCGTCGGCTTTCGCCCAGCGCTTCGGAATCATTCGACCGGTAGGCCCGGCGCGCCTGGAGCGGGATCAGCCGTGGCGCGCGCCGATCAGCCCGGCGGAGGGGCTTTGGTACCTTGGGCTGATCTTCCGCGCGTTCGAGCAGCGGAGCGGGGCCATGCAGGACGTGATGGTCGCGCCGGCCGAGCTTCATGCGCTCGCGGCACTGCTTGCCGCCCCGGCGCTGCCGGCCGATACATTGCCGCCGGTCACAGCGCCGGCATCCGTGTCTTCTTCCGCCGCCCAGCTTGCCGACGACTTGTGCACGCTTCTGGCGCATCTGCTCAACCCGCACGAACGGTCGTGGACGCGCCAGTTGCGCGATCCCGATCCCGAGCGGCTGGCGTTTCTCGTGCGCCTCGCGCAGCGCGCGCGCCTGGTGAGACCCGATCGGCGCAGGCTCGATCCTGCGCCGGCGCTCGCCTGGCTTGGCGCGCCGGCGCTCGACCAACTGCGCGGCCTGTTCATCGCCTGGTCGGGCGACGATGACTGGAACGATCTGGAGCATATCCCGGCGCTGAAGATCGAAGCCGGCGCCGCCTGGAGGGACGATCCTCTCGCCGCGCGCCGTGCCATCCTGGCTCACCTGCGTGCAGCTCTGCCCGAAGCCTGGCACACGCTCGATTCGCTCGCCGCACACATCAAGCGGCACCAGCCCGACTTCGCCCGCACCGAATTCGACACCGGATACATCCGTGATGCGCTCAGCGGCGACTATCTGCGGGGATTCGAGGCATGGGATCGAGTCGAAGGCGAGCTGATCCGGCACGTCGTGACGCGCCCCCTATTCTGGATGGGAATTGTCGATCTGGGAGACGGCCTTTTCAAGATCACTCCTGTCGGAGCGACTGTTCTTGGGCTGGTCGAGGCGCCGCCGCCGAGCCTCGCCGAGCCGGCATCACACTACGTCGTGCGCGCCGACGCGACAGTGAGTGTATCGGCCTCGCGGCGCCTGGATCGCTTCCAGCTCGCGCGCGTCGCGGATTTCGTCTCGGCCGGCGATGTGTACACGTATCGCCTGACGCCCGCCTCGCTGGCCCGCGCCCGCGCGCGAAAAATCGACACCTCGCGGATCGTCGAATCGCTTCAGCGCGCCAGCCATGCCGAAGTGCCTCCCTCGGTGATTCGGGCTGTGCTTCGCTGGAGCAGCAAAGGAAAAGAGGCGACGATCGAGCGAGCGATCGTCTTGCAGGTAAAGAGCCAGGCGATTCTGAAAACGATACAGGCTTCCGCAAAGACACGAGGGCTTGTCGGCGAGTCACTTGGACCTACTTCCGTGAAGGTCCCGGAGAAGAACTGGCAGAAACTCAGAAATGTCTTGGCCGAATTGGGACTGCTGGTAGATATTGAAGATGAATCAGGTTGATCTGCATGCACTGCGATCGGCTTTTCGGGAATCGTATCACTCAGATCCCGACATCGTCGTCCGTGCGCCAGGGCGCGTCAACCTGCTCGGCGAGCACACCGACTACAACGACGGTTTCGTCTTGCCCATCGCCATCGATCGAGCGGTTACGCTCGCGGCCTCACGATGCAGCAGCCATCTGGCGTCGATCGTATCTATCGAGTACGATGAGTCGGCGGCCTTCCGGATCACGGAGGTGAAACCCGGGAGTGAGGACGGCTGGATTGCCTCTCCCACGCCGCGAAGAGCCGGGCGCGGATCGCCAAATGCCACCCCGGGCTGGGCAGCTTATCCCGCCGGCGTAGCCTGGTCGCTACGCGAAGCCGGATGCGCCCTCTGTGGCATCGACGCCGTGATGACCTCTGACGTGCCGATCGGCGCGGGGCTAAGCTCCTCGGCAGCGGTCGAAGTCGCATTTGCGACCGCCTGGGAACATCTCAGCGGTTTCACGCTGCGCAAGCCGCTTCTGGCCCGCCTGTGCCAGCGCGCCGAGAACGAGTTCGTCGGCGTGATGTGCGGCATCATGGATCAGACCATCTGCGCGATGGGCCGTGCCGGGCACGCGCTCCTCCTCGACTGTCGCGACCTTTCGATCCAACACGTCCCCCTCCCGCCAGGATATGCCGTGATCGTGGCCGACACGCGCGTGGAACGATCGCTCGCGGCGTCGGCCTATAACGAGCGGCGCGCCCAATGCGAGGAAGCCCTTCGCCTCTTGCGGAGGCGCGATCCATCGATCGCCGCCCTCCGCGACGTAACGCCGGCGTTTCTGAAGCAACACGCACAAGACATGCCCGACGAGATCGGAAAGCGCGCGCAGCACGTCGTGAGTGAAAATGCGCGCGTGCTGGAATCGGTTGAGGCATTGAAGCGGGGAGACGTGGAGCAGTTCGGACGGGCGATGATCGCGTCACATCACAGCCTGCGCGACGACTACGAAGTGAGCTGCACCCAGCTTGACGTCATGGTGGAAGCTGCACTGCGAATCGAAGGGGTGGCCGGGGCGCGGATGACGGGAGCGGGGTTCGGGGGCTGCACGGTGAGCCTGGTGCGCGAAGATGCTGTCGAACGTTTCCTCGACGAGGTGCCGGAGCGCTACAAGAGCGCAACCAGCATTGATCCAGTGGTGTACGTGTGCAAGGCCGCGGAGGGCGCCTCACTGATGACTGACCAGTGATCAGTGATCAGTCATCAGTCATCAGTCATCAGTGTATGTGTAGAATCCCTTGCCTGATTTCCTGCCCAGCCACCCTGTCCGTACGTACTGCCTGAGGATCGGCGCCGGTCGATATCGGTCGTCACCGGTCTCCTTCTGCAGACCCTCCAGCACGGCCAGCACGACGTCCAGGCCGATCAGATCGGCCCACTCCAGCGGGCCGCGCGGGTAGTTCGTGCCGAGCCGCATCGCCGTGTCGATGGCTGCGAGCAGTAAAATTGAGTCTCCCGCAGGGTCCTCCTGCGGGAGATGATTTCGTGCTACTGTCCGGTGAATTGCGGCGGGCGTTTTTCGAGAAATGCGCTCACGCCCTCTTTGAGATCGGCGCTGCGGCCGGCGACCTCTTGAAGGTGGGCTTCGTAGTCGAGCGCCTCCGGCAGCGCGATGTCAAGCGCGCGATACATGGCCCGCTTGGTCAAGCCGTAGCCTTTGGTCGGCCCGTGCGCAAGCTTCTTCGCCAGATCCATGGTGGCCGGCATGAGTTGGTCGGCAGGCAAGACCTTGTTCACCAGGCCCAACGAAAGCGCCGTGGGCGCGTCGACCACCTCGTTCGTGTAGGCCATCTCCAGCGCGCGCCCCAGGCCGACGACGCGAGGCAGAAAGAAAGACGTGCCCGAGTCAGGCGCCAGCCCGATGCCGATGAAGGCCATCAGGAACTTGGCCTTCTCCGACGCGTATCGGAAGTCACAGGCCAGCGCGATCCCGAACCCGGCGCCGGCCGCCGCACCGTTCACGGCGGCAATAATCGGCTTCTCCAGCGAGGCGATCTTCGTGACGATCGGATTGAAGGTGCGCCCCAGGTGCTCGCGGAACGAAACGTCCTCGCCTCGCTCGCGCATGACGGCCAGGTCCTGGCCGGCGCAGAAGGCGCCGCCCGCGCCCGTCAGCACGACGCAGCGCACCGCCGTGTCGCGCTCGGCCGATTTCAGCGCCGCCTGCAATTCCTCCGCCATCTGATCGTTGAAGGCGTTGCGCACGTCGGGCCGATTGAGGCGGATCGTCGCCACTCCATCGGCCACTTCATAAAGAATTGTAGTGTAGGCCATACGGATCTCTTTCTAGGCTCACGCTCTGCGTACACACGAGAACTTCTTACAGACTGTTCCACGCCTCTAAAGAAATCTCACGTTCCACACTCTAAAAATCGACTGCCGGGTCGTCCCTGTCATCCAAATCGTCGGGATCGACGTCGCCGGAGTCCAGCGCCAGGCCGCCGGTGACTTCGTCGACAGGCAGCACAACCCACAAGCTGAGAACATCGCCTTCATCGACGCTCGTCGTGCGCGCGGCCAGCACCTCCGCTTTGCGGCGTAGGCCGTCCATCTGGGGAAAGTCGAGCATCACGGGCCGCGCTGCGGACCAGGCGCGCAAACAGCGATCCATCATCGCCGCGCCGTCGAACGTGCGCATCTGGGTGAGTGCGACCGCCTGCGGCGTGCGACCCTCCCACAGGGAGAACGGCCAGGCGTCGCCGACCATCTGAAAATCGGGCGGCGGCCCCTCGACAATCGTGATCAGCTCGGGTTCGAAAAGATTCATGATGCAAGTCCTTCGATGGGTTTGCCCCTTAGAGCCAATGAAGATTATACCACTCTCGCCGGCATCAATCGTCGCCCATGGAGATGCCGAGACCCTTTGCGGTGTTTACCAGCTCGCCTTTCGGATCGACGCGCCTGGGCTGGGCCACGGCCTCGGCGATGGGCACGGACGTGATTTCGGTTCCGCGCAGCGCCACCATGTGACCGATCTTGCCTTCGGCGATGAGGCGCACTGCGGCCGCGCCGTAGCGCGTGCCCAGCAGCCGATCGTAGGGCGACGGATGGCCGCCGCGCTGCAGGTGCCCCAGCACCACGACGCGCGATTCCTGGCCGACGATCTTCTCGATCTGCTCGCTGACGTAGGCGCCGATGCCGCCGAGCCGGGCCGTGTACATCTCGTCGCCGGCGCTGCGGAACACTTGCTGCCCGCCCTCAGGCAGCGCGCCCTCGGCCACCACGACGATGCTGAACTTGCTGCCGAGGCTGGTGCGATTTCTGATCCGCTTGCAGACGTCGTCGATGCGGAATGGGATCTCCGGGATGAGGATCACGTCCGCGCCGCCGGCCAGACCGGCGCCCATCGCGATCCAGCCTGCATTGCGTCCCATCACTTCGACGACGATCACCCGGCGATGCGAGGCCGCCGTCGTGTGCAGCTTATCCACAGCCTCGGTCGCGGTGTGCAGCGCGGTATCGAAGCCGAAGGTTTGATCCGTCCCGCCCAGGTCGTTGTCGATCGTCTTGGGCACGCCGATGATCAGGCAGCCGTGCTCGATCAGGCGCATCGACGCGCCGAGCGTGCCATCGCCGCCGATGACGATGATCCCGTCGACGTCAAGCTCCTTGATGCGCGCGACCATCTCGTCCAGAATGTCGACGTAGACCGGTTCGTCGTCTGGTCCGGCCTGCTTGCGCAAGAAGGGATTGCCCCGGTTCGCCGTGCCGAGGATCGTTCCGCCTTCGGGCAGGATGCCGCGCACGTCGGCCGTTGTCAGCGTCCTCAAGCCGCCTTCGCGGATGAAGCCGTCGTAACCGTCGATGACGCCCAGCACCTCCCAGCCGTACTCGCCGATCGCCGTCTTGACGACGGCGCGCACGACGGCATTGAGGCCGGGCGCATCTCCACCGCCGGTCAGCACTGCAATGCGTCTTCTCATGTTTCAAGTACCTCTTGTCACTGCTCACCCTCCCGCCGGTTCCTGGCATCTCGCTAAATCAAGCACGACAACTACCGCAAGCAGACTCAGTAGATCCGATCTTCAGACTTCGGAAGTCTCAAGGCGTATTCTCGCAGGCGATGGTGGCCGGAACTCCGAGCAATTTCGTTGGCAAGATGCCACTTGAAGACTTCCGAAGTCTCGACCGTGGCTCAAAGTTGGATTTACTGAGACAGCAAGAGCTCTCCAATGGTAACCTGCGGGAGGGTTGAACGCGCTCTCTAAGAGTGATTATACCTGCCTTCGGGATGGGGCGCACAATACCGTGCCAGCTTCCGCTCGCATCGAGCCATGTGTCGTGCCATACAAAGAAATCTCCCGAAGGCCCTCAGCGCTTCGGGAGTTCAGGTGTAGGCCGGAGAGGATTCGAACCTCCATGCCCTTGCGGGCGAGGGATTTTAAGTCCCCTGCGTCTTCCCTTCCGCCACCGGCCCGCTGCATTTCAGTGTAACATGCGCCCGGCGACTGCGCAAGCCTCGCCTCACCCCCCAACCCCCTCTCCCGAAGCGGAACCCCCGAAACTGCGCGAGGGCAGGCAGCACACTTCGGGAGAGGGGGAGTGGCGCTCTCCTCTCTCCTGACGACAGCACATTTAGCGGACGCTTAGCGCAGCCGAAGCGGGAGGCGAAGGGTCATCGTCAGGAAAGGCCCAGTCGATCATGAGAGTGACACGTAGTAGCGAATTCAGTCGCTATCCGGCGCAAACGAGTGAAATCGTTACTACAAAGGTGTATAATAATAATCAAATCCACAGAATCACGACGAACAGCATTACGTGTGACGCACTCTCGCCCTCGCAGCGCGGCGGAGAGGGTGGGAAGTATGTTGCACATCCCCTGACGAACGAGTGGCATGAACAGCGACTGGTATCAGCTCAGCGCCCATGACGTCGCGCGGCAGCTCGAGGCCGACCCGGCCCGGGGTCTCACGGATGGTGAGGCCAGGCGCCGCCTGGAGAAGTTCGGCCCGAACGAGCTGATCGAGCGCGGCGGGCGCACGTCGTGGCAGATCCTGGTCGAGCAAGTCACGAACATCCTGACGCTCATCCTGATCGGCGCAGCCATCGTCTCGATCTTCCTGGGCGACGTCCTCGATGCCGTCGTGATCATGGCCATCGTCGTGCTCAACGCCTTGCTCGGCTTCAGCCAGGAGTACAGGGCTGAGCAGGCGATGGCCGCCCTCAAGCGCATGGCCGTGCCGACCGTGCGTGTGCGGAGGGAAGGCACGCTACGAGAGATCTCGGCGCGCGACCTGGTTCCCGGCGACGCCGTATTGCTGGAGACAGGCAACGTCGTGCCGGCGGATGGCCGCGTGCTGGAGAGCGTCAACCTGCGCGTGCAGGAATCCGCGCTGACCGGCGAATCCGAAGCGGTCGACAAGGAAGCCGGCCTCGTCTTCGACGCGGAGAAGCCGCTCGGCGACCGGCGCAACATGGTCTATTCCGGCACGATCGTCAACTACGGCCACGGGCAGATGATCGTGACCGAGACGGGCATGCAGACCGAGCTGGGTCACATCGCCGATATGATCCAATCGGTCGAGCAGGAAAAGACGCCCCTGCAGCGGCGTCTGGACAGGCTGGGCAAGGTACTGGCCACGGCGGCGCTGGTGCTCGTGGCCGTCATCTTCATCCTCGGCGTGCTCAGAGGCGAGCCGGTCGAGGAGATGCTGCTCACCGCCGTGAGCCTGGCCGTCGCCGCCATCCCGGAAGCGATGACGGCCGTGGTGACGATCGCGCTCTCGCTCGGCGCGCAGCGCATGCTCAAGCGGCGGGCGCTGATCCGCAAGCTGCCCGCCGTCGAGACGCTCGGCTCGGTGAGCGTCATTTGCTCCGACAAGACCGGCACGCTGACCCAAAACCGGATGACGGTGACCGTGCTGGACGTCGCCAACCATCGCGTCGACCTCAAGCAGCGCACGGACGACGCACGCTTCGGCCTCACGCCCGCCGACGGGAAACCGATCAGCCCGGGCGCGACGCCGACGATCGACCTGCTATTAGTCAGCGGCGCGCTGTGCAACGACGCCGTCCTGGTCAAAGAAGAGAATGGCCGGAGGCGCTTTCACGCCGTCGGCGATCCGACGGAGAGCGCACTGGTGCTGGCGGCCGCCGAGTGCGGCATCTTGAAAGACGATCTGGACGCCACATTCCCGCGTGTGGCCGAGCTGCCGTTCGATTCGATCCGCAAGCGCATGACGACCGTTCACCGCACGCCGCAGTCAGGTGAAGAGATTCCACCCAGCCTGAAGCCTGTCTGGGAGAGACGGCCGAACGAGATCGCGCCGCCTCACTACCTGGCCTTCACCAAGGGTGCGATCGACGGCCTGCTGGCGATGACGCGGCACGTATGGGTCGACGGAAAGCTCGAGTCGTTTGACGAGCACTGGCGCCAGCGTGTCACGGCTGCCCACGACGGGCTGGCGCAGAACGGCATGCGCGTCCTGTGCGTCGGCCTGCGTCTGCTGGACGGCCCACCCGCCGCGCAGGAAATCGAGGGCCTTGAAAATGACCTGATACTCGTGGGCCTGTTTGGCATGATCGACCCGCCTCGCCCGGAAGTCATGGATGCGGTCCAGACGTGCAAGAGCGCGGGCATCCGCCCGGTGATGATCACCGGCGATCATCCGCTCACCGCGCGTCACATCGCCCGGCAGATCGGCATCACCGACAGCGGCGACTTCGTGACGGGTCAGGAACTGGATGACCTTTCAGAGACAAAGCT
>DASSFZ010000158.1:0-4965 GCA_035693785.1 Anaerolineae bacterium | reverse complement strand
CGTCGCGAACATATCCTCTTTTGGCGTAGTACTCGCGCGTCCCGAGGGCGGCGATGACGGCCATACGCCTGTAGCCGCGCCCGGCGGCGATGCGCTCGGCTTCGGCCAGCAACCGCGTGCCGAGACCCCGGTGCTGGGCGCGGCCTTCTATCGCGTCGCCGATGGCGAGCGCCGGGCCGTATACGTGCACCTCGCGAATTAACGCCGCGCCCCGTATCTCGTCGATGCCGAGGGCGACGCATTTCTGAGGCAGCGAAAGCCGCGCGTAACCCGCCAGTTTCCCCGCCGGCGTGTTGAAGGCGATGAAGTGCTCTT
Source organism: Anaerolineae bacterium (assembly GCA_035693785.1). GTDB lineage: Bacteria > Chloroflexota > Anaerolineae > Fen-1058 > Fen-1058 > DASSFZ01. The sequence continues at coordinate 4,650 of DASSFZ010000158.1, read as the reverse complement.
CGCTGGCGCGCGTCGTGTAGCCCGAATCCTCGAAGTGCAGGACGCCATCCTCGATCCTTCGCCCGCGCACTTCCCGGCAGCGGATGCACTCGCAATGCTCTCCGCGCGCCTGCATGGTGCGGCGGACGATCTCGCGCATGTTCGACAGCGTGCTGCCCGCGACGATGTTCGGCGCGGGGATGTCGCGGTACACCCGGTTGATGCGGCAATAGCGCGGCACGCGCCGCTTGCAGGCCGCGATCAGATCGACGAGCGTATCGTCCGGATAAGGGTGATACTCGCCTCGCAGCCAGACTTCGTACAGCTCGGCGTTCGCCAGGAGCGAGCAGGGATAAATCTTGATTTCGTCGGGGCGGAGCGCCTCGTCGTCCCACAGTCTCTGAAAGTCGATCAGGTCGCTCCCGGGCGTCGCGCCGAGCAGGTTGGGCATCCAGTGCAGCACGACCTTGAATCCGGCCGCGCGCAGCAGGGTCATCGCCTGCCGCGTGTCCTCGACGGTGTGGCCGCGCTTGTTGAGTTCGAGTACCCGGTCGTCGAGCGACTGCGCGCCCATCTGCACCTTGGTCACGCCGAGGTAGCGCAGCCAGCGAATCTCCTCCGGCGTGACGTGATCGGGCCGCGTCTCGATCACCAGGCCGACGTTGCGATGGCGCGCCGTCTCGTTCAGCGCCTGCGCTTCCGCCAGCGACGACGAAGCGCAGCCGTTCATCGCGTCGAGGCAGCGCCGGACGAACCACTCCTGGTAGTCGCGCCGATAGCTCGACCACGTCCCGCCGAGGATGAGGAGCTCGATTTTGTCGGTCGCGTGGCCGTTGCCGTCGAATGTGTCGATGCGCGATTTCGTCTGGGCGTACGGGTCGAAGCCGTGCTGCTCGGCGCGCATCGCGCCCGGCTCGTCCGGCAGGTAGCTCTTGGGCATGCGCACATCGGTGGGGCAGAAGATACACTTGCCGGGGCACGGGTAGGGCTTGGTCAGCACCGTCACCGGCGCCACGCCCGAGATCGTGCGCGTTGGCTTCATTTGCAGGCGCAGCAGCGTCTGCTCGTCGAACTCCAACTGCCCGGTCTCGCACAGATGCCTGTAAGTGCGCACCAGCAGGTTTTTGCTGAACATACTGCGCCCGTCGCGGGGGTAGCGGCGCAGAATCGCGCCCAGCACGTCGGCGTCGACGCGTTCTCGCGCGCGCACTTCCTGGATGATCGCCATCACGGCGTTGGCGTACGGAGTGACATCTACGATGTCACGCCCGTTCATGGCTGGCATGCTTGATAGTATAATCCAGATCGATGAAGACGGCCATCGCTCTCCGGTTGCTCCGCCTCAACCGGGAGTTCTACGATACTTTCGCGGCTGACTTCGCCGATTCGCGCCGCGCGCTGCAGCCGGGCATCGTCCGCGCGCTTGACGGGCTGGGGACGTTCGAGTCGGTTGTCGACGTCGGCTGTGGCGACGGGCGAGTGGGACTGGCGCTGGCAGGTGGGGTTGCCGGCCACCGGGTGAGCCGCTACCTCGGCGTCGACTACAGCGAGGGTCTCCTGCGGCAGGCATCACCGCGTATGCCTCCCGGTTTTCGGTTCATGTTGTGCGATCTCACGAGCGTCGATTGGCCAAATCAGGTGCGCCGGGCGGAAAAAGCCCGGTTCGAAGCCGCCGTGTGCTTCTCGGCGCTGCACCACATTCCCGGCGCGCGCCGCAGGTTACGCCTGCTGAGGGGAATCCGGTCGCTCCTGGAGCCGGGCGCACGCTGCGCCGTCTCGGTCTGGCAATTCCTGCACGTGCCTCGCCTGCGACGCAGAATCGTCCCGTGGTCGGAAGTCGATCTGCGCCCGGAAGATGTCGACGCGGGAGACTACCTGCTCGACTGGCGGCGCGGCGGGCGGGGCCTGCGTTATGTGCACCATTTTGACGAGCCTGAATTGACGAGGCTCTGCCACCGCGCTGGCTTCCGCCTCCTGGATGTCTATCGCAGCGATGGGCACGCCGCCGGCGGAGGCGAAATGGGACTGTACATCCTCTTGCAAGTGGTGATATACTGATTGCATAGGGTGGGCTGGTGAGAGGGAGGTCTCTCATGCCTACTGCAAGAGCAGGCTCGCATGCTATTCGGCCGCCGGCCGTGGCCGGTATGTTCTATCCGGCCGATCCAATCGAATTGACCCGCATGATCGACAGTTACCTGGCTCAAGCGACGACGAGCGAGACTGAGCCGTCGATTTTGATCGCGCCGCATGCCGGTTACGTGTACAGCGGGCCGGTCGCCGCATTCACTTTCAAGGCGCTGGCCGGCCGCGACTGCGACGGCGTGATCGTGCTGGGATTCAATCACGCGTACAGTTACGAATTCGACGGCGCGTCGATCTGGCTCGACGGCGCGTGGCGCACGCCGCTGGGCGACGTGCCGATCGATTCCGCGCTGGCCCGCTCGATACACAGCGCCGAGGACAGTTTCTCCACCGGGCGAGACGCGCACACGACCGAGCACTCGATCGAGGTCATGCTGCCTTTCCTCCAGCGGGTGTTGCCCGGCCTGTCTTTCGTCCCGGTCTCGATCGGCCGCCCCACGCTCGACAACTGCCGGGCGCTGGCCGACGGGCTGGCCCGCGCGATCGAGGGCAAGCATATCTTCGTCGTTGCCTCGACCGACCTCTCGCATTATCCGCCGTATGAGAGCGCGGTGATGGTCGATCGCGAGACGGTGGCGGCGGTGCTCAGTCTCGATCCGCTCGCGCTCGAAGCAATCGTCGAGGACGTCCGCCGCCGCGACGTGCCCAACCTCCACACGCGCATGTGCGGCCAGGGACCTGTGCTGACCGCGATGATGCTGGCGCGCCACATCGGCGCGGAGCGAGCTGAGCTGCTGCGCTACGCCAATTCGGGCGACGTGCCCGAGGGCGGGCGCGACCGGGTGGTCGGCTATGCTGCGATCGGGTTCTCGAAGGGCAAGCCGCCGGCGCTCACGGACGCCGACCGCGCCGAGCTGCTGCGCATCGCGCGCGCGACGCTCGTCGCAAACGCCGAAAACAAGCCATGGCCCGAGCTGCGCGTTGATTCGCCGGCGCTGCGCCAGCCGCGCGCGACGTTCGTCACGCTGCGCCGCAAGCCCAGCGGCGAGCTGAGAGGCTGTCTCGGCGAAGTGTTCGCGCGGAGCGAAGTGTGGGAGTCGGTGCGGCGCATCACAGTACTGTCGGCGGTCGATGATCCGAGGTTCATGCCGCTGCAGGCGCACGAAATCCCCGACACGCACATCGAGATCAGCGTGCTGTCGCCGCTGCGGCGGGCCGCGTCGCCGGAAGAGGTGGTCGTCGGCAGGCATGGTGTGCGGGTGTGGCGCGGCGGGCACGTCGGGCTATTCCTGCCCCAGGTGCCGGTCGAGCAGGGGTGGGATCGGGAGACGTACCTCGACGTGTTATGCGAGATGAAGGCGGGGCTGCCGAGTGACGCCTGGCGCAAGCCGGACACGCAGCTCTACATCTTCGAGGCCGAGGTGTTCGAGGAACACGAGTAGATGATAGCCACAGAGGCACGGAAGTTCCTGTTCACCTCCGCGCCGCTGTCCGGCCACCTGGATTGGGGTGGCTATCTCCGGACGGCGGCGCATCTGTCAGGCTGCGGCCACGACGTGCTGTGGGTCAGCGAAGAGCCAGTGCGCGCGGCCGTGGAGGCGGCAGGCGTGCGATTCCGCGCCGTCGACGCCATAGGCTGGCGCTGGCCGGCAGCCCAGCTTCCTGCGGACCTGAAGCCGGGCGAGCGCGCTGCCGCCCGGCTTCAACGCGCGCTCCTCGTCATGCTCTCGGAAGATGCGATCGTGCGCGCCGTGGACAATCTGCTGGCCGTTGCAGACGAGTTCGAACCCGACGCGCTGATCGGGGAACCGACCGTCGGCGCGGCGGCTCTTGCGGCGGAGAAGCTGAACGTGCCTTATGCCGTGTGCGGCTATCCGGCCACCCGGCACGATCCCGAGACCTTAGGTCAAGCCGAGCGCGCGGTGTACCAGGACGCCGCCGCGCGGCTGAAGGATCTGATCGCCCGCCTCGACGTGCGCGGCCGCAACTGGCCGGGCGAGTTCTCTCCCTGGCCGCAGTCGCCCGATCTGCACGTCGTGTACTGGACGCGCGAGTGGTACGCGGACGAAAGCGAGGCGCTGCCGCAGACGCACTTCGTCGGCGGCGTGGTCTCGCCGCCGCAAGGAGATGCGCCTGGCTGGTTCGCCGGACTGCCACCGGGCATGCCGCTTGCGCTCGTCACGCTCGGCAGCCTGTTCACCGACGACCCGGACTTCTTCCTCCTGGCGGCGCACGCCTGCACGCGCGCGGGCGTCTTCCCCGTCATCGCCATGGGGCGCAGCGAGCGGGCGCCGAATCTCAAGCAGGCGATCGCGCCGCGCCTGCCGCGCTGCATCGCCGTCGCGTGGGCGGACTACGACCATCTGTTCCCGCGCCTGTCCGTCGCCGTGCATCACGGTGGAATGGGCACGACGCACGCGGCCGTCGTGCACGGCGTGCCGCAGGTGATCGTTCCGCACGCAGGGGATCAGAGCCTGCAGGCGCTGCGGGCCGAGGCGAGCGGCGTCGGGCTGATGATTCGACCGAAAGAGGCGACGCTGGATGCGCTGCAGCACGCAGTCGAGACGGTCGCGCGCGATCCGGGCT
>DASSFZ010000157.1:0-4422 GCA_035693785.1 Anaerolineae bacterium | reverse complement strand
GCCAGGACGCCGACCTGCCGCATCGCGCCGCCCACGACCTTGCGCGCGCGCAGCGCTTCGGCGATGAAATCCTGCGAGCCGCACAGCACCGAACCGACCGGCGCGCTCAGGCCCTTGCTCAAGCAGAACGTGACCGAGTCGGCATCACGCGCCAGATCGGCGGCAGGCACGCCGAGCGCGACGGCCGCGTTGAAAATGCGCGCGCCGTCGATGTGAAGCTTCAGGCCGTACCCCCTCGCCAGCGACGCCATCGAGCGCGTGTACGCTGCATCGAGCGGCATGCCGCCCGTCGCGTTCTGGGTATTCTCGAGGCAAATCAGGCGCGTTCGCGCGTGATGCGGGTCGTCTTCTTGAATGGCGCTCTCGACATCTTCGAGCCGCAGCGTGCCGTCCGCCTGGTTGGGGACCGCGCGCGGCACGACGCCGCCCAGCGCCGCCATGCCGCCCTGCTCGTTGTTGAGCGTGTGCGACCGGTCGCCTGCGATCACCTCGTGCCCGCGCCCGCAGTGCGTGAGCACGGCGACGAGATTGCCCATCGTCCCGCTGGGGACGAACAGCCCGGCCGGCTGGCCCATGCGCTCGGCGGCGATCTCCTCAAGGCGCTTCACGGTGGGATCGTCGCGGAAGACGTCGTCGCCGACTTCGGCCTTCGCCATCGCCTCGCGCATGGCGGGTGTGGGATGCGTCACCGTGTCAGAACGCAGATCGATGTAGCCATTGATCATGCCGCACCCTCCAAGTTCCTTGAGTTCCTTCAGTTCCTTAATCTTCACCAAGTGGAATTCAGGGAACTCAAGGAACTCGCCCTACCTTCCTCTCAGTATTGCCGCACGACGGCGCGATAGGCGCTCGGCTGGCGGTTCTGGATCTGCTGAAGCTCTTCGCGATAGCGCCGCACGTCGTCCAGATCGATGCGCGCCAGCGCGTAGCCTTCGATCTCTTCGTCGACTTGCGCGAAGGTCTGCCCGCGCGGGCCGACGATCATCGTCTCCCCGCAGAACGACAGCGTCGCGTCCTGCCCGATGCGGTTGGACGCCGCCACGAAGATCGAGTTTTCCAGCGCGCGCGCCGTGACGTACGTGCGCCACTCTTCGACGTTAGGCTTCTCCCAGTTCGCGCAGACGATCAGCAGGTCCGCGCCGTCGAGCGCGTACGTCCGCGCCGCTTCGGGAAAGGCGACGTCCCAGCCGATCATCAGCCCGACGTTGCCGAAATCGGTTTCGAGCACGGCGAAACGAAACCCGTTCCGGAAGGCGAGCCGCTCTTCGCCTTTCAAGTGAACCTTGCGGTATTCGCCGACGAGATCGCCGTCCGGCCCGACGAGCACCGCCGAGTTGTACAGCACCGACTCGACCTTCTCCTTAGACGGCAAGCCGAAGGCGACGTACACGCCGAACTCGCTGGCGCGCTGCGCGATCAGGTTGGCCGACGGCCCGGGCACGCGCTGCGCGAAGTCGGTGAAGCGCACGCCGCACTCGTAGCCGGTCGTCGCCAGCTCGGGGAAGACAATCAGATCGACTTTCTGCGCGACGGCGACTTTCTCGATCCACTCCGACATCTTGACGAGGTTGTCTTCCATCCGGTTCAGCTCGACCTGCATCTGGACGCAGGCGATCGTCACTTCGCGCATGGGTTCTCCTTCACCACGAAGACACAAAGACACGAAGAATGGGAGTACCTTGTGCCTTCGTGTCTTGGTGGTAAACAAGTCTGTGGTACCCGGATTATCGCGGATTAGCAGGGCGGTGTCAAGAAAAATCCCCCAGCGATCTCAGCACGCGTTCCAGATCGTCCGGCAGGGGCGACTCGAATGTGCGCTCCTCGCCGGTCGAGGGCAGCCGCAGCGTCAAGCGCGCTGCGTGCAGGAATTGCCGCCCAATCGGGAGCGCCGGCTTCCGGCGGCCGTACAGCGTATCGCCGACGAGGGGATGCCCGAGCCAGGCGAGGTGAACACGAATCTGGTGTGTGCGCCCGGTTTCGGGATGCGCCTCGACAAATGAGTATGCCGCTTCGGCCAATCTCAAATATCTAATCACTTTGTACCGGGTGCGCGATGGGCGGCCGTCCGCCGACACCGCCATGCGCCTGCGATGGACGCGATCGCGCGCGATCGGGGCGTCGACGATGCCTACGCGCGGCGCGAGGCGTCCCTCGACTAGGGCCAGGTACACCTTCTTGACCTGGCGTGACTTGAACTGGCGCTGCAGCTCGCGGTGAGCGGCGTCGTGCTTGGCGGCGACGATCAAGCCCGAGGTGTCTTTGTCGAGCCGGTGCACGATGCCGGGACGCATCTCTCCGCCGACGCCCTTCAGATCGGGCGCGTGCGCCAGGATGGCATTGACGAGCGTGCCGCGATCGTGCCCCGCCGCCGGATGCACGACCAGGCCGGCCGGCTTGTCGATCACGATCAGGTCGGCGTCTTCGTAGACGATCGAGAGAGGGATGTCTTCCGCTTCAATCGTCGCCGGCGCAGGCGGCGGGACGCGCACGACGATTTCATCCCCCTGCCCCACCTTGTGAGCGGCGCCGGTCACCGCGCCGTTGACGGTGACGAGGCCGTCGTCGATCAGGCGCTGGACCGCCGTGCGCGAGAGGTCGCTCACGCGCGCGGCGACAAACTTGTCCAGCCGCTCGCGCGTATCGGCGTGCAGCGTGATGATGTGAACAGGCATGAGCAGATCTACATTTGAGACGAATCGGCATCGCTCGCCGCCCGTGCTTTCGCCGCAGGCGGGCGCCGGCCGTCTAGCAGCGCGGTGACGAGCATCAGCGCGACCCCGATCGTCACCGCGCTGTCCGCCACGTTGAAGCGCGAGAAGGAGCCGATGGCGATGAAGTCGACGACGTGGCCGAGGCGAAGCCGGTCGATCAGGTTGCCGATGCCGCCCGCCAGGAGTAACGCCAACGCCAGGCGCGCCCAACGCCGATCTCTGGGCAGCCTGATCAGATACCCGATCATGACGATGACGATCGTCGTCGAGGCCAGCGCGAACAGGGGGCCTGCGTCTTTGAACAACCCGAACACGACGCCGGTGTTCGTGACATGCTCGACTGCGACGACGTGGGCCAGCGCCGGAATCGGGAACCAGTAGTGTCCCACTGGCACATAGCTCACCACCCACCATTTCGTGGCCTGATCGAGCGCGACGATGGCGGCGACGAGCAAGGGCAGCGTCGGAAGTCGCTTCAAGGCTATATTCCTAAAGGGGCCGCCCGGCTTAAGCTCATATTTCGCCTGCTCGGCGTGGATTGGTCAATCCACGCCGGATGTGGCAATCCGGCGGGAGCGGGTGCGAATTCCAGGCTAAGCGGCGGAGAGGGCGCGGCCCGTTCAGCCGGGAAATTGTCCACTGCCAGAAGAGGGCTCGGGCGATCTGGCGGCGGCGCGCTCCTGGCGCCAAAACGCGATGGCAAGCAGGGCGACGCCGATCACGATGGCACTATCGGCGACGTTGAAGACCGGCCAGAACTTGAGGTCGATAAAATCGACGACGTGACCCAGCCGCAGCCGGTCGATCAGGTTGCCCAGGGCGCCGCCTAGTTGCAGGCCAAGGGCGACGCGCACCAGTTGCTGATCGGCGGGCACCCTGCGCATGTACAGCACGATGATCGTAATGACGACGATGGCGACGAAGACGAAGACCATACCGGCCTCTTTCAACAACCCGAATGCGGCGCCGGTGTTCGTGACGTAGGTGAGGCTGAAGAGGCGCGACAGCGCCGGAAGAGGGTAAATCGACTCGCCCAGCGCAAGGCTGGTTACGACCAACCACTTGGTAAACTGGTCGAGCGCGAGCGTAGCCAGTGCCACGAGGGGGACGAGTGGAAGCCGCTTCAATTATCGCTCTCGCTTGCGCTGACAGGATATGCACAGGTCAGCATAGGGGATGGCTTTCAGGCGGGCGGTGTCGATAGGCTGGTTACATTCGACACACAGGCCGTACGTGCCGTTCTCCAGGCGCCGCAGTGCGCCGTTCACTTGCTTGAGAAGCGACTCGGCGTTGATCCGGATGGCCAGGTCTTTGGCCTGCTCAAACGCAACCGAGCCGTCGTCGGCCTGGTGGTTGCCGTAACCGAGATGGTCACCTGCGGCCACTTCACTCAGCGCAGCCATTTGCTCGGTCAGGCGCGCCTGCTCGGATAACAATGCGCTTTTGAGTTGGTCATACGGAACCGGCATGTCGCCCTCCCCTTTCGCGTATTCTACCCGACGAGTCCAGTTCCGACAAGGTAGGGAATACGTGGCTGATGGTTGATTACGTGATCACGTGATCACGTAATCGGTTTTTTCCTCACCCCGATCACCAGCCGCATCCCATCCAGGCTGTCTTCCTCGGTGAGCATTCCCGGCTCGGGCGCGCCGAAGCGCAGCTCGTCGCTGAGCGTCTCGGCCTTGACGTAGTCCTGCCACGCCTCGATCGC
>DASSFZ010000156.1:0-12779 GCA_035693785.1 Anaerolineae bacterium | reverse complement strand
CGACTGAAAGCCTGGTGCGAAGGTGCCGGGTGCTCATGCGCATGCCTCCTGGCAGGGATTCTGAACGATGGTCAGAATTGTATACGTTGTGCTGCGGAGAACTGAGGAGAGCGTTGTCGGCTTTAAGTGAACATCCCTGACTGCAAACAAAGTATAGCACCAGTGGTCGCCGAGCACAATCGCTCTTCTCAAGTGACAAGCATGTGTCTTCGGAAGTCTTCACTGTCCCAAAGCGGCCTCTCAATGTCCGTGTAATCCGTGCCATCCGTGGTTAGTGTTTTGGTTGCGGCCAGAGGCTGCGTTATGCGAGGGCGATCGTCTCGTGCGCGCGCTCCGGCAGGCTCACGTCGATCCCATTCGCCATCAGGTCTGCGCCTGAGCGGCTGCCATAATTCGTGCCAGACGACGCGGCGAGCGCATACACTTTCGTCGGATTCAGCCCTTGCGGCTTGACGTTGTACGTCCCCGGCCCGGCCAGGCCGCGTCCGATCAGCAAAACGGCTCGATTCCTCCCCGGCTCGACCGCCTGAATCGCGTCCCACGAAATCTGATAACGATTTGGCCCGGTACCGCTGAACGACGGCGCGAGGAGGTGAACCACGCGCCCGTCGCGGATCAGTTCCCTCAGTTCCTTGTACGCTCCGATTGCACCGGCCAGCATCTGCGCGTCCTGCGCGGGCAAATCGGTCATCAGATTCCACGGCCCGCCGAAGAAGTAGCTGCGCGTCTGGTAATCGAACGGCAGCGCCTCCGCGCCCATGTATTTGGAGACGAAGGTGGGCGGGAAGAAGTGCGTTACGCCGAACGACGCGCCGCGATTGCGCGCCGCCTGGTTGTAGTCGTCGCACACCGACGTGTCGTATCGGCGCAGCATGCCGAAGTCCATCACGCGCCCGCCGCTCCAGTTGTTCTCGATCATTACGTTCGGATGCCGCGCCCGCACGCCGTCGATGAGCTCCCATAATGCCAGGACGTTGCGATATTCGGAGTCCACCGCCTGATGCCACGCCGCGTGCGCCGGGTTGTCGCAGCGCGCGATGGTCTCGAAGTCCTGCACGAGGGCGTCCACGTCGAACTCGGCGACGATGCGGTCGAACTCGGCAGCCACCCACGCCCGCGCGTCAGGATGGCTCAGGCATAACACTTGTGTGTTGAACGACCCCCCGATGGGCGAGCCGCCCCGCGTCGCCAGCCAGTCGGGATGCGCGCGCGCAACCGCCGAGTCCGGATCGACGTTGGCGAAGGCAAACCACAATCCGGCAGCCATACTCTTACTGTGTATGGTGTCGACCATGGCACGCAAGCCGCTCGGAAAGCGCGCCGGGTGCGACACCCAGTCGCCGATGCGCGCCTCCCAGCCTTCGTCGATCGTCAACGCCTCGACGCCGATCTCGGCCGCCCGATCGACGAACACGCCCAGCCCGGCCTCGTCGATATTCGGGCCGTAGCCCCACGTGTCAGCCATCACGTAGGGGAACTCTGCCCCGGCAGGCACGCGGATCGAAGGCCGAGCGGGGATATAGTGGGCCTTTGCCAGCCGGTGAGTGAGATGGGCGGCCTCGTCGAGCGCGCCCTCGAACGGGCCGACGAACGCGACTGGCGACGTCACACGCTCGCCCGGCCCGGCTGCGTGCGTAAAGGCCGGCCGCCAGTGCCCGATGCCAATCCGCCCCTGGCCGGAGTCATTCAGCGATAGGTGAGCTTCGCACGCGCCGCTCCACTCGACGCCGCCGAACAGGCCCGCGCCGAGGGTCTTCTGATGAAACGCGAACCATCCGCACGACGGCCGATAGGTGACGACGTTGTAACCGCCCACATCCTCTGCGGCGTACGGCCCCATCACTAGATGCCGCTCCTGGCCGGGGTTCTGGAGTGTCTCGCGGTGCGTGACAAATGAATCGTCCGTGCGATCCCAGAGCCAGCTAAACGGCGCGACCCATACGACTTCGAGCGCGCCAGCCGCGCCCAGCGTCAGGGCGCAGAAGGACTGCGCCTGCAACTGGCGCGTGCCGGCGCCGATATTCTCGTATTCGGTCCAGGAGCGCACGACCGGCGCGTCGGACCACACGTGAAAGTGGGCATGCGTGCGGATCGGGCGCGACGCGTGCTGCATGGTTACCGTCAGTTTTGCGCCGTCGCCGAAGTTGAGCGCCGCTGACTCGATGTGCACCCAGCCGTCCACGGAAGTCAGCTCTGCCTCCTCTTCCTCAAGGAAGAACACCGGCGACGACGCCGAAGCGCACCAATCCCGCCCGCTAGCCTTATGGAGAAACGACCTTGTGAACAGCCCACCGCCGATGAAGGCGATGCGCTGCTCGACGAGATCGTTGCCGATCACCCATACGCCGCCGCCCAGATCGGCGGCGTACGCGCTGCTTCTCGTCACGAGAGGCAAGTAGATCTTGTAGCCGTCAGGGGGAGGCGCCGCCGCCCCTAGTGTCACGGCGAGCGCGCGCAGGAAATCACGCCGCGTCCACCTCATCGCCGATTTCCTCCTTCACCCTCTTGGAGACTGTCTTAAAACCCTGTGTTGACGCATCCCCAACCCGTGGTTGACGCATCCCCATGCATCAACAGCGGGTATAGGGATGCCCGCTCCACGGGTTTTAAGACGCGCTCTTGCGCGGGCGCGACCGGTAACGGGTTTCCGCCGCGAGCGCGGCGTCCAGGATCGCTTGCGCGATACGTTCAGTGCGCCAGCGCAGCGTCGACTGAAACGCGGACGGCGCGATCAGCGTGCGCTGCATCCGCTCGAACCGTGGCTCGAACCGCTTCAGCTCGACGCGCGCCCAGAATCGCGCCTGATAGTAGACGCGCGGGCCGGTCGGATTGTCCGGATCGCTCACCTCCTGCGCGCCGAGATACTCGGACTGCGTGACTATCGCGCAAGCTTCCTCCAGCACTTCGCGCGCCAGCGTCTGCTCCAGCGTCTCGCCTGGCTCGACATGCCCGCCGGGCAGCGCCCACTTGCCGGTGTGACCTGCCACCAGGACGATCTTGCCGCTGCCGGTGAAGCACACGCCGCTAGCCTGCGTCACCTGGTCGAGCGCAGGCATGAACGGCGCAGGCAGCCATGTCGCCGTGAGCGTGCGGCCTTCCCACATCAGGTTCTCGCGGATGCTCAAATCGTTCCCCGCTTTCCGGTGGTCACCCACAAGTCCGTTCGTCCGCAGTTGGACTGCGGACGCCGGGCGACAGTGCAACTGTTGCCCCAGCATGCGCCGCCGTCACATCGGCGGCCACGGCGGTCTGCGGGCGGCGCAGGCGCAGCGTCAGCGCCATGCCGGCCGGGATCAGCATCAGGCCGGCGTAGAAGGGCAGCGCCGGATCGAGCGCGAACAATACGCCGCCGATCACCGAAGCCGCCGCGATCGCGCCTTCGCCCACGGTCGACGCCATGCCGAAAGCCAGGCCACGCTGCTCCTGCCGCACGTAGCGCGGCATCCGGGCCAGCGCCTGCTGCCGCGCCGCATCGAACCCGCCCAACAGCAAGTACCCTGCCACGGCAAACCCTCCCCAGGCCGGCGCGCCGAATGCGAACGCGGCGATTCCGGCCAGCACTAATGCCTGGGACGCCAGCAGTCCGCGCCGGTTGCGACCTGCTGCGAAGTGGCCGACGGCGACGGTCAGGACGGCGATGCCGAGCGGCAGCGCGCTGACGATCCCGCTGACGTCAATCGACCGCCAGCCAAGGCGGAGCAGGTAGTTCGGGATCAACTGCGCGCCGAGCGCCATGCTGAAGAAGATGGCGAACAGGTAGACGAAGAACGACAGGGCAGGGCGCAGCGCTTGAACCGGCCCCACACGCGAATGCCGCAAGCCAGCCCCAGAGAGGGTCAGCCGCGCCGCAGGCTGGGCGTGGACGAACGCAATCACCACCGTCGACGCGACGAACACGAGCGAGGAGACCAGCAAGATGCCGCGCTCGTCCATCATCGTCAATAACGCCTTGCCAACCTGCGGACCGAGCACGCTGCCCACCCAGTAACCGGCGAATACGACCGGCAGCACGCGCTCCAGCGGCGCGCGGCCGGCGGCCTGCGTGACGTAGGTGTCGATGACGGGGACGACGAAAGCGGATACGTTGTACACGCTAAAGCCGATCATGAACGCGCGCCAGTCGCCGGCGAGCGCCATGAGCGGCGGAGCGACCACGCCGGTGAGCCAGCCGGCCAGCAGCAGGAACTTTCGATCGAAGCGATCGGCGAGCACACCACCCAACACGTATGCTGCGGCGTGTGTCAGCGCGGCGATCCCCAGCGCCAACCCCACTTCCTGCGGCATTGCCCCCAATCCTTCGAGATACAGGCCGCGAATGTAAAACCACATGCTCTCGCCGATGCCCCATAGGAACAACGAGATCGTCACGATCTTGTTATCGCGTGTCATGATGTTGGAGGTTGGAGGTTTGAAGTTGGATGCTGTGCGCTTCGATGAAATGCAGCGCCTCTTCAAATATGATCTCTTTGTCGTAATCCTCGGTGGCGATGTGACCGCCGCGCGCCAGCCATACCAGGCGCTTATCGGAAGTCGCGATGCGATCGAAGATTGTCTGCCCATCCTCAGGGGGGACGACCCGATCGAGTCGCGACTGGATCACCAGCACCGGCGCGGCGACGCAGGGCAAAGCGTGCTCCAGAACTCGCGTCAGCCGGTACAGCTCCGCGGCCGCGCGTGTGGGAACGCGAAAGTAGTCGGCATGATCGGCGAGCGCAGCCGGGTCGTACAGATTCGCCAGCCCCTTCGGCGTGTAGGGCTTGAACGGCGCCAGGAAGCGCGCATACTTCAGGCGCTTGTCATGAGGGCGCAGTGGCGTGTTGATCGCGATCGCGCCGTCGACCTCTTTGTCGGCCGCCAACAACAGGGACAGCGCGCCGCCGAGCGACAAGCCGCAGGTAAACACCGCGCGGCAGCGCCCTCGTAAACCGCGCGCCGAGTCGAGCGCAGAGGTATACCAGTCACGCCAGGTCGTGCGGGCCAGGTCTTCGGGGCAGGTTCCGTGACCGGCGAGGCGAACGCCGTGGACGGTGATGCCCCTCTCGTTCAGGAACTCCCCCATCGGGCGCATCTCGCGCGGCGCGGCCGTGAAGCCGTGCAGCAGCACGCAGCCGATCGACCCGCCCGCGAAGAAGAACGGCTCGCCCGCATTGGGATCCGAGCCGCGCAATTCGACGGAGCCTGCGCATCGGCGCTCAGCCATCCGTCAGGCCTGGCTCGCTCGGCGCGTGCGCTTCGGCGTAATGCTTGATCCGCCGCAGCAGCGCCAGCGCGATCGAGTACAGCGCCGCCGCCAGCGGAACGCCGAACAGCAATCCCCACACTCCGATCAACTGCGCGGCGACGATCAGCGCGACGAACACGAACAGCGTGGGCACCCGCAGCGCCTGGCTCAGGATGCGTGGCATGATCAGATTGAACAGAAGCACCTGGAAGATGAAGAGCACCAGGACGAGCGGCAATGTGTTGGGCGAGGACTGGATCAGACCTGCGAGCAGCGGCAGCGCCAGCCCGATGATGCCGCCCACGTACGGGATCAGCATGAGCAGGCCGGTCGCGACGCCGACCACGAGCGCGTAGGACAGCCCGAACAGCAGCATCGACGCCGTCACTACGCTGCCGTACAACAGCGCCTGCAGCAGCATGCCGCGCACGAATCCGCCGAAGGTGCGATCGACCGTGCTGTACGCGACGCGGATGTCACCGGCCAGGCGATCGGGAAGCACCTGCAAGATATCCCGCCCCAGTTTGCGGCCGTCGATCAGAATATAAGCGGCGATGAGGAAGACCAGCACCAATTGCGTCAGGAAGAAGACGAAACCGGCCACCAGGCCGAGCGCCAGTTGGCCTAGCCCAGCAACGAGACGCCCCACTTCGGCAATCAGGTCTTCTGGTGATGGCAATGGGATAGCAGCCGGATCGATCCGCAAGTCGACGACCAGGCGCTGGCGCACTTCGTTCAGCCAGTCGGCAACGCGCTGAAAAGCGCCGGGAAGATCTTCGGTGATCGTGATAAGGCTGTGAGCGATTTGGGCAATCTGGTCGATCACGACCGGGATCAACTCGAGCACGACGAAGATCAGGGCGGCCAGCACCAGCAGGAACACGACGGCCACGGCAAGCCCATACGGCAGGTTCAAGCGCTCCAGGCGCTCGCCCCAGGCATCACCGGCGCGCGCGTGCGCCCAGCGCAGCACGCCGCGCGGCACGATCCCGCGGTCGAACCAGTTCACCACCGGCTGCAGCACGAAGGCCAGCAGCCACGAGAGCGCGAGCAGCAGAACGACGTTGCCCAGCGCGGCCACGAACGCGCCCAGCTTCTCCAGCAGGTAGATCGACACGGCAATCGTCAGCAGGACGATCAGCGTGCGGCTCAATCCCTGTCCCTGCGCCATCCGCTCGCTCCGCGTGACATGCGTTGGATTGTACACGAGGACATGACTCCGGGCAACGCAGCCAACGCCGCCGGGGCTTGCCCTGCGAAGTCCCCGACCGAAGGGAGCGGGGAGCAGAGCCGAAGGGACGGCGGCATGAGCGTCGTGTGTCATCACCACGGCTCATGATATACTGGCGTGCGTTTGAACCTTTGGAGCTTGAAGTTGTGCATGGGACGGACTCTCCTCCTCACCGGCAGGCCGGGCGCCGGCAAGACGACGATCGTCAAGCACATCGCGCAGGCGCTCGGCGATCGCGCGGGCGGCTTCTACACGGAAGAGATCCTCGGGCCGGGCGGGCGCAAGGGTTTCCGCGTCATCGCGCTCGACGGGCAGCAGACGACGTTGGCGCACGTCGACATACGATCGCGATCGAAGGTGGGGCGTTACGGCGTAGACGTGGCCGGCTTCGAGCGGGTCGGCGTGGCGGCGCTGCAGCGCGCGATCGACGGCGCGGAGATCGTGATCTTCGACGAGATCGGCAAGATGGAATTGTTCTCGTCTCAGTTCAAGAGCGCCGTGATCAAGGCGATCGACTGCGGCAAGCCGGTGATCGCCACGGCAATGATCGCCGCCGAGCCATGGGTCGACGCGCTGAAGCGCATGCCGGGTGTGAGGACGGTCGAGGTGACGAAGCAGAATCGGGGAGCGATGGCGGCCCGTGTGTTGCAGTGGCTGGAGAGCGGAGAAAAACGTGATGCGTGAAACGTGAGAAACGGATCACGCATCACGCATCACATCATCACGTGATCACTCGCAGTCGATCGGCCACGGCCCGCCAGTGGTCCTCGTCGACGCCCGGCACGAACGGTCGATAGAACCCGATCCGATCGGCCAGTCCGCCATAGCGGGACTTGACCTGATCGGCCACCTCATCCCAGGACCCGGCGACGCATATCGCGTCGAGCATCTCGTCGCTCACCACGCCGGGCATTTCGTCCCACCGTCCGCGCGAAGCCAACGCCGACAACTGCTCGCCGATCGCGCCCCAGCCGTGCAGGTCGAGCACCGGCCGGTACGATGGCGTCGAGGCGTAAAACGAAATCTGCGCGCGGGCCGCCTCGCGCTCGGCCGCGTCGAACGCGACGAAAGCCGAGCCTGAAATGACGACATCGCTCGCCGATCGGCCGGCCCTTCGTGCCCCTTCTTCGATCGCGGGCCGCACCACCTCGGCGAGATACTTCGGCGTGTTCAGGGGATGCACGACGAATCCGTCGGCGACCTCTCCCGCCAGCCGGCTCAACGGCGCGCCGACGCCGGCAATGTAGATAGGGATGTTCGCGTGCACGGGGTCGATCGGCGCCGGGCTGAAGAACGGCGTCATCAGCGTGACCTTGTAATGCTCGCCGCGAAAGTTCAGGCGCGTCCCGTTTTGCCAGTTGTCCCACACGGCGCGCATCACGTGCACGAACTCGCGCAGCCGGGCGACGGGCGGCCCCCACGGCATGCCGAAGCGCCGCTCGATGTGCGGCTTCACCTGCGTGCCTAGGCCGAGGATGAACCGCCCATTGGACTGCTTAGCGAGGTCCCACGCCGTGTGCGCCAGCACGATGGGACTGCGCGCGAAAGCGATCGCCACCGCCGTGCCGAAGTGAATGCGCTGCGTGTGCTCCGCAATCAGGGCCAGGGGCAGGAACGGATCGTGCTGCGTCTCGTTGCTCCACAGCGCGTCGAAGCCGATCGCTTCGGCCGCGCGCGCAATCGTGGAGACATCATTCAGGTCCACGCCGAATCCGATTGAGGTGTCGAATTTCATACTCGCTCCCCTATCTCTCGCCAAAACGCCAGCGCCAGCTCCGCCACCTTCTTCGGCTGCTGGATGTGAAGATCGTGCGCGCCGTTTTCGATGGTGACCACACGCGCATTCGGCAGCGCCCCCAGGAATCCCACGCTCCTCTCAAGAAAGTCGCCGGCCGTCGACAGTTCGCCGCGCAGATACAGGATCGGGGTCTGCAAGCCGTCCAGCAGCGGCGTCACGTCACGCCCGGCGCCTCTGAGCTGGCCCAGCCATCCCTTGCGATCGGCCTCCGGATCGAAATAGGCGTCGGCGGCGGCTTGCTGCTCGATCTTCGACAGTCCGGCCCAGGCGTCGCGCATCGTCGCCTTCGCCAGGCCTTCAGCGACGACGCGCTTCTTCATGGAGCCGAACGCCATGCGGCCCATGAGCGCGTCGGCCAGCGTATCGCGCATGTGCGCCGCCCACAGCGGCAATTGCCGCTCGGCGAAAATGCCCTCGATGAGGGCAACAGACCGGATGCGATCGCGCGCCTTGCCGGCCATGGCCATCGCCGTCGCGCCGCCCAGCGCCGAGCCGATGACGTGCGCCTCACGAGCTTGCATGGCGTCGAGCAGGCCGAGCATGAGGTCAGCCTGCGCCCCGTGCATGTACTCTTCGGCCCGCTCCGGCTTGTCCGACCGCCCGCTGCCCAAGGGGTCAGGCATGATCAGCAGCATATGGGACTCAAGATGTGGCCGCAGGAGCGACCAGTTCGCATGCGTCATCAGGATCGAGGGCAGCATGAGCAGCGGTGGGCCTACCCCGCTCGTCGCCACTTGCAGGCCGCGCCCGTTCACGGTGTGACGCGAGAGTCTCGGTTCAGGCATGACGGCCGCGCCTCGCGCCGGGAAGCGACGTGAGCTTGCGCTCCCCGTAACGACCGCTACTGCCACTTCGACCATTCGTCAAGCTCACGCTTCTCCTCCCCGCTCAGCTTCACATCCAGCGCGCCGGCCAGCTCGTTCCATTGCTCGACCGTGTTCGCGCCGATGATCGGCGACGTGACCACCGGATCGGCCAGCATCCATGCCAGCGCCATCTGGGCAACCGTCTTGCCGCGCGCCTGTCCCATCTTGCGCAGAAGATCGAGCAGATCGAAATTGCGGGAGTGGGACATATATTCTTTGATGCGGCCGCTCTGCTGTCCGCGCGTCCCTCCCGGCGGCGGCTCGCCCCGGCGATACTTGCCCGTGAGAAAACCGCCGGCCAGGGGTGCATACGGGATCACCCCGATGCCGTACATTCCACACACATCGCGCAGCTCGCGCTCGAACTCGGCGCGATACACCAGATTGTAATGTGGCTGAAGCGAATCGTAGCGCGCCAGGCCGAGCCTGTCGCTCATCCATAACGCCTCCATCAAGCGCCAGGCGGGGTAGTTGGAGCAGCCGATGTAGCGCACCTTGCCCTGCCGGATCAGATCGTCGAGCGCGCGCAGGGTCTCTTCGATCGGCGTGTTCTCGTCGTACCAGTGCGTCTGATAAAGGTCAATGGTGTCGGTCTGCAGACGGCGCAGACTCGCCTCGGCCGCGTCCATGATGTGTTTGCGGCTCAGGCCCTCGTCGTTCGGGCCGTCGCCCATCCGGCCGCGCACCTTCGTCGCGATCACGATCTGGCCGCGCGGCACGCTCGATTTCTTCAACCACTTTCCGATGATCGCCTCGGCCACGCCGCCAGGGTTGTCTTTTGCCCAATTCGAGTAAATGTCCGCGGTGTCGAGGAAGTTGCCGTCCGCGTCGCGGAACGCGTCAAAGACGGCGTAGGCGTTTTCCTCAGGCGCCGTCCATCCAAAGTTCATCGTGCCCATGCACAGTCGAGAGACCTTCAATCCGGTGCGTCCCAGATTACGATATTCCACTCAGCCCTCTTGGAAGTTAGAGTTTGGAGTTAGAGTTTGGAATCTGGAGTTTGGAGTTTGAAGTTGACAGATAGCCTTTCTCCATGTACCACTTGTAGGCTTGCCGCACCGCTTGCTCGATCGGCGTGCACGGAGTGGGCAGGTCCAGCTCGCGGCGCGCCTTGGCGTTGTCGAACCAGATGAATTCGCGACTGAGCAAAATCTGCGTCGCGTCGATGGGCAGGCGCACGCCAAGCCGGGATGCAGCGCCGGCGGCGAACGCCAATGGCGGAAACAGCCAGCCCGGCATATCCCAGCGCGGCGGCTCGACGCCGACGACGCGCGCGACGACGTCCGCCAACTGCCGGTGCGTAAGATTTTCGCCGGTCAACAAATACCGCTCGCCCGATCGGCCCTTCCCCGCCGCGGCCATGTGCCCTGCCACGACATCCTCGACGGCGACATAGCTCGCGCCGCCGGGCGGCACGCCCGGCACGCGCCGACTCGCCATCTCTTTGATGATGCTCCCCGATCCCCAGTTGATATCGCGCGGGCCGATGACCACCGACGGGTTGACGATGACGACATCCTGCCCCTTCTTCGCTGCCTCGCGCGCTAATTCCTCGGCCAGCCATTTGCTGCGGCCGTATGGGAAGCGCGCGATCCTCTCGTGGAACGCGTCGTCTTCGTTCGACGGGCGGCCCCGGACGATGCCGACCGCTGCCCCGCTGCTCGTGAGCACGACGCGCTTCACGCCTGCCGGCCGGGCTGCATCGAGCACGCGGTGCGTCCCCTCGACATTGACCTGATAGATCAGGTCAGGCTTGCTGCGCCAATAGGTCGAGATCGCCGCGACGTGAAAGACGACCTCGACGCCGGCCATCGCCGCCGCGAGCGAGGCGGGGTCCAGGACGTCGCCGATCGCGTGCTCGACACTCAGGTCGCTGACCGCGTCGAGCGGCGAAGTCGATCGGCGCAGGATGCGCACGTGCCAGCCGCGCTCGAGCAGCCCTTTCGCCAGATTCGCGCCGAGGAAGCCCGTGCCACCCGTGACCAGTGCCTTCATTCGACGATCTGAACTGGCGATAGCACTTGTCGCGACACTCGCGTGACCGAGCCATAGCGCGACTGAAAATCGGCGCGCAGCCGATTCACTGCGTCACCGGCGAAGTACGCTTCCAGGGCCGCGTGCGATTCGACTTCGTAGATCGCCACGTAGCGCGACCACTCGCCCGGTTGCGTGTCGGCGCGATAGAGCGTGACGCGCATGAAGCCGGGTTGCGCGAGCACGTCAGGCGCGTGCGTGCGGACCCACCAGCCGCACCACTCCGCTTCGACAGCCGGATTCACTTCGGCGGTGACGACGTAAAAAACAGGCTCGCTCACTATCGCCTCCTTCGCGGGTTGCTCTCGTCGAACATCATCCGTCTCGCGAACAAAACGGCGCGACTAGAGCGGATTCCACTTTGATTTACGCCGGAGTCGAGGCATCAGCCGGAAACCGCCTAAAGGCTCGACTCCGGATGGGCGTACACGCAATCGGAAGCCGCTCTAGGGACGCCCCCCGCACTCACTCACCGTGCGAAATAACCGACTGCCACCCATACGATCATCGTCAGCGCGCCGACGATCTGCGCCGGAACGTGCAGCGGCCCGACTAAGTCGACCGCCGACCCGCGCCGCATCTTCAGTATCGGGCGAGCCAGGATGATCGCCGCCAGCACGAACAGCACGACGAGCACCCACCACGGAACCAGCCCGGCCACGATGCTGTACGCGAAGGAAATGCCGCCGACCGCCAGAAGCGTGACCATCAGCACGTGCGCTTGCTTCTCGCCGACGACCGCCGCCGTGTGCGTCACGCCGGCCCGGAGATCACCTTCCAGGTCGCGCACCTCGTTGAACAGTTCGCCGTACATGCTGACCGACATCACGAAGACGAACGGCGCGATCCACTGGGCGCCGGCCGCGCTCGACGCAAAGGTGAAGTATGCGCACAGGTACTGCAAGCCGGCCAGCAGCAGGCTGTGCGAGATCAGGTCGACGATCGGGATGCGCTTCAGGCGCACCGGCCGCCACGAGTAGAGGAAGCCGATGACCAGGCATACGACGCCCAACCAGAACGGAACGGGGCCAAGCGGGTAAAACGCCGCGCCGGCCAGGATCGCCGCCGCGAACGAAGCCAGGTACGCTGTGCGCCGGTCCAGCCGCCCCGCCGACACCGGGTTGCGCTGCACCTTGGCCGGATTCAGCGCGTCGTCGTCGGCATCCTCAACGTCGTTGATCATGAACGAGAAACCGACAGCCAGCCAATTCGCGACGAGCGCCAACAGCAGCCGCCCATCGAGCGGCGCGCCGGACACCTGCGCGCCGAGAAACGTGGTGACGATGACGAAGATGACGTATTCCTTGTAGCGTGTCAGGTCGATAATGCCTCGAACCTTCTCGGTCCCCCCGCCGGGTGTCGACGACATGACTCTCCTCCTGAGTCTGATTTCACTCCAATTTCAGATTGGGCGCGATGTCTAAATCCCAGCCGTCGCGCTGGCCGGCGGCGTATCGATAATACGCCGCCGCGCCGATCATCGCCGCGTTGTCCGTGCACAGCCACATGGGCGGCCAGCGCACGGGAACACGCGCGCGGCGCTGCATCGCTTCGCGCAGCGTCGCGTTCGCCGACACGCCGCCCGCCAGCAAGATCTCGGTCGCGCTGTAGCGATCCGCCGCCTCGACC
>DASSFZ010000155.1:0-2378 GCA_035693785.1 Anaerolineae bacterium | reverse complement strand
CATCGTCCGGCCGACGGACGAAGACATCCGCGGACTGGCCGCGCGCTATCCCCAATTTCATTCGCTCAATCTGCAGGATTGCCTGACCGAGATCGAGTTTCCGAAGCTGGACCACCACGACGACTATC
This sequence comes from Anaerolineae bacterium, assembly GCA_035693785.1. Lineage (GTDB taxonomy): Bacteria > Chloroflexota > Anaerolineae > Fen-1058 > Fen-1058 > DASSFZ01. Next base: position 2,250 of record DASSFZ010000155.1, on the reverse strand, counting down.
TCTTCCTGGTCGTGCAGGCGCCGCTGTGGGACGAGCGAAGCCCGGGCGTTCACCCGGCGGAAGTCGACATTTTCGTCGCGCGCGGAACGCTTGTCACCTCGCATATCGGCGAGATGAAGCCGCTCGCCGACCTGTTCGCCCGCGCCCGGGACGACGAGCTTGTGCGGGACGCGCTGATGGGGGAGGGGGCCAGCCCGCTATTGCACAGGGTGCTCGACGTGCTTGTGGACAATAGCTTCCCCCTGGCGCAGCGCCTGGAGCACGCCATCCGGCACATCGAAGACAGCCTGTTCGACGCCGATACACGCCACATGCTCGACGAAATCGCCAGGGTTCGCCGCGACGTGATTGTCACGCGGCGCATCCTGCATCCCCAGTGGGAAACCTTCCACCAGCTCGAGCAGGGCACATGGCCTTTCATTCACGAGGAGCTTGAGCCGTACTGGGGCGACCTGAGCGATCACCTGGCGCAGTTGCGCTGGATGCTGGACGAGCAGATGGAGGTTGTGAACGGGCTGTCCGATACGATCGATACGCTGGCGTCGCATCGCATCGACGGCGTCGTGCGGCTGTTGACGGTCGTCACCGTGCTGACGCTGCCGCTCACACTGCTGGCGACGGTGTTCGGCATGAACGTGGCACTGCCCTACGCCGAGCATCCCGGGCTGTTCGTCGTCGTCGTCGGCGCAGGCATGGCTGTCACGCTCGGGCTGCTGTGGTTCATCCGCCAGCGCAGATGGCTGTAGGACCTCACCCCCGGCCCCTCTCCTGACGACGAAACGACTGTCGTCGGGAGAGGGGAGCGGCGACTCCCCCTCTCCTGAAGTGTGCTTTTCCAGTTCAGGAGAGGGGGAAGGGGGGTGAGGCAAAATCCGCCACCAACCTGAAATGCACGCTAAGGAGATTCTATGTTACCCATACTCGTCGACTACCTCAATCGCCTCGAAGACGTGCATGCCGATATGAAGCGGACGCTCGAAGGGCTGCCGCAGGAAGCGCTCGACTGGTCGCCCGGCCCGGACATCAATTCGCTCGCCGTGCTCGCCGCGCACACGGCCGGCTCGCTGCGCTACTGGATAGGCGACGTGGCGGGCCAGGCGCCGTCGGGACGTGAGCGCCCCGCCGAATTTCGGACGCAGGACGTGGATGCTGCCGCGCTGATCGCCCGTCTCGACGCCGCGCTCGATCACAGCCGCGGCGTCCTCGAACGGCTGGCGCTGCCCGACCTCGAAGCGAAGCGCAACTTGCCGCCCCACGGCAAAGAGTACAGCGTCGCCTGGGCGCTGGCGCACGCGCTGGAACACACCGCCGTCCACCTCGGCCATATGGAGATTACCCGTCAGTTGTGGGATCGACGTGAAACGTGATACGTGATGCGTGATACCGTGAATACGTGATCACGTGTCACGTGTCACTCATCACGCATTACGATTCTCGGAGGCGCCATGACACCACTCATCTATCTCCTCGCAATCGTCCTCGGCTTCGTCGGTATCGTGTTCATCGTCGGCGCGCAGGGGCAAGTGATCCGCATCGTCGTCGGCGCGGTGCTGTTCGCCGCCGCCGGCGTGCTGGTCTACTTAACGCGCGCCCGCCCGCAGCAGACCACGCTCGTCCAAAAGATCGATCTCAGCGGCGACGTCAGCGCGCAGGAGCTGAAGTGCAAGAACTGCGGCGCGACGCTGAGCAGCAAGTCGCTCTCGGTCAAGGGCGGCGCGATCTTCGTCAACTGCGAGCACTGCGGCACGGCTTACCAACTCGAGGAGGAGCCTAAATGGTGACCGACATTTCGCTCGCGCAGCGTCTCTTCGGCGGGCTGCGGCGCGACATCGGCGGGTTGTGGGGCGCGCTGACGCCGTCCGCCCCGCCCGAGCCGGGCCTGCACACGTACCGCATCGAGCTGCCGGGCGGCCGGCGGCGCATCCATCTTCGTATCGAAGGCGATGGCGCGGGCGTGCTGTTCGTCGACGTGACCGACGCGATCCACCTCAACCCCACCGCCGCCGAGATGGCGAAGATGGCGCTCGAGGACGTGCCGATCGAGAAGGCGCGCGGCCGGCTGTTAGGCCGCTACAGGGGCGCGTCCGGGGCGCGAGTGGACGAAGAACTGGCCGCCATCTACGCCATGGTCGACGGATTTCGCCGTCCCGAAAGCGGTTGCCCGACCTGCGCCGTGTCGTTTCTTCAGCGCGCGCCGCTGTTCAGCACGCGCGCCCGCGCGCCGTACAAAGTCGAGCTGGCGCTTACCTA
>DASSFZ010000154.1:0-3811 GCA_035693785.1 Anaerolineae bacterium | reverse complement strand
AGTTGTCGCACCCGGCCGGCCAGGTCTTCTTCGGGCCGGCTGCGCAAGCGGACGATCGCCGGCTGGTCGACGCTGAGTTCGCTCACCTGGCCGGCTTCGAGATCGGCGGTGATCTCCAACGTGCCGGGATCGCCCACCACGGCCACCGCCCGGAACGCTTCGGCACGGCTACCGGCGCGGACGTTCAACGACAGCACTGTCCCATCGAACGGGGCGATCAGCCGCGCCGCCGCGATCTGGTCTTCGATCTTTTTGATGTCGAGCCGGGCTTGCTCCACGTTCAGATCGCCTGCCGTGTCTTCGTCGCCCGTCAGCCGGGCGAGCTGGCGCTCGGCCAATGCCACTTCCTGCTTGAGCAATTCGACGTCGAAGGCGTGCGACTTCTGCGCGGCCAGCGCCGCGTTGTACTCTGCCTCGGCGATCTCCAGGTTGCGCTCGGCGTCGGTGACGGCTTGCTTATAGGCCCTCATCGAGTCGTCGGTCTCCCAGGGGCGATTGACCGCCTTGTTGTACTCGTCCTGCGCGTGAGCCAGCGCCTCCCGCGCACGGATGACGGCGATCTCCCTGACGATCACCTCAGCCTGCACATCTTTAGCCTGCGCCTGTTGCAAGCGAGTGCGCGCGCTATCCAGTTTGGATTGAGCCTCGGCGAGTGCGTCGGCCTGCTGGCGCTCGGCCTTGAGCAGGTCGAGCTGGGCTTGCGCCAGTTGGTTTTCCAGCTCGCCCAGGTCCAACTCGGCCAGCACGTCGCCTTCGGTCACGCGCGCATCGCGCTCGACGTACACGGCGTTCACGAAGCCGTCGGTGCGGAAGAACAACTCCTGCTGCTCGACCGGCGTGACGCGCCCGGTGAATTCGAGCGTCTTGGTCACCGTGCCGCGCGCCACGGTGTAGACCGGCTTCTCCGGCACGATTGGCGTGGGGAAAGGCGTCGGCGTCGGCTCTACGCTTTGGCTGCCTGAGCCGCAGGCGGTGAGCAGCAAGATTGCGAGGATGGCGAACCCAGGCGCTCGCGCCATCCTGAACCAAGTTGGGTATCTTCGCTTCATCGTCACCTCGCTGAACGACCTCACAGCCACGTGCGACGCACTTTGGAAATGCGTCGCACGTTTGTGTCTAGGGCGCGTCTTCGTCGAGTAACTCTTGCAGCGTTTTGAATTCCGGGTCGGCTTGCCTGGCGCAGGCATCGCGCTGATCCGAATCGTCACCCGGAGCAGCGGCCAGGCAGGCCAGGAAGGTATCCACCTTGTGCTGAGCGTCGGCCAATGCCGCAGCCGGCTCCTCACCTTCCAGCGATGCCGCCAGTGCCTGCTCCAGCCAGTTGGCGACGCGCCAGTCTGGATGCTGGGAAGACACAGGCCGCGATACGGCCGCACGATAAGCCTCTGCCGTATCCACTCCCACCGCCGCTTCCCATGCTTTCGACTCGGTTACGGATCGCCGCGCCGGCACGCCGATGAAGGCCGATGGCTGCTCGGACAGGAACTTGATCCAGGACCAACACGCACTTGGTTCCTCAACGCGGCGCGAGATATAGAAGCCGTACACAAGCGGCGGTGGCAAGCGAGCGGGGGCGACGGGCGGCGGCGCGACGCCGACTTTGAAATCCGCCGGTTCGTCCTGTACGAAGCCACCCCGCAGTCCGGCGAAGTCCGACCACATCGCCGCATGACCGGATACGACCAGTCTTTCTGCCGTTGCGTGGAAGAGATCGCCGGTCAAGGGAGACATGATTCCTGAATGGATGAGATCAACCATCCATTGTACCGCGCGGGCCGTATCGGGATCGTCAAAGTGTATTGTCGGCGGTTCGGTGCTCAAATCGTACAGTTCCACACCCTGCGCCGCGAACAAGAAGCCGATGGAATCCGCCTGGAAGGGAACGAAGCCATACGTCTTGTTCTCTGTTTCTCCTGATGTCGCCGCCGCGGCCAGTGACACAAAATCATCCACCGTCCAATCGGGATCGGGCGGCTGAAGGCCCATTTTGTCCAGGTGGTCGGCGTTGTAGTAAATGACCATCGGCAGGCTGGTAGCCGGCAGTGCGTACAGCTTGCCATTGACACGCAGAGCATCCAGAAGCGCCGGATCGAAGCCAGCGATGAGCGATTGGTCTTCGGCCGCCAGCAGCGGGTCCAGGCTGTAGAATTGATCGAGCGCTTCGCCAGAGGCATTACTCCAGGCAAGACAATCGTATTGCTTTGCCACGTCAGCGACAGTGAACACGTGGTATGCGGGCACGGCCAAGTCGTCGGATGGCCTGGCCTCGATGCCGGGATGCGCGCGATTGAATTGCTGGGCCAACGCTTCGATTGCATTCGGACTGGGGTGGACGAAGCCGCTCGCGTAGTAATCCACTGTAACGATGCCGCCGGCCTCTGGTGTCGGACGCGGTGCTGCTACGACGACCGGCGTGGTCGCGGGCAGCGGGGTGGCTTCGATGGGCAGTGTCATGCTGTCTAACGCCGAGGTCAGGTCGGTCTCGCCCGTCAAGGCCTGGGCGAATGCGCCGCGCGCGGTCCGCAAGGCTTCGGGATGTTGACTGCCATACCAGGCATGTTCTAACGCGAAGCGCAATACCAAGCGCGTTTCATCGGTCAGGTCGGTCCAGAAATCACTGGCTTCCGCGACCGAGGGGCGCGCCGATACGGCATCCGGCGCACTCGTCATCGATTGCATCGTCAGGAAACTTAGCCAGGCCCACGCTTCTTGTGGATGCGCCGTGCCGCTGCTCATCGCCACGCATACGGGCGTCATCGGCGTCGTGTGCGAGGTCGATCCATCCGCCGAAATCGGAAACGGCGCAAGCCCAATCGACGGCCCCAGGATGCTGCGCCGCCACTGCAAGTTGATCAGGCTGTCGATCCACATCGCCGCCTGCGCGTTCGCAATCAGAGCCTCGTCGTGCTCCAGGCCAGCCGGGTCTTCCTCGATAGCGGGCAGTGCGCCTTCGCGCGCCAAATCGACGAGCCAGCCCAAGGCGCCAGACAGAGTGGGCGCGTTCAATTGGCCGCCGGCAACGGTCAGCATCGCATCCGCCACCGGCGCGACCAGCGAGAACGGATCGCCGCTCGGCACGAAGCCGTAGCGAGTCACCTGGCTGCCTTCTCGCCGTGTCAGCACGCGGGCCGCGCCTTGAAAGTCGTTCCACGTCCAGCCGGGCGCCGGGCGCGGCAGACCGGCGGCGTCGAAGGCCGCGCCATCGAAGAAGATCAGGCTGGGGCTTGCGCCCACCGGCACACCTGCGACGCGCCCCCTGTCTTGACAAGCCGTCAGCAAGCCAGGCCAGAAGTCCGAAGCATTAAACGCCGGATCGGCTTCGACGAACGGCATCGGATCGTGGAAGGAAGCTGCCGACCCTGGGGATGTCGAGCGGATCACGGCGGTGTCCGCCGCTGCCGCCACCGATGCCGGATCATAGCGGTCGTCGCTCAAAGCCTGCTCCAGCGACACGAATTGCACCTCAATGTTCGGGCGTGTTTCGTGGAACGCGGCCATCAACGACTCGTAGGCTTTGCGGTCGAACTCGAATGCGGCGAAGGTGATCGTCACCGTCGACGGCTGAGGTGGGGGTGCCTGGCATCCCGCTATACCCAGGAGCCATCCCAGCAGCAGCAGCCGGAAGATGGCCTCGAATGGCATGCGTGTTCGATTCGTTGACACTTGCACCTGCGGTGACGCGCAGCGCAAGCGCAGGTGTTCGCCGTCCATTCGCTGACTCCCTTATACCGTCTCGCCTAGCTTCACGGCCTCGAAGACCTTCATGCGCGCGAGCAGGAGGCTCAGCACGGCAACCGCCACCAGGAACATC
>DASSFZ010000153.1:0-45716 GCA_035693785.1 Anaerolineae bacterium | reverse complement strand
CCGCTCATCCCTTTGCCGCGCCTGGCCTTGGAGTTGGGTGGTGGTTTTGAGCTATACGTCAAGTTCGAAGGTTTGAACCCAACCGGTTCGTTCAAAGACCGCGGCATGACCGCCGCCATCACGCACGCCGCGAGCGAGGGCGCGCGCGTGACGATCTGCGCCAGCACCGGCAACACGGCCGCGTCGGCGGCGGCCTACTCGGCGCGGGCGGATATGCGCTGCATTGTCCTCGTGCCGGAAGGCAAGGTCGCGGCGGGCAAGCTGGCCGGCGCGCTCGCGTATGGCGCACAGGTCGTCGCCGTGCGCGGCTCATTCGACGACGCGCTCGCACTGGTGCGCGAACTGTCCAGCCGCCGCCCGATCGCGCTCGTCAACTCGATCAATCCCTACCGCCTCGAAGGTCAGAAGACCGCCGCGTTCGAGACTTGCGATGCGCTGGGCCGCGCGCCAGATTGGCTGTGCCTGCCCGTCGGCAACGCCGGCAACATCACCGCCTACTGGCTCGGTTTCAAGCACTACGGCAGCGCCGGGAAATCCGCTTCGCATCCGCAGTTGCTCGGCGCGCAGGCGGCCGGCGCTGCGCCGCTCGTCCTCGGCCATGCGGTGGATCATCCCGAAACGGTCGCGACCGCGATCCGCATCGGGCGGCCCGCCCGCGGCGACGAAGCGCTCGCCGCCGTCGAAGAATCGAACGGCCGCATTCTGGCCGTGACCGACGACGAGATTCTGGCGATGTGGCGGCGATTGGCGCGCGAAGGAATATGGGTCGAGCCTGCGTCGGCGGCGGGCGTGGCCGCGCTGGCGAAGGAAGCGCGCGAAGGCCGGCTCGATCCCAAAGGCCGCCTCATCGTCGCCGTGCTCACCGGTCATGGCCTTAAAGACCCGGACGCCGTCACCGGCCGCGCGCCGGAAGTCGGCGTCATCCCGGCGGAGCTTCGCGCTCTGGAGGATGTCGTTCGAGAATAAGGAGTAAGAGCCTCCTCCGGCTCCTGCATTCAACGTGCTGCAGTCTGCATTCGGGCTTATCTATGTTGCGCGCTCACGTCACCGTCCCGGCGTCTACGGCTAATCTTGGCCCAGGCTTCGACTGCCTCGGTCTCGCTTTGGAGCTGCATAACATCGTCGAGCTGACGGCGCTCGACGACGGCCTCGAAGTGACCATCGAGGGCGAGGGTGCGGCGTGGCTGCCGAGAGATGGCACCAACCTCGTCGCACGCGCCGCCGATCACCTGTGGCGGCAGGCCGGGCGCCGGCCGGCCGGCTTTCGCCTCAGAATCACTAACCAGATCCCGCCAGGAATGGGATTGGGGTCGAGCGCAGCCGCGATCCTCGGCGGGCTGGTCGCGGCGAACGCGCTCATTGGCGAGCCATTTTCCCGGCCGGAGATTTTGCGCCTGGCGTATCGACTGGAAGGTCACGCCGATAACGCGGCGGTGGCGCTGTACGGCGGGTTGGTCGTCGTCAGCGCGGACGGTGACGAGGTGCTGGTCGATACGATCGACGTGCCGCCACTGCGCGTAGCACTCGCCATACCGGGTGTGCAGCTCTCGACACGCGCGGCGCGCGCCGCGCTGCCCGCGCAGGTGCCGCTGGGCGATGCGACGTTCAACATCGGGCGAGCACTGTTTGTCGCACGCGCGCTGCAATCGGGTGATTATGAGCGGCTGGAGCGTGCGATGGTCGATCGGCTGCACGAGCCATACCGCCGCCCGCTCATTCCCGGCTTCGACGCGGCGAAGCAGGCCGCGCGCGAAGCCGGCGCGGCGGCGGTCGCCTTATCGGGTGCGGGGCCGAGCATGGCTGCGTTCGCGCCCAGCGGACACGCCGAGATCGCCGAGGCGATGAAAGCAGCATTTGAAGCAAATGGAGTGAAATGCCGAACGCTGGTATTGGCGGCGGATCGGAGAGGCACTGTGATCGGTACGCGCTAGTTGGGCCGCTGCTTTTACAATTGGCGAAGTCAGGATAGTTATGAGCAATCGAACACTCGTGATCAAGTTCGGAGGGACTTCAGTCGGGAACGCGGCGGCGATTGCGCAGGCGGCCGAGATCGTGCGGGATGAGCGCAAGGCGTGGCCTCAGGTCACCGTCGTCGTTTCGGCGATGAGCGGCGTGACGGACACGTTGTTGCAGGGCGCGCAGGCCGCCGCGCGCGGCGATCGGGGAGTGGCTGGCCGGATCGCGAATCAACTGAAACAACAGCATCTTGAAGCTGCCTACGGGCTGATCGAATCCGAGATCGAGCGAAGCGCCATCTTGGATCGGATCGAGCATCGGTTGCGGGAATTCGATAGTTTGTGCGATGCGCTGGCGGTGTTGGGCGAAGCGACGCCACGCGCACTCGACGCCGTCGCTTCGCTTGGCGAGCGGATGAGCCATCATTTAGTCGCCAGCCGATTGCAGCAGATCGGCGTGCCGGCCCAAGCCGTCAACGCGACCGAGGTGATTCGCACCGACGGCGTGTTTCAATCCGCCGCGCCGCTGATGGACGCGACGCGCTTGCAAGCGCAGCGACGCTTGTCGGATCTGTTTGCGGAAGGCATCGTCCCGGTCGTCACCGGCTTCATCGGCGCGACCGAGAGCGGCATCCTGACCACGCTCGGGCGCGGCGGAAGCGATTACAGTGCTGCCATCATTGGCGCCGCGCTCGACTGCGCTGAGGTGTGGATCTACACCGACGTGGACGGCGTGATGACAGCCGATCCGCGCGTGGTGGACGATGCGCGCAGTATGGCGACGCTCTCGTACCGCGAAATGTCCGAGTTGGCCTACTTCGGTGCAAAGGTGCTGCATCCCAGAGCCATCCTGCCCGTCGTCGAGCGCGGCATTCCGCTGCGCATCAAGAATACCTTCAACCCTACGCACACCGGGACACTGGTGCTGGCCGAATCGAACGATGCCTCCGGCGCGTTGAAGGCGGTCACCGCCATCAAGCAGCAGGGCTTGATCACGATCGAAGGGCGGGGTATGCTGGGCGTGCCCGGCATTGCGGCGCGGGCGTTCGGCGCAGTCGCGCGCACGCGCACCAGCGTGCCGATGATCTCTCAGGCGTCATCAGAGCAAAGCATTTGTTTTCTCGTGCCGGACTCGGCGGCAGAGCATGTGCAGACCGAATTGCGGTCAGAGTTCGAGCGCGAGCTGGCGCGCCGCGACATCGAAACGATTTGGGCGATGAATCAGGTCGTGATCATAACTGCCGTCGGCACGGCCATGCAGAAGACGCCGGGCGTGGCCGGGCGCATATTCAGTGCGCTGGGCGCGGCGGGTATCAACATCATTGCCATCGCGCAAGGCTCGTCGGAGTGCAGCATCAGTCTGGTGGTCGACGCGAAGGATGCCGATGAGGCGGTACGGCGCATTCACGCACTGATCGAATGAAGAAGGAGCTATGAATCGACTTCCTGTTATCATTTTGGGCGCAACCGGCGCCATCGGACAGCGTTTTGTGCAGTTATTGGAACGCCATCCGTGGTTCGAGGTGGTAGGCCTTACCGGATCGGATCGAACGCTTGGCAAACCCTACGGCGAATCTTGTCGCTGGGTGCTCACCGAACCGATGCCCGATTACGCCAAAGACATCATGGTCACCCCAAGCGAACCCGGTCATGCAGGCGGTGACTTCAGCCGTCGACCTGGCCTCGCCTTCTCGGCGCTGCCCGCCGATTTGGCGCGCGAGGTTGAGCCTGTCTTCGCCGCCGCCGGTTACGGCGTGTGCTCGAACGCATCGGCCTTCCGCATGGAACCGGATGTGCCGCTGCTGATACCTGAGGTTAACCCGGATCATATTCAACTGATCGAGACGCAGCGCGCCAAACGCCGCTGGCCGGGTTTCATCGCCACCAACCCTAACTGCACCACCGCCGGGCTGGCGATGGCCCTCAAGCCGCTTCACATCGCCTTCGGCGTGCGGCGTGTGATGGTCGTGAGCATGCAGGCGTTGTCGGGCGCCGGCTATCCTGGCGTCGCCTCGCTCGACATCGTCGACAACGTCATCCCCTACATCGGCGGCGAAGAAGATAAGGTGGAGACCGAACCGCGCAAGCTGCTCGGTCAGCTCGACGCCGAGCGTGGCAGTGTGCGCTTCGCCGACTTCCGCCTCAGCGCGCACACCAACCGCGTGGCAGTGAGCGATGGACACACCGTGTGCGCTTCAGTCGAGTTCGAGCGCGAGGCCGGCGTGGAAGAGGTCGAGCAGGCGCTGACTCACTTCCGCGCGCCCGACCCAATACCCAGCTTGCCCAGCGCCCCGGCTCGAACGCTCGTCGTGCGGCGCGAGCTCGATCGACCACAGCCACGACGCGATCGAGATGAAGGGCAGGGGATGACGGCGGTGGTCGGTCGCGTGCGGCCCTGCCCGCTGTTCGAGATCAAATTCGTCGTCCTCAGTCACAACACAATCCGTGGCGCAGCCGGCGGCTCGATTTTGAATGCCGAGCTGCTGCTCGCCCAAGGCTACCTGAATTGACCGGGAGGCTCAACTGCGGAGGTCAGTAGGGTGGGGGGACCTACGAAGAAACAAGGCACGCCGCCTCACATCACGATCTACACCGACGGCGCAAGCTCCGGCAATCCCGGCCCGGGCGGCTGGGCAGCCATCCTGCGCCACGACGAAACCGGCCGCGTCAAAGAGCTGAGCGGCCGCCGTGACCGGACGACGAACAACGAGATGGAGATGTGGGCGGTCGAGCAGGCGCTGGGCGCGATCAAAGTGCCCGGCTCGATCGTCACCATCTACACAGACAGCGAGAACGTGATCGGCTGGCTGGCCGAGGGCTGGAAGTGCAGGTTTCCCCACATTCGGCGCATCAGGGACAACATCCAGGCCCTCTGCAGCGAGATGCGCCTGGACGTGTCCTACGTCAAAGTCGCCGGCCACGCCGGCGATCGACTGAACGAACGAGCCAACGCACTGGCGCAGGCAGCTATCGGAAAATAGACCTGGCAGGTCTTATCTGCCGGTGTCAGCCATGGGTTGGATCGCGAAGACCTGCCAGGTCTACACGGATCGGTGGATTTGACTCGTCCACGAGGTGCGGCGTCCTACTCTACCTGCATCACGAATTTCTTGAATAGCGACACAGACAGAATTGTCGTGTTGACCAGTTTGTAAGCCTGCGCAAAGTCTCGATCGCCGGTGACAAAGAACTCGACGTCGGCGGCCAGGGCGCACGCCAGAAACTTGGCGTCCTTCTGATCACGGGGAAAATCAACGTGGACATCTACTTCGACAACTGTTGTAAGCGCGTCGAGGAGGTCGAACCACTTCTGTCGTACTTCAGCGGGCAGGCCGAACTTGTCTCGGCTGAGCACTTCTTTGTACTCGCGCAGAATTTCAGGCGAGACGATCCATTCGTAGTCGGCGCGAGAAACGACAAACAGGATGACTGCTTCCGGATCCTTATCCTTCAGAGCCGCCGACACCAGCACATTGGTGTCGATCAGGACTTTCATCGTCCCATCCGATAGGCGGCGATTTCAGCCGCGATCTCATCCTCGCTCAGAACCTGGGCCTGCGGGAGTGCCTGCGTCGCCCTGAACACTTCCCGTAACTCGTGAAGACGCGATCCGGGCCGGTCCTCCTCTGCAATCAGCACAACCTCGACGCGCTGGCCGGGCTGGAAGGGCAAGTCAGACAGCACGACCTGTTTGGGATCCTTGATCGTGATATACCTTCTGTGTGCTATCATTAGACGCCTCCTGGTAGATCGTCCACCTGTAAGTATACTGCGAATTCGCGAAGAGATTGCGACATCCGGTGCGCAACCCCCAACTGATAGGGTAGGGGGACCAAGCCCTGCGCGGTTATCTCATTGAGCGCAATGCCCGGTTAACCTCCTCCAGGTCAAAGGCTTCCGGGTCGAACTCGCCGCCGGCCCACTCCAGATAGCCATCGTGCTCAGGATGTTCGGGGTCGCGAATGGCCTCGAGGAATTCACGGTAGCCCCACACTCCGCCGACATCCTCGGGCGGGCAGGCGCGCTTCCCGGCCAGGCAGCGCGGGTACTTCACGCCTGGCTCCCGCGGCAGCCCGGTCTTTTCCACGAGGATTTCGTGGTCCCAACTGTCGCCGAAGTCGTACTGATAGACGAACTTGGACTTTTCACCAGGGACGAGCTGCTTCAACTTGTAGCGCCGCTCGTCCTTCACCGGTTCCCAGTCGTCAGGGCTTGGCTCGCTGTAGCGGGCGCCGTAGATCGTGAAATCGTGCAGATGGTAATCGGACCAACCCATCGCGATCTGCAGGATCCGGTGCAGCTTGGCAAGCGTCGTATCGTCCGTCACCTGAATGCGCCGCCAGATGGGCGGTCGAGAGTTTTTAAGCGTGATCTTGAGCTGATAGATCGGGCCGGTCAGGGCCGTTTTCCGGGTCGGCATCGACGCTGCTCCTTTCCATAGAGATTCCGCAGGAATCAATCCTATCCGCGTTCATCCGTGTTCATCCGCGTCCCAAAACTACACCCGCGGCCCCGCCGCGACCAGGTGCGGCGCGTCGAACTTGCGGAAGTTCTGGACGAAGCGCGACGCCAGCTCGCGGTAGCGCTGCATGTACACGTCGTTACCCGGCCACGACGACGACGGATCGAGCACGCTCTCCGGCACGCCGTCGCAGCGTGCCGGGATCTGGAAACCGAACACCGGGTCGGCCCGGTATTCGACGCCAAGCAGCGCGCCGCTCAGCGCCGCGTCGAGCAGGGCGCGCGTGTGGGCGATGCTGATGCGCTTACCGATGCCGTATGGCCCGCCGACCCAGCCTGTGTTCACCAGCCAGCAGTTCACGCCGTGGCGCTCGATCTTGCGCTGGAGCAGGTCTGCGTAGAACGACGGCGGGTGCACCATGAACGGCGCGCCGAAGCACGCGCTGAAGGTGATCTCCGGCTCCTCGCGCAGGCCGATCTCCGTCCCGCCGACCTTCGCCGTGTAGCCGGAGATGAACTGGTACATCGCCTGCTCGGTCGTCAGGCGCGCGATGGGCGGCATCACGCCCGACGCGTCGCACGTGAGCAGGATGATGTTCTTCGGATGGCCGCCGCACTTCCCGGCTACCGCGTTGTCGATGAATTCGAGCGGGTACGACGCGCGCGTGTTCTCGGTGATCGAGTCGTCGTCGAGGTCGATCAGCCGCGTGACCGGGTCGTACACGACATTTTCGAGAATCGTCCCGAAGCGCCGCGTCGTCGCGAAGATCTGCGGCTCGGCCGTCGGCGACAGCGCGATCACCTTCGCGTAGCAGCCGCCCTCGAAGTTGAACACGCCCTCGTCGCTCCAGCCGTGCTCGTCGTCGCCGATCAGCCCGCGCTTGGGATCGGCCGAGAGCGTCGTCTTGCCCGTGCCGGATAGCCCGAAGAACAATGCCACGTCGCCGCTTCGGCCCACGTTCGCCGAGCAGTGCATCGGCATCACGCCTTGCAGAGGCAGCAGGTAGTTCAGGATGGTGAAGATCGACTTCTTGATCTCGCCGGCGTAGGCGGTGTTGCCGATGATGCATAGCCGCTTCTCGAAGTTGAGGACGATAAACGTGTTCGACGCCGTCCCGTCGACCTGCGGGATGCCCTTGAACGACGGCGCGCAGATCACGGTGAACTCGGGCACGTGATGGCGATAGTCCTCGTGCGTGCGGGGCGCGAGAAACATGTTGCGCGCGAACAGGCTGTGCCACGCCAGCTCGGTGACGATGCGGATCGGCATGCGATAGTGTATATCGGCGCCGGCGTAACAATCTTGCACGAACACGTCGCGCCCCTGCAGGAAGCCTTGCATCCGCCCGAACAGGTCGTCAAACTTGTCGAGGCTGAACGGCCGGTTGTACTGGCCCCACCACACGTGCGCCTCGCTCGCCGGCTCGCGCACGACGAACTTGTCGCTCGCCGAGCGCGCGGTATGCTTGCCGGTGTTCGCGACGATCGGCCCCTGATGTGTGATCTTCGCCTCGCCGCGAAAGACGCTCTCTTCATACAGCGCCTCGACCGGCAGATTCCAATATACCTGCCGCATGTTTGCCAGGCCGATCGCGTCCAGCCCGTAGTCGCACTTGTAAGCCCCGGCCTGAGCTTCGGCAGGCGTCTTGATGTTCAGAATGTTGTTCATAGGTCGATACCCTTAGCTTGAATTTCAGACTTCGGAAGTCTTTTGGAGACTTCCGAAGTCTCCTAAATCCAGTCGCGCACCATGCGCCGGTCGCCGATGTAGATCTCGTTGGGCGAATTCGGATCGAGCGCCCAGCGGATGCGCTCAATGCCGTCCGTCACGTCCTTCACTGTGCCCGCGTAGCTCAGCCGCAGGTGACCTTCCACTCCGAATTCCTTGCCCGGCACGGTGACGACGAGCGCTCTCTCCAATAGAAACTTCGCCAGCGCGACTGAATCGCCGTCGTAGGCGCGGAAGTCGGGCAGGCAGTAGAACGTCCCCTCGGGCGGAGTGACACGCACGCCGTCGAATGCTTTCAGTTCCTGGATGATCACGTCGCGGTTGTTCTGGATCGTCAGGCGCAGGCTCTCGACCAGGCTCTGCATGCCGGTCAGCGCGCCTTCCGCCGCCGCCTGCAGCAGCACCGATACGCACGACGTCGTCTGCGACTGCACGTTCGTCATGATCTCGACGAGCCGCCGGGGCGCGATCGTCCAGCCGACGCGGAAGCCGGTCATCCCATACAGCTTGGCCACGCCATTGACGACGATCAGCCGCGAGTCCTCGACGTCTTTGTCGGTGAACTGGTAGCACGGCGGCGCATGCTTCCCGTCGAAGACGAGCTTGTGGTAGATGTCGTCCATGATGAGGTAGATGCCCTTGCGCTCGCAGGTCTCGACGATCGCCGCGATAAGCTCCTCCGGGTACACGGCGCCCGATGGATTGTTCGGGCTGTTGACGATGATCGCCTTCGTGTTACGCCCGATCGCGCGCTCGATGTCCGCCATGCGTGGGGTGAAGCTGCCGTCCTCCGGCGTGACGATCACCGGCGCGCCGAGCACCATCTTGACGATCTCTGGGTAGCTGACCCAGTAGGGCGCGAGGACGATCACCTCGTCCTGCGGGTTGAGGATCGTGTACAGGATGTTGAAGACCGACTGCTTCGCGCCCGACGTAACGATGACGTTCTCCGGCGCGACGGTCACGCCGTAGTTGTCTTCGGTGTAACGGATGATCGCCTTCTTGAGCGAGGGGATACCGTCGGCAGGCGAGTACTTGACGTCGCCGCTGCCCAGGCGCGCCGCGCCGCTCAGGATGGCGTTGATCGGCGCCTTGTTCTTAGGCTCGCCGATGCCCAGGTGGATGACCGCCTCGCCGCGCTCGCGCAGGAGGCGTGCCTGCTCGTTCATCGCCATCGTCGGCGACGTGGCGATTGACTGCGCCAGATGACTGAGGCTCATACGAAACTCCTAAGTTCAAATTCCAAAGTCCAAAACCCTGCCTTCGGCGCCCTCCCCCGACGAGCACGGTCGGGGAGGGGATGGCGTTGGGTCAACTATAAAACACCCACTGTGCCACGTCAAGGGTCTAGGTTCGCCCGGCCAGATGAGGAAGCGTGTCAGTCCGAACGCAGTGAGCAATCTCTTTTTGCGCGGCGGGGTGAATGCTCGTAAAATACATCGGAAGCCTGACACCTGCTCGCTGATTCGCGGGCGTGGGAGCCCGCCCTGCTTCAAACAAATAGGGACTTGCACATGCAATACGACTTCGACACCCCTCCCGATCGCCGCCACACCGACAGCCTCAAGTGGAGCCGGTATGACGCAGACGTGCTGCCGATGTGGATCGCCGACATGGATTTCCCGTCGCCCGCGCCCGTCGTGCAGGCGCTGCGCGAGCGGGTTGATCACGGCGTGTACGGCTACCCGGCTGGAATCATGGGTGAACCCAACGAGCTGCCCGAATTCCGCCGCCTGATCGTCGACCGGCTCGTGGATCGATATGGCTGGCAAGTTCAGCCGGAGGACCTCGTCTTTATCCCGGGCGTAGTCGTCGCTTCCAATCTGGCGTGCCACGCGGTTGCCACGCATAACGGTGGCGTGCTCGTCCAAACGCCTGTCTATCCCCCGATCCTGGACGCGCCGCAGAAGGCGAATATGCGTCGCCACGACGCGATGCTGGCCCGCAATTCCGATGGGGCCTACGAGATCGACTGGGACGTCTTCGGGTCGGCCATCACGTCCGAGACGCGGCTGTTCATTCTGTGCAACCCGCACAACCCGGTCGGCCGCGTCTTCCGCCCCGACGAGCTGGAGCGCATGGCCGAGATCTGCCTGAAGCGCGGCGTCGTCATCTGCTCGGACGAGATTCACTGCGACCTGCTTTACACCGGTCAGCGGCATATCCCGATCGCCGCGCTCGATCCGGAGATCGCCCGAAACACGATCACGCTGATCGCGCCGACCAAGACGTTCAATCTCCCAGGGCTGCAATGCTCGATCGCAATCGTTCAGAACCCGGAGCTGCGGCAGAAGTACCAGGAGGCGCGTAAAGGGCTGGTCCCCTGGGTCAACGTGATGGGCTTGCTCGCCGCGCAGGTCGCCTACCGCGAGGGACAGGACTGGTTGGATCAACTGCTCGCCTACCTGGAGGGGAATCGAGACCGTCTGTACGGCTACGTGCAGAGCGAGCTGCCCGGAATCACGATGGCCAGGCCGGAAGCGACGTATCTGGCCTGGCTGGATTGCCGGCAGGCCGGCATTGGCGGCAATCCCTACGAGTTCTTCCTCCAGAAAGCGCGCGTTGCGCTGGCCGATGGCGCGATGTTCGGCCCGGGCGGCGAGGGATTCCTGCGGCTGAACTTCGGATGCTCGCGGGCGCTGCTGGCCGAGGCGCTGGAGCGCATGAAGCGCGCGCTCGCTTCCTCATAAGACCTGCCAGGTCTTAAAGAGTCAAATCGTGAGCATAGATCTCTTCGCGTGGGTCATCCTGCCGCTATTCATCTTCTTCGCGCGCATCGTCGACGTGAGCCTGGGCACGCTGCGCATCGTCTTCGTCGCGCGCGGCAGGAGGCTTCAGTCGGCGCTGCTGGGCTTCGTCGAGATTCTGATCTGGATCGTCGTCGTCGGCCAGGTCATTCAGAACCTCAACACCCCGATCGCCTACGTGGCCTACGCTGGCGGGTTTGCCGCCGGCACCTACATCGGGCTATACATCGAAGACAAGCTCGCGATCGGCATGCTGGCCGTGCGCATCATCGTGGCGACGGACGCGCAGGAGCTGCTCGATCGTTTGTCCGGCGCGAACTTCGGCGTGACGAGCGTCGACGCGAGAGGCGCGACGGGCGAGGTGAAGATCGTGTACACGATCATCATGCGCAAGGACCTGCCCGCCGTGACGCGAATGGTCGACGAGGTCAGCCCCAAGGCGTTCGTGTCGGTCGAGGAAGTGCGCTCGGCGCGCGAAGGCGTCTTTCCGCCCGCTGCCGGGTTTCGCGGCCTGCGCCTCTTCGCGCGCCGAAAGGGCAAGTAGGCAAGACCTGGCAGGTCTTACGCGGTCTCCTCGTCTGCCGCCTCCTTCGCGCTGCGGCCGAACGTCTCCAGTTGGTCGCGCACTTTCTCCAACGCGGTGTACGGCGCGTAGATGCGCCGCGTCGTGCTGATGTCGGCGTGGCCGAGGTAGGCTTGCAGCACGTCGAGGTCCATGCCCTCGTGCAGCAACTGCTGCGCGCGGTAATGGCGGAACGCGTGCGGCGACGTGCCTTTGTACAGTCCCAGCGCCTTCGCCGCATGCTTGACGACCGACCACAACGTTCCGCGTCCCAGCGGCCTTCCCGCGCCGCGCCCGTGTGAGATGAACAGGCCGGGGAAATCGTCGTGGCGCTCGCGGCAGTATGCCGCAATCGCCTGCTGCGCGTCTTTCGTCAACAGCAGCACGCGATCCTTGCCGCCTTTGCCCGTGATACGCACTTCGCTCAGACGACCGTCAAGCACCGCCTCGCGCGTCAGCGACGCGACCTCGCTCACACGCCCCGCCGACGCGTACAGCGTATGGACGATCGCCCGCGCGCGGAGAAGCTTCAGGCGTTCGAGCCGATCGCGCGGCGAATCCGAAAAGGGTAGGGGGATCGAGTCGTAGAACGTGACAATGCGTGGGATGCCTGGGTCAGGCTCGCGCCCGGCCTTCGCCGAGCGGCGCGCGCCGCGTGCGGCTTTCAACCGGTTGACGGCTTTTCCGACCTGGAAGCCGGCGGGCAGGCGATCGTTCGCGTCGAGCCAGATGAGGAAGCGCTTGGTCACAGCCAGATAGTTAGTGCGTGTCTGCGCTGAGTAGCCGCGACGCGCCATCCATTCGTGAAACTTGAGTAACAGGTCGTCCTTGAAGTGTCTGACCTGATACGGTGAAGGAGGGTCAATGTACTTCGTATGTGAAATGAACTCAGCCAACCGTCCCAGTCCATAGCGATAGGATGTTACCGTATTTGGGCTGGATGCCAGTGTGGCGATGAACGCATCGGCGAACGCGATTTCTGAGGCCGAATGTCTCGGTGGCTGCCCCGGTGGGGCAGAGGGAGTTCTGGAATCGCTCTGTGCTGCATGGATCATGTCTACAGCAATTATATCAGTATCTAACGTAACGTGCAACCTGTTCAAAAGTATTGCGCCAGAAAAACATATTCACGGCTCGACGTTTCGCGCCATCCTCATCGCATACCCGCCGCTTCTGCGCCCCGTATGAATCGCACACCAGCGCCACTGGTTAAGCCAATCATAGTCCTCATCATCGACAATGGCGAAGAGTCCCTCATTCCGTTTCTTCCTACGATATCCTTGGGACAATGGTATGCGCTTTGCCATGTATCACCTCAAAAGGACATTACAGATGGAAACATTATAGAACAAATGGGCTATAATGTCAAAGAGAGCGCGCCTTGTGCCCGATCGCCTCAACGAATTTGTCTGGTTAGAACTTCCGTGCTATCATGGTTATGTTTCACGAGCACCTCATTAAGGATACAGGATTTCATATGAGCCGAATCACTCACGTCGACGGAACGCCTGCATCGCAGCGCAACCGCCTGCGGCGCATCATCGCCGAGATTCTGCGCCGCCTGAGCGCGAAGAAGACGATCGACGCGGAGACGAAAGACATGGTCGCGTTCATCGCCATCGCGCTGCGGCTGATCGACGACCTGAACGAGAAGTCGTGCGCAGCGTGGGAGAAGCGAGACTATTTCCTGAAGGCCGATCAGTTTCGCCGCGAGTGGGCGTGGCTGGCCCCCACGGCAGATCGCATCGAAGACCTGGTTTTGAGCGAGGAGTGGTCACTGCTCCCGACCGAGCTGGCCGGCTTATCGGTGCGCTTCTCGGACGTTAAGGTGAACCAGATGACGAAGCCCGCCTCGCTCTGGCAAGGCGCTCACCAGAAGCTCATCTCCGGCAAGAACGGCCGGCGCTGATCACGAGACCCGTGAGGTCTTGGGAGACCTCACGGGTCTGATCCACGGCGTCACAAGTGGAACAGTCCCCCCTACCCCAGCGCTCGATCCTCCACATCGACCTGGACGCCTTTTTCGTTTCCGTCGAGCTGCTGGATCGGCCCGATCTTCGCGGCAAGCCGGTGGCGGTCGGTGGGCGCCCTGAAGAGCGCGGCGTCGTGTCGAGCGCTTCGTACGAAGCCCGCGCGTTCGGCGTGCGCTCCGCCATGCCGATGCGGACTGCGCTGCAGAAGTGTCCCGACCTGATCATCCTGCCCGCGCGCCATCGCGTGTATGACGAGTGGTCGCGCAAGGTCATGGCGCTGTTCTACGAAGTCACGCCTCAGGTCGAGCCGGTGTCGATCGACGAAGCGTACCTCGACGTGACCGGCGCCGAACTGCTGTGGGGGTCGCCGGAACAGATCGCGCAAACGCTGAGAGCGCGCATACGCGAGCAGTTCAATCTCCCTTGCTCGATCGGCGTGGCGGCGAACAAGCTCGTCGCCAAGACGGCGACCGAGCGCGCCAAACCGGATGGCCTGTGCGTCGTGCCTCCGGGCGAAGAAGCGGCCTTTCTCGCGCCCATGCCCGTCGAGCGATTGATCGGAGTCGGTCCCAAAAGCGCTGCCGCGCTCCGCGCGATGGGCATCGAGACGATCGGCCAGCTCGCCGGTGCACCGCGCGAGAGGCTCGCGCGCCGATTCGGCGCGAACCACGCGGACGACATGAGTCGCCGCGCGCAGGGTATTAGCGATTCCCCGGTCGCCGTCGAGCGCGAGAGCAAGCAGATCAGCCAGGAAATCACCTTCACCCGAGACGTGTCGGATAAGGAGCGGCTGCGCCGGGTCCTGCTCGAGCTGAGCGAGGGCGTGGGCGCGCGCCTGCGTGCAGAGGCTGTGGACGCGCGAACCGTCGCAATCAAGCTGCGCTATGCCGATTTCACGACGCTGACCCGGCAGACGACCCTGCCCGCCCCGACGCATCTCAACGAGACGATCTACGCAACGGCGTGGTCGCTCTTTACGAAGACGTGGACGCGCCGGCCGGTGCGACTGCTGGGCGTCGCCGCGCGGAACCTGGGAACATCGGCGCGCCAGTTGAGCCTGTTCGAGCCGGCCGAAGATCGGCGCGAGCGGCTGACCCAAGCCATGGATGCCATCAGGGCCAGGCACGGCGACGATGCGCTCAAGCGGGCGTCTCTCGTAAAGACGAGCAAAGGGAAACGCAAGACTTCAAACTCCAAAATGTGACATTGTCGAATGATGCGGAGAGAAAAATGCGACTGACAGACAGCCAGAAGGATCAGGTCATCGCGCTGACGCGCGAGCTCGTGCGCGCAAAGAGCCTGCCCGGTCAGGAACGCGATGCCGCCGTCATCTGCGAGCGCTGGATGAAAGAGCTGGGCTACCACGAAGTGTGGGTCGACCCTTACGGCAGCGTCGTCGGGCGCAGGCAGGGCGCCGGCGCCGGCAGCACCATTCACTTCGACGGTCACACCGACGTCGTCCCAGTGACGAGCCCCGAGAAGTGGCGTCGCGATCCGTTCGGTAGCGAGCTATCGGACGGCAGGATTTGGGGGCGCGGATCGTCGGACATGAAAGGCCCGCTCGCGGCGATGATCTGCGCTGGAGCGCTTGTGCCACGTGAGCAGTTCGATGGCACGATCGCAGTCTCGGCAAGCGTCGGCGAGGAGACGCTGGAGGGACCTGCGTTAGCCGCGATATTGCGTGAGAATCCGGCCGACGTGGTGATCATCGGCGAATCGTCAGAACTCAAGATTGGCATCGCGCAAAAAGGCCGCGCCGGCATCCAGATCGAGACGCGCGGCGTGCCGGCGCACTCGTCCCGCCCGGAGGAAGGCATCAACGCCGTGTACAGGATGATGGAGGTTGTCGAGCGCGTGCGCGCCATGCCTGTGCCGACCGATCCTGTCCTGACGCCGGGTATCTCGGAGCTGGTCGAGATCGTCTCGTCCCCCTACCCTGGCACATCGATCGTGCCGGACGGTTGCCGCATCCGTATCGATCGGCGATTGGTGCGCGGCGAGACGCGCGAGAGCGTGTTGTCGACGTTTCGCGACGCGCTGCGCGGCATCGAAAACGTCGAGGTGCGCTATCTGCGCGTCACCCTCCCCTGCTATACCGGCGAGGTGCTTGAGATGGAGGATTTCCATCCTGCCTGGGTGACGCCACGTGACAGCGGCCTGGTAAAGTGTGCTGAGGCCGCGCTCTCGCGGGCCGGCCTGCCGATCGGCTACTTTGCCTCGCGGTACTGCGCAAATGGATCGGCGAGCGCGTGCGAGATGGGCATTCCGACGCTGATTTTCGGCCCGTCGACGCCGGCAGTGGCGCATACGATAGATGAGTATATCGAGGTGGAGGAACTTTTGCACGGGACGGAAGCCTATGCTGCGCTTGCCATAGAGGTGCTCCGTCACGAGGGCGATAATTTCGCGTAGTGTCTTTGCTCTTGAAGCAATAGGTCGTAATGATAGTGTTTAGATAACCAATGTGACTACGCGAAGAGGAGTAGGGAACATGCAATTCGACTTGTGTTTGCTCGGCTTCGGCAACGTCGGCCGCGAGCTGGTCAAGCTCATCGAGCGCAAACGCGAAGAGCTGAAAGCGCGCTATGACCTCGAGCTGCGCATCGTCGGCATTGCCACCGGCCGGCACGGCATCGTCATGAACCGAGACGGAATCGACGCCCGCGCGGCGCTCGACGATTGGGATCGACTCCTGAGCGCATCACCTATTGTGTCCGACGCGCTTAAGCTCATCCGGGAATGCGGCGCCCAAGCGACCATTGAGATGACGCCGATCGACCGCGACACGGGCCGCCCGGCGATCGACCACATTGAGGCGGCGTTGAGCGCCGGCCAGCACGCCATCTCTGCGAACAAGGGACCGCTCGCGCACGCCTATCGTCGCCTGCGCGACCTGGCCGCGCGCAAGCGGCGCGCATTCCTATTCGAAGCAACGGTGATGGACGGCTTCCCGATATTCAACTTGTACCGCGAGTGTCTTCCCGCGACGAACGTGCTGGGGTTCCGAGGTGTGCTCAACAGCACGACGAACCTGATCTTGACGAAAATGGAAGAGGGAATGTCATTCGAGGATGCCGTGCGCCACGCTCAGGACATCGGCATTGCCGAGACGGACCCAAGCAATGACATTGACGGGTGGGATTCGGCCGTGAAAGTATCCGTCCTATGCAACGTGATGATGAACGCCGACGTCCGCCCGCAGCAGGTGGAGCGCGCCGGCATCCGCAACGTGACGATCGAGAGGATCCGCGATGCGCACAGCCGGGGGCGCAAGATTCGTTTGATGTGTTCCGCCGAACGGCGCGAGGGCCGACTCGTCACCCAGGTCGCGCCAGAGGAAGTTGGCCCGGATGACATCGCCTACCGCTTGCACGGCACTACGAGCACGCTCAGCATCCGGACAGACACACTCAATCAGCTCACCCTTCTCGAAACCGCGCCTACTCCTACGCAGACAGCCTTCGGCGTGCTGGCCGACATCATCGCCGCCGCTCGGGGACACTTCTAACTTCACTTGAAGCCCAGTAACTCGTACACCTCGGCAGGCTCAGTGCGACCTCTCACGGTCATGGGCGCGCGTTTCTTCAACTCCAGACGGTGCGCGCCGATGGCGTCCACTGTCGCGCGGCTGAGCGTCACCTGGCCGGGGCCGGTCACGTCCTCAATTTGCTTGGCGAGATTGACGCTTTCGCCGACTGCCGTGAAGCTCATCAACTCCGGCGTGCCGATGTTGCCCACGATCGCCTCGCCCGTATGGACGCCGACGCCGAAGCGAAGTCCCTGCCCGTCCGGGCCGGTGTTGAGCGCGTCGACGTTCCGGTCCAAGGCATATGCCGCACGCGCGGCGCGCCAGGCGTGATCCTCGTACTTGACCGGCGAGTTGAACATCGCCAGCAACCCGTCGCCGAGATACTTGTCGAGCGTGCCACCCTGCGCCAGGACGGCGTCGGTCGCCACGCCCAGGTAGCGATTGACGGTGGCGATCAGCACTTCGGGGTCCGTTTGCTCGGCGTAGATGCTGAAGCCCCGGATGTCGGCGAACAGGATCGAGATAGTCTGCCGTTCGCCGCCCAGGTGCGGCAGGTCCGGCGAACCGATCATGTACTCGACGACCGACCTGGGCAGGTAGTGGTCGAGTATGCTCTTCAGGCGTGTCTGAAGCTGCGCGTTCTCGATGCGGAGTTTCTGCTTTTGCAGCACCGACGCCAGCTTCACGCGCAGCTCCGACGCGTCGAAGGGTTTGTGCATATAGTCGTCCGCGCCGACGCGCATGGCCTGCACCGCGCGCTGCTCCGTGCCGTAGGCAGTCAGCACGACGATACCGACCGTGGGGTCGACCTCGCGGATCTCCTTGATGGCCGTCAGTCCGTCTTTCCCCGGCATCATGATGTCCATGATGATGACTTCGGGCTTCTCGCTCAGCGCCAGCTCCACCGCCTGCATGCCGTTGCCCGCCTCAAGCGGCTGGTATCCTTCGACTTCCGCCCAGGCGCGCAGCAAGCGGCGAATGTCGATCAGGTCGTCGGCGATCAACAATTTTGGCACGGATGGCTTTTGAGGCTCGATCATCGAATCCACTCTCGCTGGAAAGGGTTGCGCCCCCACCTGCACATGACCAGTGCAGCACGACTTCGCGCGTGGCGACAGGTGCATTATATCCCGATGTCACCGCCAGGCCAAGCTGTCTCAGGTTTGACTTTCGCCGCCGATGCGACTATTCTATACAAGCCGCCTATCGAATTTCGATAGTCATGCTGAGCCAAGCGAAGTATCTCGAACTAACGTAGGGGCAGGCCTCGCGCCTGTGCAGGGCGACCGCCAGAGTCGCCCCTACGAGAATCGGAGACGACACCCATGCAATCGTCGAACGCTCACATCGATTTGGCTCGACTGAAGGGGGTGTGGATTGGCTTTACAGTGGATGGCCGCCTGGGACCCGATGTCGATCCGCTTGTACGCTCCTCCTGGCAGCGCTGCGCGCCGCGCCTGAATCCGACTACCTTTCCGCAGTGGGCCTATCTTAGCAGCGACGTGCTCCGCCTCACGCTGAGCCAGCATGCCTCGCTCACGGCCATGGCGCGGCCGATCATGGAGGACGTTCACCAGTTCGTCGAAGGAACGGGGGTGATCTTGGTGCTCGTCGACAGCACGGCGTGCGTGCTGGAAATGGTGGGGGACAAGAGCATGCTGCAGATTGCCGCAGCGCTGGGACTGCGGCGAGCTGCCTTCCTGGACGAAAGCCGGATCGGCACGAATGCATTCGCCTCCGCCCTGATCGAAGGGTGTCCTGCGCAAACGGTCGGCCCGGAGCACTATCTCAGGACTCTGCACGAGATCGGCAGCGCCGCAGCGCCCATTTACGCCGTCGACGGCCGGTTGGTCGGGTCGATCGGGCTGATGGCGCAGGTCGAGCAATACAGCTACCATTTGCTCGGGATCGCCGTGGCCGCATCCCGCGCGATCGAGAACCAGTTGCAAGCGGACATGTTCGTTCACGAGGCCAACGCGCACGCCAGCGAGCTGAACGCCACGGTGGAAGCCATTTCCGACGGCGTGCTCGCCTGGAGCGCGGACGGCAGGATCATGCACATGAACCAACGGGCCACACAAATGCTCGGCCTGTCACAGACCGAAGCCGTCGGCCGCCCACTGGCGGAGTATGTGACGCTGCCCGAAGGATTGGCCAAAGCCGTCGCGCGCGGCGAGGAGCTGAGCGACGTCGAGACCCATTTCAGCGTCGGCGGAACCCAGCGCGACTGCCTGGTCAGCCTGCGCCCGGTGCGGGACCTGGAAGGAGAGCCGACGGCATATATCGCGACGCTGCGCCGGCTGGACCAGGTGCGTCAGCTCGTCACCCGGCAGGTTGGAGCGCAAGCGCGACTCACGCTCGACGACATTCCTGGCGCCAGCACTGCGATGCAGCGCATCCGGCGCCAGGCGCAGGCAGCCGCTGCCGCGAAAGCGTGTGTCCTGGTGCTGGGCGAAAGCGGGACCGGCAAGAACGTTCTCGCGCGCGCCATTCACAACTGCAGCCGCCGCGCCGATGGCCCGTTCCTGGCGATGAACTGCCGCGCGATTCCCCGCCCACTGGCGCTGGGCGAGTTCCTGGGTTACGAAGCCGGCGCCTACGGCACGGCCTCGGGCGGGCGGCCGAGCAAGTTCGAGCTGGCAGACAACGGCACGCTGCTGCTCGAGGAGATCGAATCGCTGCCGCTGGACATGCAGGCTGCACTGCTGCGCGTCATCGAGGCGGGCGACGTCATCCGCCTGGGCGGCACGCGCGTGATCCCGGTCGACGTGCGAATCATCGCGGCCTCGACCGTCGACCTCGAGGCGCGCGTGGCCGAGGAAACATTCCGCGCCGACCTCCTATTCCGGCTGCGCTCGTTCGTGATCCACATTCCGCCCCTGCGAGAGCGACCCGGCGACATCCCGGTTGCGATTGATCGGATTCTGGAGCGACTGAGTACTCAGATTGGGCACCCCTTGATGCTGATGCAGAGCGCACGCGACATCTTGGCCGCCTATCCCTGGCCGGGCAACGGTCGTGAATTGGAATCCGTCCTGGAGCGCGCCGCCCTGCTGGCCGATGGCAGGCCCATCGGGGTAGAGCACCTGCCTGGCGCCGTCCGGCAGCGCCAGGCCGTGATTCCAGGCAAACCGCTTGCCGAGCCTGTCCGTAGCCTCGTCGAAGCCGAGAAGGATGCCATCGTCTGCGCCGGACGCGCCACGAATGGCAACTTGAGCCAGGCAGCGCAGATCTTGGGCATAGGGCGGACAACGCTGTGGCGCAAGATGAAAGAGCTTGGTCTGTCAGTCGATGATTTGCGATCGAGCTCTTCGAACTAGCCAGGTGCGTGCAATGGTTCAAACTGAGACAGTACCTGGGTACGGCTTTGTTTCAAGATGAAACATCGGAGTTTGCAAATAGCCAGAGAAACGGTACCTGAAATATAAACATTATATGCCCCATTCACACAACTCCGACGGTTTATGCCATATCGCGGGGATGTGGCTCTGCAGGGACGAGTTATGGGGGTGACTTGATGAACACCGTTCTGTGAGTAATCGCTCCGGATGGTGTTTTTCTTGCTCATCACCGCATATGCTGCATGCAGCGTAGAAAGGAGGTCGTCGCCACAAAACAACTCGCAGAACCCAATCAGACCACCATCGTCTATCCGCTCGAACTTTCCAATCAAAGGGGGAAATGCCATGAGCCCGTTCGTAGGCGAACTTCTCGGCACGATGATGCTTATCCTCTTGGGCAACGGCGTGGTCGCAGCCGTCCTGCTCGGCAAGTCCAAGGCACAAGGCAGTGGCTGGATCGTCATCACCGCTGGCTGGTGCTTTGCAGTCATGGTGGGCGTGTTCACGGCACAGGCAGCGGGAAGTGGCCAAGCCGATCTCAATCCGGCAGTCACGATCGGCAAGATCATCCGCGGCGCCGGAGGGGGTGCAGCGACGACACTCAGCGAGGGGCTGGCCCGCATCGCGGGCGAGTTCGTCGGCGCGTTCCTCGGCTCGGTGCTGGTCTTCCTGGCCTACTACAAGCACTGGGGCGAGACTGCAGATGCCAACTTGAAGCTGGCGTGCCATAGTACCATCCCGGCCATCCGCAGCCCTCTGTGGAACCTGATCACCGAGATCATTGGCACCTTCGTGCTGATGTTCGTGATCTACGCGATCTTCAGCGCGTCCGCCACTGCTCAGGGCGCTCCTTCCACTGGTGTCGGTCCGTTCCTAGTCGCGGCACTGGTGTGGGGCATTGGCTTGAGCCTGGGCGGCCCGACAGGATACGCGATTAACCCCGCGCGCGACCTTGGCCCGCGTATTGCACACTTCCTCCTGCCGATCCCCGGCAAGGGCGGCAGCGACTGGGGCTACTCGTGGATCCCGGTAGTCGGTCCGGTCATAGGTGGTGCGCTGGCCGCGTTCCTGGCGCAGGCGCTGGGCATGTAGCATCAGCCTCAACCATTCACTGACAGGGGGCACCGATGAAGAAACTGATCAACAAGCCCGAAGACGTCGTCAAGGAAGAGCTTCAGGGCATCGCCGCGGCCCACCCTGACCTGGTCAAGGTGTTCTTCGAGCCGAACTACATCGTGCGCGCCGACGCGCCGGTGAAGGGCAAAGTGGGCGTCATCTCCGGCGGTGGCTCCGGCCACGAGCCGATGCACGGCGGCTTCGTCGGCCCCGGCATGCTCGACGCGGCCTGCCCAGGTGCCGTGTTCACCTCGCCCACACCCGACCAGATGCTGGAAGCCACGAAGGCCGTGAACGGGGGAGCCGGCGTGCTTCACGTCGTCAAGAACTACACCGGCGACATCATGAACTTCGAGATGGCCGCCGACCTGGCGCGGGGCGAGGGTATCGAGGTGGAGAGCGTCGTCACCAACGACGACGTGGCGGTGCAGGACAGCCTGTACACCGCTGGACGGCGCGGCGTCGGCGTCACCGTGCTGTCGGAGAAGATCTCCGGCGCGGCCGCCGAGCAGAAGCGCTCGCTCAAAGAAGTGGCCGACATCTGCCGCAAGGTCAACGCGAACGGCCGCAGCATGGGCATGGCGCTGACTTCATGCACCGTGCCGCATGTCGGCAAGCCGACGTTCGATCTGCCGGAGGACGAGATGGAGATCGGCATTGGCATCCACGGCGAGCCAGGCCGCACGCGCATGAAGCTCAAGACGGCGGCCGAGATCACCGAGATGCTCGCCATACCCGTGCTCGACGATCTGCCCTTCAAGTCCGGCGACGAGGTGCTGGCCTTCGTCAACGGCATGGGGGGCACGCCCGTCATCGAGCTGTACGTGGTGTATAATGAGCTGGCGAAGATCTGCGCCGGTCGTAGGGTGAAGATTGTGCGCAACCTCATCGGCTCGTACATCACCTCGCTCGAAATGGCCGGATGCTCCATCACCCTGCTCAAGCTGGACGACAACCTGACCAAGCTGTGGGACGCGCCGGTCAAGACGGCCGGCATGCGCTGGGGGATGTAAGATCGACGGGTGACCGATGACGAAGGACGAAAGATTGGTCGTTGTTTGCGCCATCCGTCTTTCGTCCTTCGTCGCAATTCATGGGGGCCAGAGTGACCAACAGTGTATCGCGGGACGCCGTTCTCGCATGGATCAGGGCCTACGCGGCCGTCATCGCCGACAACAAAGAGTATCTGACTCAGTTGGATGCGGCCATCGGAGACGCCGATCACGGCGCGAACATGGATCGCGGTTTTCAGGCTGCACTCACCAAGCTGCCCGGCGTCTCCGACAAGGATATCGGCGCGATCCTGAAGACAGTCGGCATGACGCTGGTCTCTACCGTCGGGGGGGCCGGTGGCCCGCTCTACGGCACGCTCTTCATGCAGATGGGAACTTCGTCCGCGGGCAAACTGGAGCTCACTCTGGCCGACTGGGTCGACGCGTTAGAAGCCGGCGTGAACGGTGTGGTCATGCGCGGCAAGGCCAACCTCGGGGACAAGACGATGGTCGACGCGCTCTCGCCCGCGCTGGTGACGCTGAAAGAGGCGGCGGCTAATGGCACGCCTATGCGTGAGGCGCTCGTGAAGTCGGCCCAAGCTGCCGAGCAGGGCATGATCGCCACCATTCCCTTGGTCGCCAAGAAGGGCCGCGCCAGCTACCTGGGCGAGCGCAGCGCCGGGCATCAAGACCCGGGCGCGACCTCGTCGCACTTGCTCCTCAAGGCCGCTGCCGATACCTGGACTAACGGCGGCTAGCGTCGGCGGAATATGCCCTGTTGGTACGACGCATGGCGGCCTACCGAACAGGCACAACGCTCTATCAGATGGAGGCATAAGATGGCGAAATACGCAGCAGCAATCGATCAAGGCACGACCAGCACCCGCTTCATGATCTTCGATCACGGCGGCAAGGTCGTGGAGGTCGATCAACGTGAGCACGAGCAAATTTACCCAAAGCCCGGCTGGGTCGAGCACGACCCGATGGAGATCTGGCAGCGCACGCAGGAGGTGGTCAAGGAGGCGCTGACCAAGAGCAAGATCGATCCCAAAGACATCTCCGCCATCGGCGTGACCAACCAGCGCGAGACGACCATCGTCTGGGAGAAGGCGACGGGCAAGCCGGTCTACAACGCCATCGTCTGGCAGGACACCCGCACGGCCGGCATCTGCAACGATCTGGCAAAGGACGGGGGACAGGACCGCTTTCGCCCCAAGACCGGCCTGCCGCTGGCAACCTACTTCTCCGGCCCTAAGATCAAGTGGATCCTCGACAACGTCGAAAACACGCGGGCCAGGGCCGAGAAGGGCGAACTGCTCTTCGGCAACATCGACACCTGGGTGATCTGGAACGTCACCGGCGGCCCGAAGGGTGGCGCGCACGTCACCGATGTGTCCAATGCGTCTCGCACCATGCTGATGAACCTGGAGACGCTGGACTGGGACGATGAGATCCTGAAGATCCTGAACATCCCGCGCGCTATGCTGCCAAAGGTCCGGCCGTCGAGCGAAGTGTACGGTACGGCAGTGGGTGACCTGGCGGGCGTTCCCGTCGCCGGCGACCTCGGCGATCAGCAAGGTGCGCTATTCGGTCAGACCTGCTTCTCTCCCGGCGAGGCCAAGAACACCTACGGCACGGGCTGCTTCATGCTGCTCAATACCGGCACCAAGCCTGTGCCCTCGAAGAGTGGCCTGCTCACGACGCTGGGCTACAAGATCGGCGATCAGCCGGCGGTGTACTGCCTGGAAGGCTCGATCGCGATCACCGGCGCGCTGGTGCAGTGGCTGCGCGACAACCTGGGCATGATCCAGAAGTCGGCCGACGTCGAGGCGCTGGCCAAGACCGTCGAAGACAACGGCGGCATCTACTTCGTCCCGGCGTTCTCCGGCCTGTTCGCGCCGTACTGGCGCAACGACGCGCGGGGCGTGATCGTCGGCATGACCCGCTACGTCAACAAGGGCCACATCGCGCGCGCCGCGCTGGAGGCCACGGCCTTCCAGACGCGCGAAGTGCTGGACGCGATGAATAAAGACTCCGGCGTCCCTCTCAAAGCGCTCAAGGTCGATGGCGGCATGGTGTACAACGAGCTGCTCATGCAGTTCCAGGCCGACCTCCTGGGCGTGCCGGTCATCCGCCCAACCGTGGCCGAGACCACCGCACTGGGCGCGGCCTACGCCGCCGGCCTGGCCGTAGGTTTCTGGAGGAACGTCGAGGACCTGCGCGCCAACTGGGCGAAAGACAAAGAGTGGCAGCCCAAGATGGACGTGGAGCACCGCGAGAAGCTGCACAAGGGCTGGCTCAAGGCCGTCACGCGCACGTTCGACTGGGCTGAGCACTAAGGATTGCTGAAGACTTCGGAAGTCTTCAAGAGACTTCCGAAGTCTGGAGCTGGTACGTCACTGGCGGAAGCCTGGAAGCCGGGTTGCAGGCTTCCAGGCTTTCTTGCATATCGGTACGAGAGCAAGAGAGTCTATGTCTGCCCCTCACGTGATTGTCATCGGCGCCGGTTCGACCGGAGCAGCGACCGCGCACGACCTGGCGCTGCGCGGCTTGCGCGTCACCGTGATCGAGCGCGGCGAAGTCGCGTCCGGCACGACCGGCCGGAATCACTGCCTGCTGCACTCCGGTGGGCGTTACTGTGTCAAGGATCAGGAATCGGCGATCGAGTGCATCGACGAAAATATGATTCTGCGCAGGATCATGCCGGATGTATTGGAGCTGAACGACGGCCTGTTCGTGGCCATCACGGAAGACGATCTGGCCTTCAAGGAGAAGTTCCTGGCGGGCTGCGAAGCGTGCCACATCCCGGCGCGCGACCTGCCGCTCAAGCGCGCGTTCGAGGTCGAGCCGCTCCTCAATCCGAAGACGCTCGCCGCCGTGCAGGTGCCCGACGGCGTGTTCGAGCCGTTTCGCTTCTGCCTGGCGTTTCTCGCCACCGCGCACCGAAACGGGGCCATCGTGCGCACGTACTGTGAAGTCAAGGAAGTCACGCGCTCCGGCCAGAGCGTGACCGGTGTGACCGTCGTGGATCACCGCACAGGCAAGACGGAAAGCATCGGGGCCGACATCGTCGTCAACGCGACCGGACCGTGGGCCGGCGAAATCGCGGAGATGGCCGGTGTCGACGTGCCGGTATCGCCCACCGCCGGTGTGATGGTCACCGTCGGCAAGCGGCTGAACAACATGGTCGTCAACCGCCTGAACAAGCCTTCGGACGGCGACATCGTCGTCCCCCAGCGGACGACGTCGATCATCGGCACGACTTCGTGGGCCGTCGACGACCCCGATCTGATTCCGATTCCGCAGGAGCACGTCGACAAGATGTTCCAGCAGGGCGAGATGCTGCTGCCCGGCATCCGGCAGGTGCCGCTGCGCGGCGTGATGGCCGCGGCGCGTCCCCTCATCAGCAAAGGCGGCGTCGACGAGCGCGAAGTCAGCCGGACGTTCGAATGTTTCGACCACAAGCGCGACGGCATAGATGGCTTCGTCACGATTTCCGGCGGCAAGACGACGACGGCCCGCGCCATGGCCGAGAAGGTCTCCGATATTGTATGCAACAAGCTAGGGATCGGAGCCGAGTGCCGCACGCGCGATACGCCGCTGGCGTCCTATCGGCTTTTCTATCAGTGATTGGAGTTTGGCAACGGCTATCTCTGGTGTCTGGAGTGCAGGCTTTTGCAGCTTAACAAATAGATCCGACAATCCGGGGGCAGGGTCTTCTATGCCTGCCTTGAAGGCGGCTATCGAAAGCCGCCCTACGTCGCCTGCGTTTAGTGTCGGATTAAATTGTTAACATTCAACAGCCTGCGGAGGCCGAAGATATGGCGGCCTGATGGCCGCACTCCGGCAAATTGCCGGAGTCCAGTCAGTGAGATCGATGTGATACTCGAAGTCGCGCTCAAGGTCTTCCGGTATAAGGCCGGCCAGCCACCGCGATACGACACGTTCCGCGTCCAGGTTGCAGATACGGCCAACGTGCTCGACGCCATCGAAGCGGCATGGGCGCAGCACGACCGCAGCCTTACCTTTCGGCATGCCTGCCACCACGCCTCGTGCGGATCGTGCGCCGTGCGCATCGACGGCTGCGAGAAGTTGCCGTGCATCACGCCGGTTCGCGACGTGT
Organism: Anaerolineae bacterium; assembly: GCA_035693785.1. Classification (GTDB taxonomy): domain Bacteria; phylum Chloroflexota; class Anaerolineae; order Fen-1058; family Fen-1058; genus DASSFZ01. The sequence goes on along the minus strand of DASSFZ010000153.1, from coordinate 19,188 downwards.
GGCGCGGCCGCGGCGACTTGCGCATCGAGCCGCTGCGCAACTTTCCCATCGTCAGCGACCTCGTCGTCGACGTAAGCGGCTTCTTTCAGCGAATGTCGACGTCGGGCATGGTCATCACGCGCGCGGCGGAAGCGTATCTGCCTGTGCCGGCCGGCGCCGCAGACGGCCGGCCGCAAGACGCGCGATCCGTTACGCTGCCCGAGGGCGTGGCGCGCGCGAACCGCTTCGAGAATTGCATCGAATGTGGAATATGTATCAGCGCCTGCCCGACGACGGCGACGAGCGATAAGTTTATGGGGCCGGCGGCGCTGGCCGGGATTTACCGCGCCCGCCTCGAAGCGTCGAACAAAGCGGAATCGGCGCGGCTGCTCGAGCTGTCCGATGGTGAGCACGGAGTGTGGCGCTGCCACAGCGGCTGGGAGTGCACCGAAGCCTGCCCGCAAGGGGTCGACCCGGCCGGGGCCATCATGTTGCTGCGCCGCGACCTGGTCAAGCATCGAATCAGGAAACTATTCGGACGGTGATATGGCGACACGACTTCAAAGCTCCAGGCTGCGCCGCACCGCGCAATGGGCCGACGTGCGCCGGCGCGGGATGGGAATGTGGGCTTACACACTCAATCGCGTGACCGGCATCGGGCTGGTGGTCTATCTCTACCTGCACTTAATCGTCCTAAGCATGCTGGCAGGCGGACCAGATATGTGGGATCCCTTCGTCAACCTGGCGCGGTCGCCGCTGTTCCTGGCGCTCGACGTCATTCTCATCGCCGGGTGGCTGATTCACGGGTTGAACGGCATTCGCGTGACGCTTACCGGGCTGGGCTTCGGCACGCGCAGCCAGAAGAGCCTGTTCGTCGGGTTGATGCTGATCGCGGGGATCGGTACCGTCGTGATGGGTATCATGGTTTTCGGGAGCTGACGGCGATGGAAGATTTATCCGAACAGAAACCGGCCCCGACCACCGCCTGGCTGTGGCAGGCGCTCACCGGCGTGGGACTGATCGTGCTGCTGGCGCTGCACATGATTACACAACACTTCATCGCGGAAGGGGGCATCCGCGACTTTGCCGGCGTGGCAGACTTTCTGCGCAACCCGATCGTCGTCGTGCTGGAGCTCCTGTTCCTGGTGACGGTGACGGCGCACGCGCTGCTCGGCGTGCGCTCGATCCTGTTCGACCTGGGCCTGAGCGCGCGCGCCGAAACGACCGTGTCGCGCGTGCTGTTCGTCGTCGGCGTATTCACTGTCGCATACGGGATGTGGCTGACCTGGACTATCACCCAGCAGATCTGAGCGACGCGGATTGGGAATCCGCCTGGGCGCCGTACGACGAACCCACCTACCGCGCGGCGCTCGCGCTCCTCCGGGCGCGTGATGTCGTCCTCGACATCGGCGCAGGCGATTTGCGCTTTGCGCGCCGGGCTGCGGAACAGACACGCGCCGTGATCGCGATCGAGCAGCACGGCGAATTGCTCACAGGCGAACGCGAGACGGGCGGGCGCAAGGCCCGCCCCTACCCTCACAACCTCACCGTGATCCGCGGTGACGCCCTCTCGATACCATTTCCGAGCGGCATAACCGTCGGCGTGCTGCTCATGCGCCACTGCCGGCACTTCGGCGACTATGTCAGGAAGCTGCGGGCCGCAGGCTGCCGGCGACTGATCACCAACGCACGCTGGGGCTCCGGTGTGGAGCAAGTGACGCTTGGGCCGCATCCCTGCTACGCCGCCGCCGCGCCCGGCTGGTACGCCTGCCAGTGCGGCGCGGTCGGGTTCAAGCCGTGCCCGCCCGATGCGCTGACGACCTCAGTCCTGGCACGCACGACAGAGGTGGGCTGCTGTCCCTCATGCTGGGACACGGATTTTGAAGTTTGAAGTTTTGGATTTGTCATGGTCGGTCTCGTCATCGTCTCGCACAGCGCCAAACTCGCCGAGGGCGTAGCCGAACTGGCGCGCGACGCAGCCGGTGGGCGCGGGGACGTGCCGCTGGCAGCAGCCGGCGGGTCCGGTTTTCCTGACAAGCCGTTTGGCACCAACGCCAATCTGGTGCAGCAAGCCATTGAGCAGGTGTACTCCGACGATGGCGTGCTTGTGCTGATGGACCTGGGCAGCGCCGTGCCAAACGCCGAGATGGCGGTCGAAGCGCTGCCGCCCGAGCAGCGCCGGCGGATCGTGCTCTGCGAAGCCCCCCTCATCGAGGGCGCGATTGCTGCAGCCGTACAGGCGAGCATCGGCAACACGCTTGAGCAGGTCGCCGCCGAGGCACGCGGCGCACTCGCCCCAAAGGCTGAACAGCTTGGCGCTGCACCCGCCATGCGTCCGCCGCCCACGCCGCCGCAGCAGGCGGAGATCGGCGAGCCGGCCGAGCTGCGCCTCCCTATCCGCAATCGACTCGGTCTGCATGCGCGACCGGCTGCGCGCTTCGTGCAGACGGCTGCCCGTTTCCACGCAGCTATTGAAGTGAAGAACCTGACGACCGGCCGCGGACCCGTGAGCGCCAAGAGCATCAACGCCGTGGCGACGCTCGGCGTGCGGCAGGGACACGAAATCCTGCTCTCCGCGCACGGTCCCGACGTCGAAGCAGCGCTCGCCGCTTTTCAGTCGCTTGCCGACGCAAACTTCGGTGACGAAGACGGTGAGCCACGGGCACCCGAGATCAAACCACCGACGAAGACTGAAGTACTCGTTTCATCCTTCATCCCTCAGCTCTCATCCCTGCAAGGGTTACCTGCCTCACCCGGCATCGCTATGGGCAAAGCGCGCCAGTTTCGCCCGGCAATGCCTGTCGCTCCCTCCCATACCGTCGACGATCCTCAGCGCGAGTGGAACGCACTCTTGGCGGCGATCGAGAAGACCCGGGCGCAGATCGCGGGGATGCGCGAGTCGGTGAACCGCCGCGCCGGCGCATACTCGGCTGCGATCTTCGAGGCGCACGCGCTCTACCTGGACGACGAGGCGCTGCGTGAACCGGCGCGACGCGCCATCTTCGTCGATCGACTCAACGCCGCCGCCGCCTGGCAGCGCGCCGCTGAGCACGTCGCCGCCGAGTATCGCGCGCTCGACGACGAGTACCAGCGCGCTCGCGCTGGTGATGTGGTTGACGTGGGTCGACAGGTCGTGCTCAACTTTCTGGGAGAAGCTGTTTCGGCGCCCGTCATGTCGGAGGTCGGCATTCTCATCGCTCCCGATCTGACGCCTGCGGACACAGCGCGCCTCGACCCGAGGCGTGTGCAGGGCATTTGCACTGCCTTCGGCGGGCCGACTTCGCACAGCGCAATTCTCGCGCGTAGTCTTGACATTCCCGCCGTCGTCGGGTTGGGCGAGCGCATTCTCGAGATCGCGGAAGGCACGTTGTTGATCGTCGTCGGTATGACCGGCCAGGTCTTCCCGGACCCGGAAGCCAGCCTCGTCGCTCACTATGCACAGCGCGCCGGGGACGCCCGCGCGGCGAAAGCCGAAGCGCGCGCCGCCAGTGCAGCGCCGGCCGTTACGCGCGACGGCCGCCGCCTCGAGGTTGTCGCCAACATTGGATCGCCAGACGAAGCGCGCGCTGCCGTAGACGCCGGAGCGGAGGGGGTCGGGCTGTTCCGCACGGAGTTCTTGTTTCTCGATCGGCAGGTCGCGCCTGACGAAGAGGTGCAATATGCTGCATACTGCGCCGCCGCACAGGGGCTTGAAGGGCGACCGCTGATCATTCGCACACTCGACGTAGGCGGCGACAAGCCCCTACCCTACCTGGATCTCGGCGCGGAAGCGAACCCGTTTCTGGGCTGGCGCGCGATTCGCCTGTGCCTGGCGAAACCTGACCTGTTCAAGGCGCAGCTGCGCGCCATCGTGCGCGCCGCCGCAGATTTTCCGGTGAAAGTGATGTTTCCAATGGTCGCCACGCTCGCCGAATGGCGAGCGGCGCGCGCGCTGCTGGAAGAAGCGAGACTCGAGGTCAGGAATCTCGGCCAGGCTGCGCCGGACCGGATCGAAACCGGCATCATGGTCGAGATCCCCTCCGCAGCGCTGCAGGCGACACAGTTCGCCGAGGAAGTTGATTTCTTCTCGATCGGCACGAACGACCTGTCTCAGTACACGCTTGCCGCCGAGCGCGGCAACGCGCGCGTCGCGGCGCTCGCGGATGGATTTCAGCCAGCCGTTTTGCGGTTGATTCAGTTGGTCGTGGAAGCCGCGCACGCGCGGGGCAAGTGGGTCGGCGTGTGCGGCGAGATGGGCGGCGATCCGCTGGCCGTGCCGCTGCTCGTCGGGCTGGGCGTCGACGAGCTGAGCATGAACACGCCGGCTATCCCGAAGGCCAAGCAGATCATTCGCGGACTGGATTCGAGTGAGGCGCGCAAACTGGCTCAGGCCGCGCTCGAGCTGGGGTCGGCGGAGGAGGTGAGACGGGCGATGAGTGACCCGCCCTGACACGTGAATGTCCTCCCGTCACGCATCCCGCAACACGTCCAGCATTTCCTCATGAATCCTGCCGTTGCTTGCGACGATCCCTTCCGGCCGCGAGCCTACCGCCCCACCCTGCGCATCTGTCACTCGGCCGCTGGCTTCTTCCACCAGCAGAATACCCGCCGCCCAGTCCCATGGGCTGAGCTTGTACTCCCAGTAGCCATCGAGCCGGCCGCACGCGACAGCGGCCAGGTCGAGCGCCGCGCTGCCCGCGCGCAATACGCCCTGCGATTGCATCAGGAATGCTCGATGTTCCTGAATGTTATTGTGCCCGCTCGTCTGCCGATCGTACGGAAAACCGGTCACCAAGAAGCTGTGCGCCAGATCGGGAGTCGCCGAGACCCGAATCGACCGCCCGTTGAGGGACGCGCCGCGCCCGCGTCCGGCGGTGTATAGCTCGTCGCGCAGCGGATCGAATACGACGCCGATTTCCGTCCGCCCATCGATTCGCAGCGCGATCGACACGCTGAACTGCGGATAGCCGTGTGCGAAATTCGTCGTGCCGTCCAGTGGATCGATCAGCCACACGTGCGACGAAGGCGCGCCGTTCGCACCGGTCTCTTCGCCGTGGAAACGGTGATCCGGGAAGTGTCGAGACAGCACATCCAGAATGAGCGCCTCGGACGCGCGGTCCGCCTCGGTTACCAGGTCGATCGCGCCCTTATACTCGGCGACAACGCCGCGCTCCCAATACATGCCCAGCAGCGCGCCGGCTTGTCGGGCCGCCGCGATAGCGATGTCCATCATCTCCATACATGCTTGCTCCGTGATAAATTAAGAAAAAAGGCCAGCCAGTACCAGGCCAGCCTCAAAGGACGACTGAAGTCATCACTACGACATCGTGCCTTCGGAAGTCTCAATTCAACTCTTGGGAACAGAACTGACTTGAATCTCGTCGCCGATCACCTGCAGCGGATACACCGGAATCGGCACGACCGCCGGAAGCAGCTTCACCGCACCGGTGCGAATATCGAACCGCGCGCCATGGCGCGGGCACTCGATTTGGCAACCGTCCAGCTCGCCCTCAGCCACCGGGCCGTCGTCGTGCGTGCACACGTCGGCGAACGCGTAGAACTCGCCATCGACGTTGGCCACGCCGATCGGCACGCCGTCGACGCGCACGACCTTCACCGTCCCTGGCGCAATCTCACTCGTCTTCGCAACCGTCACAAACTCACCCATCGCCTAACTCGCCACTCTAACTCCCCACTCTAACTCTCTTCCTCATCTTCCCCCGGCCAGCCATGAATGCCGTATGCGCCTGCTTTCAGCACCTTCAGCGACAGCAGCGCGCATTTCATGCGCACCGGCCCGATGGGGATACCCAGCATGTCCAGGACGTGCGCCTTGTCGTAGCCTTTCACTTCGTCCAGCGGCTTGCCGATGATGTCTTCGATCAGCATCGACGCCGCCGCCTGGCTGATCGAGCAGCCGCGTCCGTCGAAGCGCGCGTCGGCGATGACGCCATCTTCCACTTTCAAGTCGATACGAATGCGATCGCCGCAGACCGGATTGTCTTCCTCGTGCGAGATGTCCGGATGCTCGAGCCGCCCCTTGTTGCGGGGATTCTCGTAGTGATCGAGGATGTTCTCCATGTAGAGGTCTTGCATCGACCGCCTCGAAGTGACCGGCACCTTTCAGGTGCCGGTCACTTGGTTCTCTTGTAAATCGACCTGGCCTTGTACAACCCCTCGACGAGCCGATCGATTTCTTCGGGAATCGTATAGACGTAGAACGATGCGCGGGACGACGCCGTCAGCCCGAACTTCTCGTGCAGCGGCATCGCGCAGTGATGACCGGCGCGAATGGCGATGCCCTCCGTATCGAGCACGGCGGCCACGTCGTGCGGATGGATGTCGCCTAGATTGAACGTCGCCACGCCGCCGCGAATGTCCGGATCCATAGGGCCATAAATGGCGACGGTCGGCACCTCGGCCAGCCGTTCGAGGGCATAAGCGATAGTCTCGCGCTCGTGCGCGCGCACGGCGTCCATCCCCAGGCCCGAAAGGTAATCGACGGCCGCGCCCAGCCCAATGCCTTCGGCGATCGCGGGAGTGCCCGCCTCGAATTTCCAGGGCAGCTCGTTCCATTCCGCGCCCTCGAACGTCACACGGCGGATCATGTCGCCGCCGCTGAGGAAGGGGGGCATCGCCTCCAGCAGGTCGCGCCGGCCGTACAGAACGCCAATGCCGGTCGGCCCGCACATCTTGTGGCCGGAGAACGCCAGGAAATCGCAGCCCAATGCCTGCACGTTTGTCGGCAGATGTGGCACGCCCTGCGCGGCGTCGATGAGCGTCAGCGCGCCGGCTGCCGTCGCGCGGCGCACGATCTCCGCCGCCGGCGTGATCGTTCCGAGCATGTTGCTCATCTGCGTGAAGGCCACGATCTTCGTGCGTTCCGTCAGCAGCGTGTCCAGCCCGTCGAGCTGCAGAACCCCCTGCCCGTCCACCGGAATGTAGCGGATCCTCGCGCCGGTCTCTCGCGCGATGAGCTGCCAGGGCACGAGGTTGCTGTGGTGCTCCAGTTCGGTCAATAAAATCTCGTCGCCCGGCCTGAGGTTCGCCCTGCCCCACGCCTGCGCGACCAGATTGATCGACTCCGTGGTATTGCGGGTAAAGATGATTTCGCGGCTCGACTTCGCGCCGATGAACCGGGCCACTTTCTTGCGCGCGTTCTCGTACAGCTCCGTCGCACGCTCGCTTAGCGTGTACACGCCGCGATGCACGTTGGCGTGCGTCGTGCGGTAGTACTCGTTCATGGCCTCGATGACGGCCAGCGGCTTTTGGGACGAGGCGGCGCTATCCAGAAACGCCAGCGGCTTGCCGTTGACGCTCTGGCTCAAGATGGGAAAGTCGGCCCGGACGGCCTGCACGTCGAGCGTGCGAGGCGCGGACGTGGGTATCAAGATCGTCACTCCTGTCTAGTCTCTAAAGCGCCTGTAGCCGGTCGAGCTTGCCGATCGCCTCTCGCAGCGTATCCAGCGGCAGCATCGCACAACCCGGCCTTTGCTGCGCGATTTCCCGACCCAGCGCGTCCATCCAAACATCGTGGTCGACGGTGAGGACTTCTTCGAGCGTCTTACCGCTGGCAAACTCACTCAAATACGAGGCCGAAGCCTGGCTGATTGTACAACCGGTTCCGTCGAATGTCACATCGGCTCGGCCCGTCCGAGGGTCGACCTTCACGTACATCGTCACGAGATCGCCGCAGCCCGGATTGCTGCCCTGCGCCGACGCGCCGGCATCCGGCAGCGCCCCTTTGCGGCGCGGATTCTCGTAGTGATCCAGTATGAAGTCGATCTGTTCTTGCCGGTCCATCGCGGGTCAAGCCAGCCCCATCTTGGCGGCAAACGACTTTTCCAGGCGTCGCCGCACGCTTTTGTGTGGAATGCGGTCGAGCACCGGCTGGAAGAACGCGTTGACGATCAACTGCTCGGCGACCGGCTTCGGGACACCGCGCGTCATCAGGTAAAAGACTTCCTCGCGATCGATCTGGCTGACCGCCGAGCCGTGCGTGCAGCGCACATCGTTCGCCTCGATCTCGAGACCGGGGATTGAATCGGTGCGCGCCTCGTGGCTGAGCGCCAGGTTTCGGTTGGCCTGGTACGCGTCGGTGCGCTGCGCGCCGGGATACACGCGGATGTTGCCCTGCCACACCGCGCGCGCCTTGTCTTTGAGCGCGCCCTTGTACAAAAGGTCGCTCCTGGCGTGGCCGGCGACGTGATTCTGCTCGGTATCGTAATCCATGTGCTGCGTCCCGTCGACGAAGTACACGCCTGACATCAGCGCGGTGCTGCCCTCGCCGACCAGCCGCGAGTCGAGGAAGGATTTCGTCAGGCGGCCGCCCAACCCGGCCACGACCCAGTGCAGCGTCGCGTCGCGCTCGACGGCGGCGCGCTCGTGCGTGAAGTTGAATACGTCGCGCCCCCAGTCTTGCCAGTTCACGTAGTCGAGCTGCGCGCCCGGCCCGGCCTGCATCTCCACCGCGCCGCACACGAGGGCCTGCCTGACCTGCGTTCGCGATGCATATTCGTCGATGAACACGACGCGCGCCCCACGCTCTACGACGATCAAGGTGTGAGTAAACGACGCCGCGTGTTCGGACAGCCAGGTCGCCGCGCGCAGCGGCATCGGCACATCGACGCCGGCCGGCACGTACAGGAAAGCGCCCCCCTGCCAGAAGGCCGCATGCAGCGCCGCGAAGTAGCCGTCGTTGGGCTTGACGATCTCGGTCATGAAATAGCGCTTCAGGAGATCGCCGTGCTCGCGCAGCGCGGCGTCCATGTCCGTGAAGATGACGCCGCGCTGGCGCAGCGGCTCATCCAGCCAGTTGCCGCCGACGAGACCATCGACCTGAAGCAGCGCGCCGGAAGCATGCTTGTCCCTCAGCACGTTGCGCACCGGCATAGGCGTGTGCTTGAGCGCGGTTTTGAGATCGTCGTCCTGCGCCAGCGTCGCCACCTCCTCGAACTTCAGCGCCGAGTAATCGGTGCGCCGCCACGCCTCGTCGTTTCGGGCTGGCAGAGGCGTATCTTGCAGAATGCGCCAGGCGTCCAGACGCACGTCTCGCATCCAATCCGGCTCGAAAGGACGAGAGGCGATCAGGGCGTCGAGCGATTCGCGGGAAAATCCAAGCGCGGCGGGCGCGAGGCCGGTCTCGGCTTCGCGAACCGGCTCGCTCGCCGCAAGCGGCACCGCCCTCGCGGTCGTTTCGTCGTTCAACGTCGTCACAGAGGTCAAAACCATTCTCCTGCTATTCGATGCGCGAGGCGCACCCCATAGACGAGAGGCACGCCCCGACGATGATGCTCACTCCGCTGCGCACAAACCGCACGGCCACCGGGCCCTATGACTACTCGGCTATCCGGCTATCCCACGCTGCCTTCCATCTGGAGCTGGATCAGGCGGTTCATCTCGACCGCGTACTCCATCGGCAGCTCCTTGACCAGAGGCTCGATGAAGCCCGACACGACCATCGAGCGGGCGGTCACCTCGTCCAGGCCGCGGCTCATCAGGTAGAACAACTGCTCGTCGCCGATCTTGCTGACCGTCGCCTCGTGGCCGATGGTCACGCGGTCCTCATCGATCTCGATGTAGGGATACGTGTCGGTGCGGCTCTCCTCGTGAAGCAGCAGCGCGTCGCACTGCACGTGAGATTGCGCGCCCTCCGCGCCCTTGTGCACCTTGAGCAAGCCGCGGTAAGAGGCGCGTCCCCTGTTCATGCTGATCGACTTGGACGTGATCTTGCTGCGAGTGTACGGCGCGACGTGCACGACCTTGCCGCCGGTGTCCTGGTGCTGGCCCGTGCCGGCGAAGGCCATCGACAGAATCTCGCCCTTGGCGCCCTTGCCCATCAAGTAGCACGACGGATACTTCATCGTCAGCTTGCTGCCCAGGTTAGCGTCGGTCCACTCCATCGTCGCGTCCTCCTCGACGATGGCGCGCTGGGTGACCAGGTTATAGACGTTGGCCGACCAGTTCTGGATCGTGGTATAGCGGCAGCGCGCGCCCTTCTTCACGACGATCTCGATCACGCCGGAGTGGAACGAATCGCGCGAGTAGACCGGCGCGGTGCAACCCTCAACGTAATGCACTTGCGCGCCTTCGTCCACGATGATCAGCGTGCGCTCGAACTGGCCCACACTCTCCGAGTTGAGGCGAAAGTAGGCCTGCAAAGGCATCTCGACGTGCACGCCCTTGGGCACGTACACGAACGACCCGCCCGACCATACCGCGCTGTTGATCGCGGCGAACTTGTTGTCCTGGATCGGAATGATCGTGCCGAAATGCTCTCTGAACAGGTCGGGGTAGTGCTTGAGGCCGTCGTCGCTGCTCAGGAAAATCACGCCCTGCTTCTCGAGGTTCTCCTGAATGCTGTGGTAGACCATCTCGCTTTCGTACTGGGCGCCAACGCCGGCCAGAAACTTGCGCTCGGCTTCGGGGATGCCCAGCTTGTCGAACGTGTTCTTGATCGTTTCGGGCACCTCGTCCCAACTGGCCTCGGTCTTTTCAGAGGGGCGGATGTAGAAGTAAATCTCGTCCAGGTTCAGGCCGGACAGGTCGCCGCCCCACGTCGGCGTCGGGCGCTGGACGGCATGCGCATACGCCTTCAGGCGGAATTTGCGCATCCACTCCGGCTCGCCCTTCATGGCCGAGATTTCTTCGACGACCTCACGCGTGAAGCCCTTGCCCGACTTGAAGACGTGCGTGGCCGGATCGACGAAACCATACTTGTATTCCTTCAAACTCTGCAGATTCTGTTCTTGCGTCGCCATCTCCTCTCCTTGCCTGCCTAAGCAGGCTCCGCAACGGATGGCAGTCCCAGCCGCATGCGAATCGATTCGTAGCCGCCCTCTTCCAGCTCCAGGGCCAGCTCGGGACCTCCGGTCAACACGATCCGCCCATCGTACATGATGCTGACGACATGCGGTTTGATATAGTTGAGCAGGCGCTGATAATGCGTGATGACCAGCGCGCCCATATTCGGGCCGAGCAGCGTGTTCACGCCCTCGGCGACCAGCTTCAGGGCGTCGATGTCCAGCCCGGAGTCCGTCTCGTCGAGAATCGCCATTTCCGGTTCCAGGACGGCCATTTGCAGAATCTCGTTGCGCTTCTTCTCGCCGCCGGAAAAGCCCTCATTGAGGTAGCGGCCTGCAAAAGCAGGATCCATTTTCAGCATTTTCATCTTCGCTATCAGCAGCTTGCGAAACTCGGGGATGGAGATGCCTTTCTTGCCCGCCGCCTGAGTCGCCACGAGAGGACCGCTCGAGCCGCCGCTGGCGCCATTCCCCACCTTCCGGCGAGCGTTGAGCGCGGTGCGGAGAAAGTTGGCGACGGTCACGCCAGGGATGGACACCGGATACTGAAACGCCAGGAACAGCCCTAGACGCGACCGCTCATCGGCGCTCAAATTAAGGACGTTCTGACCCTTCCAGACGACTTCGCCCTCAATCACCTGATAACCAGGATGGCCCGCGATGACGTAGGCGAGCGTGCTCTTTCCCGAGCCATTCGGCCCCATCAGGGCATGTACCTGCCCCTGCTCGACGGTCAGGGTCACGCCCTTGAGAATTTCCTTATCTTCAATCTTCACAAGCAAATTGCGGATTTCGAGCTTATCGGCCATGAGGCGCTTCTTCCTCCAACTGCACGGTTTGCACGGTCGCTCAGTGTTCGTGCGGATTGTAACACGCCGATTCGAGTTTGTCAATACTTATAAAATAAATTGAAATATTGACAGATTGGGTAAGTCCGTGTATACTCTACTCGAATGCGGGAGTTGGGAGTCGGATTCACGACGCATGCAAGATAATCGAAGCGCTGTTCTCAATCTGCTGCGGGAGCGCGGCGAAGCGACCGCTGCCGATATTGCGGTAGCCCTGGACACGACGCCCGTCAACGCACACTATCACCTGAGCAGGCTCGAGCGCGAGGGCCTGATTGTCTCGGAGCCACTCCGGCAGGGAGTAGGCCGCCCGAAGTACGTATACTCCCTGGCCGGCGCGGCCCTTCAGCTTTTCCCGCAATCGACGCATCGGCTCGCCGACCGCTTGCTCGACGCGCTGCAGTCTCAACTGACGGCGCAGCAGATCGAGGCCATATTCAACCACATGGTCGAGGACATCACTGCGGAGCACGGCGCCGAGCTTGGAGACAGATCGCTCGAGGAGAAGATCGAGACGCTCGTCGAGGTTCTCGGCGAAGAAGGTTTCTTCGCTCGGGTTGAGAAGATCGACCAGGATTTTCAATTGACGCAGTGCGGCTGCCCGTACCGGTACGTCGCCGCCCGGCATCCCAGCATCTGCGCGATCGACTTGCAACTGATCAACACCGCGCTCGGCGCCGAGGTCGAGCGCCAATCCTGGATTCTGAATGGCGACAACGTGTGCACCTTCCACGTCAAAGCCCCCGCGCTCGATGGGAATCCGTAGGGAGACGACATGTCCGACATCGCCGAAAACACGACAGCCGAAGCCGGCATCCAGTACAGCGAACAGGAAATCGGCCTGCGCGACGCGCTGCGCGACGTGGTCGACCCCGAGCTGGGTATGAGCATCGTCGAGCTGGGATTGATCCGCAAGATCGACTTTCATCCAGATCTGACTGAAATCACGATGATCATGACCACCCCGTTCTGCCCGTACGGCCCGGCGCTGCTCGAACAAACGCGCCGCACCGCCGAGAAGCATCTGCAAGGTCCGGTCAAGATCACGCTGGGCATGGAGATGTGGGAGCCGTCGATGATGGAGGGCGGCCCTCCTGCGGAATGGGGGCTGTACTAGGCCCTCGTTCAGACGCATGTTATCTCGAACGCACACGCGAATGGGTGTTGGCGCGTATAGCACGAGCGGGTTCGCCCCGCTCGCGCTATTTCTCGAACAGGTTCCGTCCGAGGGCGCATGACCACAGAATTCGCGACCGCCGTATCCGTACCCGACGACGAGATCGATCTGGCGCGGGCCGCGCTGCTCTTCGCGCGCGACGCTTATCCCGAGATCGATCCGGATGCGTACGTGCGACAGCTCGACACGTGGGCCGGCTCTATTCGAGTCGCAGTCGAGTCGCGCCGATCGGATCCATCGTTCGGAATCGTGACCGATCTCCTGTTCGACAGGCTGGGCTTTCAAGGCAGCGAACCGGACTACAGTGATCCGCGCAATTCGTACTTGAACCAAGTCATCGACCGGCGCAGAGGACTGCCCATCGCGCTGTCCGTCATCTACCTGGAGATCGGCTGGCGCGTCGGGCTGCCGCTGAGCGGCGTCGGGCTGCCGGGCCACTTCATCATCCGCTGCGACTCAGGATCACGCACCTGGTTCATCGATCCGTTTCACCAGGGCGGCGTGCTCGACGAAGAGGATTGCGCTCGCCTGATGCGACGAACGGCAGGCGACCTGCCCTTCAGCCGGAGCCTGCTTCTTCCCGTCACACGGCGCCAGATCCTGGCGCGCATGCTGCACAACCTCAGGGCGACATATGTGCAGCGCGACATGCTGCGCGAAGCCCAACCGGTGATCGAGCGACTGATCGAGCTGGACCCGGCGTCGGGCGAACCCGTGCGCGATCTGGGGCTGATTCATTTCCGCCAGGGCGCGTATCGGCGCGCTATCGACCTGCTTGAGTCGTACCTGGGGCTTGCGCCCGACACCGACGACGTCGCGTCCATCCGGCAAGTGATCGGCGCGGCGCGAGCGGAGATGGCGCGCCGGAACTGAACCCTCTCCGTGCGCACGCAAAAGATGTCAGCATTTGCGTGCACATCCCTCTCCTGCTTGTCGGCGACTTTGAAGCATGCTAGAATGCTCATTTAGCACGGGTGCGTGAGTGTGTTCGCGTGAGAACGACGACCTTCCGCCGGATGTCCGGCGTTTTGTTTGTCTTGGCAGCGATGGGGCTGGGTTATGTCGCAGGGCTGTTGACCCCCGTCGCCGGCGAGCCGGCCGCCACCACGGGCGCGCCGTCTGGCGCGCTGTACGAGGAGGCCTGGCAGCTCGTCGATCGACATTTCTTCGGCACGCTCCCGCCGACACAGACCCGTACCTACGCGGCGATTCGCGGGATGCTGGCTGCCCTCGGCGATCAATACACCGTGCTGATCGAGCCGCCGGCTGCCCGTCTTGAATCGGATCAGTTGCGCGGGGAGTTCGGCGGCGTCGGAGCCGACGTGCGTCGGGACGCGGCGGGCCGCACGTTGCTCTCACCCTACCCTGACGGCCCGGCGGCCCGCGCCGGCGTGGTCGAAGGCGACGAACTGACGGCAGTCGACGGCAAGCCGGTTGCAGAACTGCCACGGCTGGACGAGATCGAAGCGCTGCTGCGCGGCGACGTCGGAAGCCGGGTACGCCTGACGCTCGTCCGCGAAGGGCAGGCGTTCGACGTGGAAGTCGAGCGCGCGAATGTCGCGCCGCCCTCGACGATGTGGCGAGTTCTCGCAGAAACGCCCGACATTGGATATATTTCTATACGTCTGTTCACCGATCGTACGGCCGACGAAGTGCGGCAGGCCCTCGAAGACCTGCGCGGCCAAGGAGCGCGCGCGCTCATCTTGGACATCCGCGACAACGGCGGCGGCCTCCTGGATGCGGCCGTCGACGTGACCGGGCAATTCATCGATGGGGTCGTCTTGATCGAGCGCAAACGCGACGAGATGGAGCGCCAGTTCACGGCCGCCGCGGACGGCGCCGCCCGAGATATGCCGCTCGTCGTGCTGGTCAATCACAGCACGGCCAGCGCCAGCGAGATCGTCGCCGGCGCGTTGCGTGATCGTCAACGCGCCATCCTGATCGGCGAGCCGACGTATGGCAAAGGCTCGGTGCAGAGCATCTACGCATTGTCGGACGGGTCTTCGCTGCACATCACCACAGCCGAGTGGTATACACCCGGCCATGACGACTTCAACGGGCAGGGCTTGCGGCCGGACATTCCAGTGGCGCGTAGCGAAGATGACCGCGCCGCCGGGCGGGACCCGGCGCTTGACGCGGCGGTAGCGCATCTGACACAGATACTTCCATAGACGGAGTGCGAAATCCCAGCTTAATTGGCGCGTGCGGGCCGAGCAGCTAAGAAAGGACTTATATGGAACGCGGCACACGTAATTTACTGTATGGGTTACTCATGGTGATCGTCATCGTCGCGGTGGGATCGACGATGTACGTCGTCGGTCTGAATGCCGGCCGCAGCCAGCCGGCCGCGCCGGTCGCCGCTATCATCAGCCCGACGCCGGACGCGCCGTCGTCGACTCCCGTGCCCGGCACGCCAACGGCAGCGACCGGCTTGGACGATGGCAGCATCGACGAGGAGCTGGGCATCTTTCGAGAAGCATACGATCTCATCCAGAGCGAGTTTTTCGGCGAGATACCGTCTGATAACGAGATTGTCTACGGCGCGATCCGAGGCATGCTCCAGCGGCTAGACGATCAGAATACGACTTTTCTGGAACCGTCGATCGCCGAGCTGGACCGCGAGGCGCGAACGGGGAGCTACGGCGGCATCGGCGCGCTGGTCAACCTGAGCGAAAGCCAGGCGCTCGAGCTCGTGCGCGTCTTCAAAGGCTCGCCCGCCGAGCAGGAAGGCATGCGGGCCGGCGACCAGGTGATCGCCGTCGACGACCGCTCGATCGTCGGGCTGAGCCTAGACGAAATGGTGGCCCTGGTCAGAGGCCCGGCCGGCAGCGACGTCAGACTGACGGTCGTGCGCTCCGGCGTCGAGGAACCGTTCGAGGTCGTGGTGACGCGCGCCCAGATCGAGATACCTCTCGTCGAATCTCGCATGATCGGCTCGGACATCGCCTATATCAATCTCACCCAGTTCGACGGGACGGCCACGGAACAGCTTACCCAGGAAATCGAATCCCTCCTGGCGCGCAACCCGAACGGCCTGATTCTCGACCTGCGCGGCAATCCGGGCGGCTTCCTGGACGAGGCCATCAACGTGGCCGACCTGTTCCTGGCCGAAGGGGTCGTGATGTACGAGCGCGAGCGCGACGGAGCGGAGGACGTGTACCGCAGCGACGACGGCGACCTGGCCGAGGAGATTCCGCTGATCGTTCTCGTCGACGGCGGCTCGGCCAGCGCAAGCGAGATCGTCGCCGGCGCGGTGCAGGACCGCGACCGGGGCACGCTGATTGGCACGCTGACATTCGGCAAGGGATCGGTGCAGCGCATCCACACGCTGTCGGACAGCAGCGAGCTGCGCATCACCATCGCGCGCTGGTTCACGCCGAACGACCGCGCGATCCACGGCGAGGGTCTGGAGCCAGACATCGTCGTCGAGCCGGGCGAAGATGCGGCAACCGATCCGCAGCTCGACCGGGCGATCGAACTCCTGCGGACAGGGCAATAGAGTGGGGCACGGCACGCCCGCTCGGAGCTGGGAATGGCAAAGCCCAAAGCGCCCCTTGCAGACCGCTCGGCCGTGAAAGTGGTGGCGACGAACCGCGCGGCGCGTCACGACTACGCGATCGACGAGCGATTCGAAGCCGGCATTGCGCTGCTCGGCACCGAGGTCAAGTCGATTCGCGAGGGCGGCGCCAACCTGCGGGAAGGCTACGTGCAAGTGCGCGGCGGCGAGGCGTTCCTCGTGAACACGCACATCGCGCCGTACGATCCGGCAGGCCGCACCGGCCACGATCCGTTGCGCTCGCGCAAGCTGCTGCTGCATAAGAAGGAAATCGCGCGGCTGGAAACAGGGACCCGCGAGCGCGGCTGGACGGTCATTCCGCTGAGGATGTACCTGAAAAACGGGCGCCTCAAGATCGAAATCGCGCTGGCGCGTGGCAAGCGCCAGTTCGACAAGCGGCAGGCCATCGCGAAGCGCGATGCCGAGCGGCAAATCGATCGCTCACTGAAGGAGCGGCGCAGCTAAGCGCCTATCCGAAAACCACGCACTTTAACAACCGAATCGGCTGGACTGTAACACTGTTTGCGAATTCTTGATATCCTTTAGAAATGGAGGCTTTGCATGTCGTTAGAAAGCGACGGTGTCGCTCTTTTCATCGATTTCGACAATGTGCGTTATTCCCTGCTGAACGAGCGCGGCAAGGAAATCGAGCCGCGCGAACTGATGGCGAAAGCGCGAACGTATGGGCGGGTCGTGGCCGCGAAAGCCTACGCCGATTTTTCGGAGCACCCGCTGGAGTTCAGACGCAGCCTCGAAGTGGCCGGCATCGATGTGCGTGATATTCCCAAGGGAGGCCTGGGCAAGAATAAGAGCAAGAAATCCTCGCCGGAAATTGCCATGGTGCTCGACGTCTTCGAGTTGCTGCTGGACAAGCCGACCATCTCGACGCTGATGCTGATGAGCGGCGACCGCGATTTGATCCGGCTGGTGACGATGGCCCGCCACCGATTCGGCAAGCGCGTGGTGATCTCGGGCGTGCCGGAAACCGTCAGTCGCGATCTGGCCGCCGCCGCCGACGCGCTCGATCCGCTCGTGCCGCCGGTGGGCTTAGAGCCAGAAATCAGGCGGGCGCCCGAGCCGGCCGCGCTGCCTGAAGAAGCGCCGGACACGATGGATATCGGCGAAGACGAGATCAGGCTGGTCCGGTCCATCTACCATCACCGAGATCGACGCTACCGCTCGTTCAATTTCCTGGCCGAGAAGCTGGCGTCTGACCGGAATCCGAACCGCGTGGGCGATCTGGACGAAGCCAAGACGGCGCTCGAAGCCGCCGTCGCCGATAGAATGCTCCTGCCCGAAGAGATCGATACCGACCTGGGCTATAGCGTCACTTCGTATTGGCTCAACGAGGAACACCCTAAGGTCAAGTTCGTCCTCAGCCGCATGACTGAGAACGGCGAGCAGCCTCAAAACAACGAGGGCCACGCCATTGCATAATAGGCGTAACCGGGCTATAATAATTGTTGCATGGGGATGCACTGGCTTCGACGGGGAATGGTCGAGTCACGTGTGGCAAGCCGGGGCGCTCTGAACCTCGTCAACAACGGAGCAAACTATAGGTGCCAACCGCACCAACTACGCGGCTCTTCCTCTCGCTGCATAAGCGGGAAGAAGGCCCGGTCGCCTGCGGGTGACCCGTCCGCCTCGACCTCGCGCCGGTGGGTCGAGGGCCGGGCGTGACAATGCCGGCATGCGGCCCGCCTGACGCCGATGGGGCGGGCCAAAGATACCATCGGCTGGCTCGGACGGTACCTTGTCGGTTGAGGTCGCCCGAGTGAGACACGAGCAACCGACTAAGCTTGTAGGCATGCGTGGTCACCTTCTTCGGACTCGGGTTCGACTCCCGACATCTCCACCATGCAGACGCCCGACTTATCCAGTCGGGCGTCTTTATTCTAGCGCAACGAGTCCCCAGGCACTTCCAGCAGCTCATCGTTCGGCTGGGGCAACTTGCAGACATACGACTGTAACTGCTCAATTGGCACGGCCCCTTGCTGAAGCAGAGCGTAAACCTGCGACCGCGTTGTGGCTTGCGCGAACGGCCAGGTAGCATGCTGGCGCACCTCGCGCATGGCGGCTTCGGCCACCGATTCGCCTGACTCCACCGCCCCGCCGGGCAGACACCACACTCGGAAGTCTTCCCGCCTGGTCAGCAAGACTTGCCGGTCGTGAATGACGGCAACCGTCACGCCGAAGTTTGGCATGCGCCCACTCAACCCGAATGCTTGAAACCGGATTCGGCCATGGTCAGCGGCGCGCCCTCACGCTGAACGCCTGCCTCCACCACTTCCGCAACGTACACGACGTGATCGCCCGACGGTACTGAGCCTGTGACGCGGCATTCCAGCCAGCCCAAGCACGAGTCGACGATCGGCGATCCGGTGAGCGGGCCGGGTTGCCAGGCGACGCCGTCCGTCTTGCCGGGCGTTTTCGCCGACTTCTTTCCCAGTTGGCCTGCCAGGTCGCGCTGGTCGCTCGCAAACACGTTGACGGCAAAGGCACGGCTGACCTCAATCAGGCGATTCGTTTTGCTGTCCAACTCGACCGCGATTGCCACGTGCGGCGGCGTGAACGCCGACTGCGTGATGAAATTGGCCGTCATCATGGCGCTCTCACCGCCGTGCGCGGCCGTGACGGCGTGCAGTCCGTAGGTGAACCAGCGCAGAACCGTCTTTTTGGCGACTTCGTCCATATCCCCCCTCCACGTGTGCACGCAGAAGATGTCAGGCCGAACGTGGGGCGGCTTTCCATAGCCGCCCATTTGCGGCGCGTATGGAAACGCGCCCTACTGCCGCGCGACCAGCTTCTGAGCATCAGCGCGACGATAGTAGGCTCGATACGCCGCCG
>DASSFZ010000152.1:0-3921 GCA_035693785.1 Anaerolineae bacterium | reverse complement strand
CAGGTAATCTTCAGCGACATTTCAGAAGACCTGCTGATTCACGTTCAGTCCCTTGCGCGTGAAATGAACATGCTCGAGCGGTGCCGCTTTCTTCACGCTTCAGCCGATGACCTTTCCGCTCTCAATGATGTTTCCGTGGATGTAGTGACCACGCGCTCCGTCCTGATCTATGTCTCAGCCAAACAACAGGCTTTCAATGAGTTCTATCGTGTCCTTAAGCCGATGGGCCGGCTCTCTATCTTTGAGCCCATCAATCGGTTCACCTATCCTGAGCCGCCGCACGTATTTGACGGTTACGATATAACGCCCGTGATGGAGTCAGTGGACAAAGTTAAGGCTATCTATCATGGCATCCAGCCTCTCACCGACCCCGTGTTAGACTTTGACGAGAGGGATTTGATTGCATTTGTGGAGAAAGCAGGCTTCGGAGAAATTCATATTCAATTAGAAGCGGAAATCCAGCCGTATAGCGAAGACGTCAATTGGGAGACGTATCTGCGGAGGGCGGGGAACCCTAAAATCCCAACGTTAGAAGAAGCCATGTGGGAGGCGCTGACGCCCGACGAGGTGGAAAGGTTCACTGCGCACTTACGTCCGCTCGTAGAAAATAAACGGGGAGTGCACAAATCGGCAATAGCATTTCTATGGGCTGTCAAACCATGAACGTCCAAATCAGAAGACGGGCTAACAGGTCATTCACCACAGCATCGCTGACAGCTCTGCGATAATCTCCGCATTATCATCTGGCGCGACGACGTTGAGCACTTGCTCGTGGCACTTGCGGCAACGATAGACAATCTTCGTCTTGCCGCTCTTCGTCTGCAGGCCGATTGGCTCCAACACACCGCGACATTCATTCAGCCGGTCGCCTGGGTTGAGGTCGACGTGCTGTCCGGTCAGGCAGTGGTTGCAGTGATCGCGGCTGCTGCTGGGGTGCGGTGGAACCTCAAGCCCGCAGGCGACGCAGGTGAAGCCTTCGTTATTCTTAGTGAACCGGGCGGATTCCATTTCACTGCTTGACGAAGGACCAAGGACCATGGGGTGGCCTTCGTCCTTACGTCGTTGGTCCTTCGTCGTCTACGGCGATAGCCGATGAAGATCGCGCGGGAACAGCGTCGTCTCCCGCAAATTCGAAGCGCCGATGAGCTGCATGACGAATCGCTCCAGGCCGATCGCGAATCCGCCGTGCGGCGGCATGCCGTAGCGAAACGCCTGCAGGTAGCCTTCGAATGGCTTGACGTCGGTGACGCCGCGCGAACGGAGCGCCTCCACGTAATCCTCGTATTGGTGCAGACGCTGCCCGCCCGTCACCAGCTCGGTGCCCCGAAACAGGAGGTCGAAGCCATTGGCGTAACGCGGATCGGCCGGGTTCGGGTGCGTGTAGAACGGCCGCTTGACCATTGGATAGCCGGTCACGAACAGAAAATCGGATTGGCGCTCGGCCAAGGCCCACTCGCCCAGCCAGCGCTCGTGCTGCGGCGACAGGTCAGACTCTTGGCGGGAATCCTCGCCGTGCCGCTCGTAGATCAATTGTAGCGCGTCGGGGAAGTAGATGTGTGGAAAGCTTTCCGGCGCGAGCGGCATCTGCGCGCCGAGCATGTCCAGTTCGCCCGCGTAGGCGGCTTTCAAGTGGTCAAGCATGGCCCGGATGAGACGGGTCAATAGCGCCATCACGTCGAAGTGATCGCGAATAAATCCGAATTCGATGTCCAGGCTGACGTATTCGTTCACGTGACGCACGGTGCTGTGCGGCTCGGCGCGAAACACCGGGCCGACTTCGTACACGCGCTCGAAAACCCCGACCATCATCTGCTTGTAGAATTGGGGACTTTGGGCCAGGTAGGCGTGGCGGCCGAAGTAGTCGATCTGGAACACGTTCGCGCCGCTCTCGGTCGCCGATTCGACGATCTTGGGCGATGCGATCTCGACGAAGCCGTGCTGGTCAAGGTAACGGCGAAACCCGCCCATGACGCCTGCCGAAAGCCGCAGGATGGCCCGCTTCTTCGGGTGGCGCAGCCCGACCGTCGCCGAGTTCAGGAAAGTGTCGATGTGCACGTCGAGATCGGGCTTGTTGATCGGGAAAGGCAGCGGTTCGGAGACGCGATTCAAGACAGTGATCGCCGGATTGTGGACTTCGAATCCTCCTGGCGCTTGCGGCTCGGCGACGACCGTGCCCTCCACTTCGATCACGCTCTCCGGTAGCGCGCCGTCGAGCTGCGCCAGCTCGGTCCTGGTCATCACGACCTGCACGATGCCAGACGCATCACGCAGCGTGAGGAAATTGATCTTCCCCAGCGCGCGCATATTATGCACCCAGCCGGCCAGCCGCACCCGCTCGCCGGTGTGCTTCCCGATCTCCGACCCGTAAATCCGCTCCACCTAATCCTCCCCGGCGCAATGCATCGGCCACCAGATGTTCACGCGATCACGTCATCACGTATCACGCATCACGCATCACGTATCACGCAATCACACCCAGTTCCTTCCCCACCTTCTGAAACGCCTCCAGCCCCTGTTCGAGGTCGCTCGGCTCGTGCGCCGCACTGATCATCACGCGGATGCGCGCCGTGCCTTTCGGGACGGTCGGGTAGACGATCGGCATGGCGAACACACCGAGATCGAACAGCTTGCGGCTGAACTGCTGGGCGACGTGATTCTCGCCGAGGATGACCGGTGTGATCGGGGTTTCGCTTCTTCCCGTGTCGAAGCCGAGCTTCTTCATCTCGCCTTTGAACAGCCGGGTATTCGCCCACAGCCGATCGACCAGCTCGGTCGATTCTTCGAGAAGTTCGACGGCGGCCATGCATGCAGCGGTGTCGGCGGCAGTCGTCGCGCTTGAGAACAGGAACGGCCGGCCGCGCTGGCGCATCCAGTCGATGATCACCTTCTTGCCGGCGATCACGCCGCCCACGACGCCGAACGCCTTGCTCAGCGTGCCGATTTCGACGTCGAACTTGCCGTGCAGCCCGAAATGGTCGACGATGCCGCGCCCGCCGCGTCCCAGCACGCCTTCGCCATGCGCGTCGTCGACCATTGAGATCACGCCGTGCTTCTCGCATACTTCGTGGATGTTGTCGAGCGGCGCGATGTCGCCGTCCATGCTGAACACGCCGTCGGTCACCAGCAGGCCGCGCCGGTGTTGAGGCAGGTGTTCTTTGATTTTGGCCTCGGCGTCGGCCGGATCGCAGTGTTCGTAGATGACGATCTTCGCGCTCGACAGGCGGCAGCCGTCGATGATGCTCGCGTGGTTGAGGCGGTCGGTGAAGATCACGTCTTCCTTGCCGACGAGTGGCTGGATCGCGGCCTGATTGGCGACGAAGCCCGACTGCACGAACAGCGCGTCCTCGACGCCTTTGAACGCGGCCATGCGCCGCTCCATCTCGACGTGCAGGTCGAGCGTGCCGGCGATCGAGCGCACGGCCGCCGGGCCGACGCCGTACCGCTCGATTGCCTTCTGTGCCGCCTCTTTCATGCGCGGATGGTTCGCCAATCCCAGGTAGTTGTTCGAGCAGAAGTTCAGCACCTTCCGGCCGTCGACCACGATCCATGCCCCTTGGGCGCTCCCGATCGTTCGAATCGTGTTGAACAGACCCTGCTCGCGCAGCGACTTCAATTCCGTTTCCAGAAAGGCAAGTTTGTCGTTCATCTGAAGGCTCTCATTCATCTGATTGGATTGATCAGCGACGAGTGACAAGTGGCGAGTAGCCGGTGGTGCAGCACGCAGCACGCAACACGTTATCACGTTTCACGTTTTAGGGGATCATCATCACCTTACCGCTATTCCCACTGGCCATCGCCGCGAATGCCTTGTCGAACTCTTCCAGTCGGAACATGTGCGTGACGATCGGCGACAGATCGACTTTGCCCCGCGCCAGCAGGTCTTCCATCTGTTCCCACGTCTGCCACATTTTGCGGCCGATG
>DASSFZ010000151.1:0-38238 GCA_035693785.1 Anaerolineae bacterium | reverse complement strand
CCCGTAGGGTACTGCCATGACCTATCGTTGTCAATCTCCCTGCAATTAGTTTAGGGATGAGCCGCAGTGTCATGCTTCCGTGTCGCGTTTCCGTGTATCCGTGTTCAGAATCCGTGTCGTGCTACCTCGGCGGCAGTACCTCGCGCAACCTCCCCGCTTCGACCGGCGGGCCGATGACGCCCATCTCGTACATCTCGTCGATCAGGCGCGCCGCCTTAGGATAGCCGATGCGCAGCCTGCGCTGGAGCAGTGACGCGCTCGCCCCGCCCTCACGGCGCACCAGGTCGATCGCCGTCTGGAGCAATTTCGCCTCGTCGTCTTCGTCGACGACGAGCGCGCCCGCGCTCGCTTTGCCCGATCCGGCCTTGAGCCACTGCGACATACTCGCGTCCCACGGCGCAGGCTCCGGCATCGCCTCGGCATACTGGTCATGCCAGAAAGTCACGATGGATTCGATCTCGCGATCGGACACGAAGCAGCCCTGGATGCGCACCGGCCGCCCTGACTCAGGCGACTGGAACAGCATGTCGCCGCGCCCAAGCAATGTCTCCGCGCCGACGGTGTCGAGGATCACGCGCGAGTCGACACTCGACGCGACCGAGAAGGCGACGCGCGCCGGGAAATTGGCCTTGATCAAGCCGGTCACCACGTCCGTCGAGGGACGCTGCGTGGCGACGACCAGGTGGATGCCGGTCGCGCGCGCCATCTGCGCCAGGCGGCACAGCGTCTTCTCCACCTCGACCGGCGAAGTCAGCATGAGATCGGCCAGCTCGTCGATCATCACGACAATCATCGGCAGCTTCGGCTGGCCGCTCCTCTGGAGCCGCAGGTTATAGTCCCTCAGGTTGCGCACGCCCATATCTGCAATCAGCTTGTAGCGCCGGTCCATCTCGTGCGTCACCCAGCGCAGCACGCCGACGATGCGCTCGGTGTCCGTCTCCACCTTCCCGTAGATGTGTGGCAGCCCGTTGAAGCGCACCAGCTCGACCATCTTCGGATCGATCATCACCAGGCGCAGGTCGGCGGGTGTGTTTGAGAACGTCAGGCAAACCGTCAGCGCCGAGATGAACACGCTCTTGCCCGAGCCGGTCGTCCCGGCGACGAGCAGATGCGGCATGGCGGCCAGGTCGGTGACGATCGGCTCGCCCGACACGTTGCGTCCCAGCGCGATGCGCAACGGCGACTTCTCACGCGCGAAGGCCGCGCCGGCCATCACGCCGCGCAGCGACACGAGCGCGATCTTCTCGTTCGGCACTTCGATGCCGACATATCCCTTGCCCGGCACGGGCGCCTCGACGCGCAGCGAGGGTGCGGCCAGCGCCAGCGCCAGGTCGTTCGCCAGCGACGAGATCTGCCCTACGCGCACCTTATGGCGACGAGGCTCGCCGTCCAGCCCTGGCCGCTCGATGTAGCCCGGCTCCAGCCCGAACTGCGTCACAGCGGGTCCCTTGTTGATTTCGACCACATGCCCTTCTAACCCAAAGTGTCGCAACGTCTCCTCGATGATTTGCTTCTGGCGCGCCGCCTCGTGCTCGGCAATGCCCTCCGCCGAGTGATCCAGCAGGAGATCGAGCGCCGGCAGGACGCCCTGAATGTCGGTCACCTTCTTCTCCGGCAAAGGCAGTCCGAGCTGCTCGGGACGCACTTCTTTGGGCGGCCCGACGACGGCGACGCGAGGCGTGCTCGCCACCCCCGCCGCGGCAGGCTCCGGGGCCGGGCGTGGCTTGGCCGTGACGATGGGTATGGATCGTGGCGTTGGAACGGATGTGGGAGTCGATGCCGGCGGCGATACCGGCGCACGGGGAGGAGTCTGTTCGAGAACAGGTGGCAACTCCGGTCGAACCGGCCGTGTGCTGAGTCTATTCCGGCCTTGATCGACGAGCGCCCACCAGTCAATCTTCAGAGCCAGGCTCAGCGCGCCGAATGCGACGGCTGCGAAGATCAGGACCGTCGGCGCACGACCGACCGAATCGACGAGCGCGGTTGACAGGCCCCAGCCGACGATGCCGCCGCCGGTACCCTGGTCGATGAGCGCCCAGGAGTCCGCCCACCACGCCGCCGCGTGCAGCGCGGCCAGCGACGCGAAGAAAGCCCCCTCCAGACCGATCAGGCGCAGCCATTGAATCCGGCTGACCTTCCCCTGTGCCCGAAGGATGATGAAATAGCCGGCCAGACCAAAGCTGACTGCCACCACATACGCGCCCACCCCGAAGACGCGTTTGAGCAGCACGCTCCACCAGTCGATCAAAAAACCGGTCGTGATGCCCGCCAGCGCCAGCAGCGAGATCGCCGCTAACACGATCAGCAAAACGCCGGCGATTTCCTGCCGGCGCGCACCAAATGCAATTCGCAACTGTCGGCGGCGCGGTTCCGGCCTGTGCTGCGCAGATTTACCCGGCTTAGCCTTGTCCCGCGCTCGATGCTTGCGTGCCATACTCCCGGCTTCCTGGTTTACGTAGCCCGCTCCAGCAAGTCGCCGTCGACGCGGCGCAGCGACAGTCCCAGCCGCCGGTGCGCGGCGTCGACGTTGAGCACGCGCACCCGGACCGTCTGACCTTCACACACGACATTGCGCGGATGCAGGAAGTTGCCCTCGGCCAGCTCCGAGACGTGAATCAGCCCTTCCAATCCGTCCTCCAGGCGCGCAAATGCGCCAAAGGCCACTACGCTGGTCACGACGCACTGCACGATTTGACCAACCGAATACCGCTCCGAGACCGTCATCCACGGGTCGGGATAGAGGCGCTTGACGCTCAGGGCGACCCGCTCGTTTTCGCGATCGACGCTCATCACCAGCGCGCGCACGCTCTGGCCGGCCTTCAGACAGTCGCCTGGGTGATTCACACGCCCCCACGAGATCTCGCTGATGTGCAGCAGCCCTTCCACGCCGCCCAGGTCGACGAACGCGCCGAACGAGCACACGCTCGTGATGACGCCGGAGCGCACTTGCCCGCTCTCGAGCTCCGCGAGCAGAGCAGCGCGCCGATCGTGCTGCGTACAGGCTAACCGCTCGGACACGACGAAGCGGCCCTGACCGCGATCGATCTCGATCACTTTGGCATTGAACGTACGCCCGACGCGCTGCACGATTTCCCGGCGGCGGCCCTCGTCGTCGAGGTGAGCGGCCAACCCACAGAGGTGCGAGGCGGGCAAGAATCCGCGCAGGCCGTTCCACTCAATCAGGAGGCCGCCGCGATTGGAGCCGACCGACTGAACCTGAATCACCTCGTCGTTCTCCGAGGCTCGCTGCGCGGCCTTCCACGCCGTGCCCGCGGCGTCGGCGCGTGGCGCAGCCGCAGGCGCGCGAAAATGATCTCCGGCTGGCCCTGGAGCCTGTGTTTCAACGTCTCTCAACAGCGATTCCCAATAGGCTTCGTCGCACGATAAGTCCTGAGGTGCTTCATGGGCCATGCGTGCCACCTTTCCACATCTAAAACGCTTTCCGATTGCGTTTAAGTCACGCCCGGAGTCGAGGCTTTATCCGGCAACCGCCTAAAGGCTCGACTCCGGCGTAAACCAAAACGGAAGCCGCTATGGTTCGATAACCGCTGTCCGGCAAGCGCCCGTTGCATGATGTGCCAAAGTGCCACCTATTATAGGATCGTCATCACAAATGTCAAACGCGCGCACGCTATCTGGTGCAGCGAGTTTCTCACGCTGTGTTCTCTCTCCCCCCCCGATTGCCGTTCACCGGAGTTAGCCCGACAGGCTCCCCGGCCGGAGGGCCTGTCGTCTCCAGCGCACTCTGCTCCATCTGCGCCAGCACCTGCGCCACCGCGCCCACCGCCACGCGCTGCTTGCGGTAAAGATCGCTCTCGCTCATTGCCATTTTTCGGGCGATGTCGCGCACGCGCTCTCCGCGCAGGAAGCGCAGCTCAAGAATATTGTATAGCATCCACTCGGCGGCCGTCAGGCTGCGCGGACCGTCTGGCCGCAGCAACTCGATGGTATCGACGAGGACGGCGCGCAGCGCTTTGGGAGCATTTCCATTGTGGCTAGGCAGCATCCGATCGACGACAGCCATGCGCAGCAGGGGGCTGGTCGTCAGCTTGGGGCCGCCCCACATGTGGCTGAGCGCATCCTTGACGTGCGTGACGAACTCCGGATCCGTGCCCAGCGCAGCTTCGAGCGGCGGCTGTGGGGGCGAGCCAAGATAGCGCTGCGCGCCGCGCTGCCGCTGGATCACGTCGATCTCCGGCAATATCTGTTCGACGGCGGCGAAGACTTCCTCCTGCAAGCGGCGATCGTCGAGCGCGATGGCCGCCTGGCGCATCAACACGTCAAGCTGTTTTCGCTCATCGTTGCCCAGCTCAGGCGGCGCGCCACCGCCTGCCACAGCCAGCGCGCCGATCAGCTCGCCATCGCCACGCGAGCGCAGCGGCCAGGTCCAGAAACCGTCGGCGCGATGCGGGCCGCCGGCAGACTTCGTCGTTTGGGCACCCGATTGCAGCTCGCCCAGGACACGCTCTACCGGCTGCACCGCTCCGATGATCGCCAGCATCTCCCAGCGATCGCTCGCGCGGCGCGACGCGATGAACGCGGTCGGCGTCCGCAGCAAATCGGCGACCGACGTCAGGACATTCTCCAGAAACTGCTGTAGATCGGTCGTCGTCAAGAGCCGCTCGCCAAGCTGCTCGATGTAGGCCAGCTCGTCCTGATCCTGCTGAAACAGCAGCAAGTCGATCAGCGGCTGGAACGACCCGCGCAGCACGGCGAACGCGACGACGGAGATCACGACAGCCCCTACCATCAGCGTCTCGCGAGGCAAGTTGAGTAGAGACTCGAGCCGCGTGAAGACCAGCATCGCCGTGACGACGGCGCCAGCCGTGACCGGGCCGCGCAGCAAGAATCGAATCAACCGCCGCTTGACGACGCGATCCGGAGCGAGCACGCCGAAAAACGCGACGCTGTAGGCCATCAACAGCAACATCAGGCCGATCGTCGCGTTCCCCACGATTACGAGCAGCCAGAAACCCGGGCCGATCTCGGCTCCGCCCTGACCCACGACCAACAGAAACGGAAACACGCCGAGCGACGGCGCGGTGGACGACAGGAGGAGATAGGTCATTCGCCGCCGCGAAGTCGGCGTCAGGCAGCGCGCGCGCGCGACGACGATATTGCGGAAGCCGAACCCGACGGCGACGGCGAAATACGCGATATAGACGGGGAAGAACGGTCCCGGCGAAAGACGAGGCGTGACCAGCGACGTGACGCCTGGCTGCACGAGCCAATCGGTTGCCAGTGCGGCGATGGCGAACACTACGGCGTAGGCGTAGCCGAGGTACACGCCGCGCCGCCGGCGCAGCGACACGGCATTGGTCGTGCGCAGCACTTCGTCCGAGAAGTGCAGGTAGGCCGCCGGCGCCAGCGCAATGCCGATCCACTCGAAGCGCAGCCAGCCCTCGGCTGCGCCGATCGACGTCACGCGCGGCAGCACGGCGTCACCCGTAAATACGATCATCGTGCCGGCGAGGATGAGCACAAACGCGCGCGCCACCGGCGAGGACCAGTTGTAGCGCACCACGTACAGCATCAGCGAGAAGGCGGTTATCGCGATGCCTGTGGCGATGAGCGTATTGATGAAGATGAAGATCGTCGTGAGTGTCACGTCGAAAAGCCGCGGAATCGCCGGGGTCGAGCCGGGGAGCTCTAGTGCGGACTAGCGCACCCTGCGAGAGAAGAAAAGCGCGATATCCCGGTTGAGATAGTGCCGGTCGTTAAAGCCGCAAAACGTGAATCCAAGCTTGTTCAACAATGAAATCGCCGGATGGTTTTTAGTCTGCACCTCGATGACGACCTGCTTGAGGCCGCGATCGCGCGCCCAGCGCAGCGCAGCGCCGATCAGCGCCGAGCCGACGCCGGTGCGCCGATACAAGCGTCCCACGACCAGATCGCCTATCTGCGCCGCGCGCTGTCCCGGCTGAAGACCCAGTGAGACGTAACCCAGCTTCACCCGATCGCGCTCGGCCACGAGCAGCGTGTCCCGCAAACGCCACTCGGCCAGCAGGGCTTCCGCGTCCCGCGGATATTCCACTCGCATTGAGCGCGGCAGCCGCACGTGACGAAAACTGACGCTGATCTCGCCGCTCGATGCGTGGGACTCCATTTGCCAGACGTACTCAGTAGCGTACGATGCGTCGAACTCGAGGCACTCTTGCATATCGCCCATCAGGGCGGGACGAATCGTCAGACCTGACATCGATACGATTCTACCATCCCGATCTCGTCTCCGCAACCTGGAGGGCAAGGCAGGTGCATTATCCTGAGCGAAGGCGAAGGACTGCCGAAGGGCTGCACTCCAGCGATTTGCCAAACTCCCGTTTCTAGAGACGCGCTTAGCGAGGCACGGAGGGAAGGAACTGCAGGGTGATGGTGCATGCCGGCGCTTCGTTGCCTTCGTTGTTGACGGCGATCAGCTTGAAGCGGTATGCGCCAGGGGATTGCAGCAGGATAGTCACCAGCGATTCGTCGAGTGTGCCGAGATAACTATCGGCGACGGGCGCCTCGTATACGTCCCCGGCAGTCCGATCTTCGAAGTTCGTCGCCGGCCCATTCAACACGAACTTGTAGAACGCAAAGTTCTCGATGTTGGCTGTGCCGAAAACCTGAAACGCACCAGCCAGCACGGTTCCATCGCCGGGCGCGGTGATGCGCACGTTGGGGTCGGGACATGCCTCGGGAGGCAGCGGGACGGGCGTTGGCGCCGGCGTAGATGTCTCAATCGTTTCGACGAGGAGGATGGTTGCGTTCGGCGAAGGCGCCGGCGTCGGCGAGCTGATTGGCGTCGGCGTGGGAAACGGAGTGACCGTCGGCGTGAGTGTGACGAGAGGACCCGGCGGCGGCGGCGGCGCCTCGCTCGCCGGCAATTGGGGCGCGACCACCTGAGCGACGACAAAGACGGCCACGCCGAGCGCCACGAATCCCAGCGCGCTTAGCAAGCCGCGCCCCATGCGTGCTGTGGCAGCCTCGCGTTCGAGCGAGTACAGCGTCTCCCTGCTCTCGCGCATCGCCAGCCAGGCCGATCGAAGCGACCAGGCGACGCCGGCGAGGCTCACGGTATACAGCACGACGGCGAACTGCTCGATAACTCGGACGAACGCAGCCATGCGCGCCCTATGCTCTGAGCGCGCGCAGGACGCCCCGGACAATAGTCAGCATCCTAGGAACGATCGTCCGGCCCGCTTCGAGCACTTCTTCGTGCGTCGTCGTGTGCGTCACGCCCTCGGGCGGCAGCACGTTACTAATGCCCGACAGTCCGAGGACTCGCAGACCGCCGTGGCGCGCCACGGTGACCTCGGGCACGGTCGACATGCCGACGGCGTCGGCGCCGATCAGACGAAGGAAGCGCACGTCTGCCGGCGTTTCGAAGCTAGGCCCTCCCAGGCAGATATACACGCCCTCGCGCAACTCAATGCCCTGCTCGCGAGCCACCCGCTGCGCCAGCGCACGCAAAGCCGAGTCGTACGCCTGCGACATGTCCGGGAAGCGCGTCCCAAACGACGAATCATTCGGCCCGCGCAGTGGATTCTGGCCAGCCATGCCGATCAGATTGATATGATCCTTGATGAGCATGACGTCACCGGCCCTGAACGACAGGTTCAGTCCACCGGCTGCATTGGTGACGATCAAGGTATCGATGCCTAGAAACTGCATCACGCGAATGGGAAACGTCACCCGCCCCATGGAATGGCCTTCGTAGTGATGCGTGCGTCCCTGCATCACCAACGCATCCACGCCCTCCAACTTACCGGACACAAGCCGCCCAGCATGGCCCTCCACCGACGAGCGCGGCCAGTGGGGCACATCGGCGTAGGGGATCGTGACGGGCGACTCGACGGCGTCGACCAGCGCTCCCAAGCCCGAGCCGAGCACGACCCCGGCTCGGGGCCGGGTATGAATGCGGTCGCGGATGGCCGCGACCGCTTCATCGACCTGTGGGCGAGTGACGAAATCATCCATCATCACAGTTGTGACAGCAGCCTCGCTTTCTTCTCGTTGAACTCGGCGTCGGTGATCAAGCCCCTCTTGCGCAGCGCATCGAGCTCCTCGATCAGCTTCGGCACGTCACGATCGGTAACCTCGCGCATCTGCTCGCCGTACTCCTCTCCCAGCCGCGCCTTCGCATCCAGCATGGCGGTCTTGAAATTGATCGGGTCTCGCAGGCGAGTCAGCCTGTTGACTCCCACGTCGCTGCCCGTCACAATTTCCAGATCGCCGTAGCCCAGGATGCGCCCGAAGAATGACTGCGTCAGCAGCACGTCGTTGACCTTCTCCAGCGACGAGTCAGCCGTGCGCTTGTTGACGATGCCTTCGGTCTGGATCACGCGCCGCGAGGTGACGATGTACTCTTCGGACCACCAGCGCAGCCAGTCCCAGCTGTACCGCGCCAGGCCGAACAGGACGCCGATGAGCGCAGCAACGAGGAGCACCGTTTCCGCCGGCTTCAGGAACTCGATGCTTCGAACGACGAAGTACAACACCAGAACAACTATCACGAACAACGCGTTGGCCAGGGCCGAAGCGATGAGCGTCACCCAGTGCTGGCGGGCGCGCAAGACGATCTCTTCACCCTTGGCTAGTAATTGCTCGACGTATCCCATGATGCTCCTTTAGCTGGCAGCCGCCGAAAAGCGGAAGCGCGCGGACGGCCACCGGTCACTCCCCGGCAACCGGATCCGGCTTCGGCTCGACGGCGAGCTGCGAATAGATTTGTGTTGTGGAGACACTGGCGTGACCCAGGAAATGCTGCACCTCGCCCAGGCTGGCCTTGTTGTTCTCCAGCATATGTGCGGCGAACGAGTGCCGCAGCGTGTGAGGTGTCACATCGAAGTCAATGCCGGCCTGCTCGGCGTACTCCTTGATGATCAGCCACATGCCCTGCCGGGTGAGCTTCTGTCCGCGATGGTTCAAGAAAAGCGCGTTCGAATCTTTCGTGTTCTTGACCAGCGCAGGCCGGCCGCGCTCCAGGTACATCTGCAGAGCCGCCACGGCCCGATCCGGCATCGGGACGATGCGCTCCTTGTCGCCGCGATCGTTGCGCACGCGCACATCGTGCGTGACCAGGTTCACGTCATCGAGGTTCAGCGACACAAGCTCAGATACGCGCATGCCGGTCGCGTACAGCGTCTCGAGCAGGGCGCGATCGCGCAGGGTCTTGGGCTGGGAGGACTGCCCCGGCGCGGTGAGCAGGCGCTCGACTTCGGCGCTCGACAGCGTGCGCGGAAGACGCTTCTTGACCTTGGGCGCTTCCAGACCGAGCGTCGGATCGGACTCAATCTGGCCGATGCGCGCGAGATAGCGGAAGAACGATTTGAGCGCGGCGATCTTGCGCGCCACCGTGGACGTGGCCATGCGCTTTTCACGGCCCGACGGATCGCGCCACGTCATTTCCTTAAGTCGCGCGACATAATCGCCGACTACGTTCGGCGGCATGCCCGCCCACCGGCCGCCCGGCACGGCGTTCAGCACAACGACGTGATCGACGAACTGTCCCAAGTCGTTGCGGTAGGCCGCGATCGTATTCCGCGAATAGCGCTTTTCGTGTGCGAGCGACGCAAGATACTCGTCAAGACCGGCTCCGAGCACTGTACGCGCTTCCTCGGCCTGCATGCTTACCACACCCCCGATTGCAGCAGTGCGGCGAGATATGCGACTATTATATTCGCACTGGTTTTTGGCGCAAATGACGCAAGTCACCCACGGGTGGCCGGGGCGACAGGCCTCCACAAGCCCCCAATCTGATCTGGGTCGAGATACTCGGCATGGAGATTCCGCACGACATGCCGAAAACACAACTGTAATCAGAGAATCAGCATTGCGTCGCCAAACGAATAGAAGCGATACCTCTCCGCAATCGCGACGCGATACGCAGCCAGGAGCTGCTCCAAACCGGCGAATGCGGCGACGAGCGCCAGCAGCGTCGAGCGCGGCAGGTGAAAGTTCGTGATCATTGCATCGATGACGCGGAACCGGTAGCCAGCAGTGATAAACAGACTCGTGTCGCCATCAAACGGCGCCACACGGCCATCGGCCTGGCTAGCCGTCTCTAGCGTTCGGACAGCAGTCGTACCCACGGCGATGACGCGCCCGCCGGCATGCCGGGCACGCTCGATGTGCTCCACCGTCTCCGTGCTCACGCGGCAGTACTCGGTGTGGATGGCATGCTGCTCGACCTCCTCTTCGAGGATCGGGCGGAACGTGTCCAGACTGACGCGCAATTCGACGAAAGCCAATTCGACGCCATGCTCTCGCAGTGTTTGCACCAAGCCAGGCGTGAAATGAAGCCCCGCCGTCGGCGCGGCGACCGAACCCGGCAGGCGCGCAAATATGGTCTGGTATCGCTCCGAATCGTGGAGAGGTTGGCGGATGTACGGCGGCAGCGGCACGCTGCCCAGCATATCGAGCTGATCGTCAATCGGGCGATCGAATCGCAGCACGCGCCCGCCACGCTCGAATTCGGCGATCACCTTGACGGCGACGCCATTAGACGCCGGCTCGGAAGCCGGCAGGATCCGCAACCGTGACCCGACTCGCACACCTGACCCGCCGACGAGACCTTCCCACGTTCTCGCGTCCAGCCGTTTGAGCAGGAGCACTTCGACGCGCCCACCTGTCGGTATCTTCACCGCCTGTAGGCGCGCGTTGAGGACGCGCGTCTCGTTGAACACCAGCAGGTCGCCGCGCCGCAGATACTCGACCACATCACGGAACCGTCGGTGAGCCAGCGCGCCGCTGCGACGGTCGAGCACGAGCAAACGAGCCGCATCACGCGGCTCGATCGGGGTCTGGGCGATGAGTTCGGGAGGAATATCGTAGTCTAGCTCGAAGGTCTTCAAGGTCAGCGGTTCAACAGTCGAATGACGACGTTCAATATCACCGTCAAGAGCAGGCTGAGGAGCAGCATCGACACCAGCGGGACGAAACAGCCGAGGTTTTCGCCCTGAATCCGAATATCACCCGGCAGGTTGCCAAAAAACGGCAAGCGTCCCAACAGCCACACGAGGCCGCCGAGCGCCGCGATGCTCAACCCGATCAAAACCAGCCACTTGCCGAGATCGCTCATAGCCATCGCGGATCAGTATACCACGAGAGGAGAATACCGTCGTCCTCTTCTCACTGTGCAGCGCGCAAAGGGCGCATTTTTACGGCGAGGAGACATCTTTGACGCACCGGAAGCCGATGTCGTCCGACCAGCCATCCTGGCTGGCTTTGCGTCGAATTGTCGTCGTGGCGCGCTCGCCGTCGGATTTGAACGAGCCACCGCGAACGACGCGCTCCAATCCGGACGCCGGGCCTTGAGGATTGACCGACGGAGAGACGCCATAGTAGTCGCCGCCGTACCAGTCGGCGACCCATTCCCAGACGTTGCCGATCATGTCGTACGCGCCAAACGGGCCGCTGTTCGGCAGGCTCGCCACCGCAATCGGTTGACCCACGCCGCGCTCCTGTGTGTTCGCCCGATTACGATCGAAAGCATTGCCCCACGAATAGATGTTCTCGGTGAAACCCTTCGCCGCCAGCTCCCACTCGGCTTCGGTCGGAAGGCGTTTGCCGTACCAGCGGCAGAAGGCGGCCGCGTCGTTCCATGACACGCGATTGACGGGAAAGCGCTGCCGATCGGGCGTGTTCGCCGCTCGCCAAGTCGTCGCGTCGCCCTTCTTCTCCGCATCGGTGACATCGCCCCAGGCCGAGGCGAACCGCGCGAACTGCGCGACCGTCACCTCGACGGCGTCAATGTAGAAGGGATCGACGGTGACTCGATGCGGCGGCGTCTCGTCGGGATCGAAATGGCCGCCGGTCGCGCCCATTTTGAACGTGCCGCCCGGAACCAGGAGCATGCCTGCCGGAGCATCGGGAACGGGCGACGCGGCCGGCGTGCCGGCGCCTGGCACTGTCACCACCGGCGTACCGGGTGCAGTGTCCGTAGCCCTCGCCGTCTGGCTCGGGACAGCGCCCCCGGCCGAACCGCCTGCGAGCCACAATGCCAGGAGTAGAATTAGCAGCGCGAGCACGGCTACAGCCGCGAGACGGCGGTGACGCGACAACCTTTCGCGTGCCGCTTCAAACGCGAGCCGGATTCGGTTGGCAAACCGCACCATCGATGGAACCGAACTGGGCCTGGCGCCGGCCTTTCTCTGCTTCGATGCCGCGCCTGTCCTGGCACGAGCAGACTTTGTCCTGACCGCAGAGGTATTCAATCGTGAAGTCGCCGAGCGTGACGACGCAGGCGCTCGCGCCGGCAATGCGGTCGATACGCCCGCGTGGCCGCGCTTGACGAACGCCACGGCTATGACAGGCAGTCTTCGCAGCCCCTGCCAGAATCGCTCCAGAACGGCTCTGGCCGCCTGGCGCACATGGCGCAGACGGAGCGCGAGCCAGACGTTTGCGCTCTTGATACCCGCTCCGACCGCCGGGCGGTGCTTCCCCAGTCGCTCACGCATCTGCACGATCGGGGCCGGACTGGGAAACGCAGGCCTCGTGTCGGCGACCCGTACAGTCGGGCGAGGCTGCCCGCGCGCCGGGGCTGGCGCAGGAAGCTCCTCGAGCAACATGAACTGATCGGCGCTGCCAATCGCGCGAGCCAGGTCGGCCACCATCGACTCGGCCGTCTGATAGCGCCGGCTCGGATCTTTCTCCAGCGCGCGCAAGATGACGTGCTCGACGGCGAGCGGCAGCCTGGGGTTGATTTCACGGGGCGGGCGCGGCGGCTCGGTGATGTGCTTCACGACGACGGCCATGCCGCTATCGGCTTCGAAGGGAACCCTGCCTGTGACCATCTCGTGCAGCATGCAGCCGAGCGAATACAGATCGGCGCGGCCGTCGACCGGCAAGCCCTGGCCTTGCTCAGGGGCCATGTAATCTGGCGTGCCCAGGCCGATTCCGCTCTTGGTCAGCTTGCGATCGCCGGCGCGCATCTTGGCCAGGCCGAAGTCCGTGAGCAGCGCCCAATTGCCTTCGCCCAGAAGGATGTTGCCGGGCTTCACGTCACGGTGGATGACCCCCTGGCGATGCGCGAAGCCCAGCGCCAGGCCCACCTGCGTCACGATCTCCAACGTGGCGCGCAAGTCCATCGGCGCGCCGAGCAGATCCTTGAGCGTGCCGGTGTCGACGTACTTCATGACGATGTACACGACGTCGCCGACCTGGTCGAAATCGTAAACCGGGAGGATGTTGGGGTGATCGAGCTGCGCGACGGCGCGCGCTTCCTGCTTGAAGCGTTCGAGGAAACCTTCCTCGTCGATAAAGTGAGGCGAGAGAACCTTGACGGCGACGTAGCGCTCCAGCTTCTCCTGGTACGCTTTGTAGACGGTGGAGGTAGCGCCCTTGCTGATCCGTTCGAGAATCAGATATTGACCGAGACGTTGACCGGTGAGGTCTGCCATGCTCCGTCCTACAACAGGCTGGGTTGCTGCGGCCGCTCTGGATAAGGCAAGCCCAGGTGCTCGTAGGCGCGCTGCGTCGCCACACGCCCGCGCGGCGTGCGGTCGAGGAATCCGAGCTGAAGCAGATACGGCTCGACGACGTCCATGATCGTGTCGGCCTCCTCGCTGATCGATGCGGCGATCGTGTCTAGGCCGACCGGCCCGCCGTTGAATTTCTCGACGATGGAGCGCAGCACGCGACGGTCGAGATCGTCCAGGCCCAGAACGTCGACGTCGAGCAGCGCCAGCGCCTCGGCAGCCAGCGCGCCCGTGACGAGGCCGTCGCCGCGCACCTGAGCGTAGTCGCGCACGCGGCGCAGGAGCCGCAGGCCGACGCGCGGCGTGCCCCGGCTGCGGCGGGCGATCTCGGCGATCCCTTCGTCGTCGGTCTCCAGGCCCAACACGGCAGCCGCGCGGCGGATGATCTGCTCCATGATCGCCTGGTCATAGTAGTCCAGGCGGTACACCGCGCCGAAGCGGGCGCGCAGTGGCGCGGTCATCAGCGCCAGGCGCGTCGTCGCGCCGACGACAGTGAAATGCGGCAGGCCCAAACGGATGTTGCGCGCAGACGGCCCTTTACCCAAAATGATGTCTACTGCGAAATCCTCCATCGCCGGATACAGCACTTCCTCGATCGCGCGGCCCAGACGGTGAATCTCGTCGATGAACAGCACGTCGCCAGCCTTGAGATTGGTCAGCACCGCGACCAGGTCACCCGCCCGCTCGATGGCCGGGCCGGCCGTGACGCGCACGTTTACGCCCATCTCGTTGGCGATGATGCGCGATAGCGTCGTCTTGCCCAGGCCGGGTGGACCGTAGAACAGCACGTGATCGAGCACTTCGCCGCGCGCCTTCGCCGCTTCGATCAAGATCGACAGATTCTGCTTCAAGCGCTCCTGACCGGGGAAATCGGCGAGACGGGTCGGGCGTAGCGCGCTATCGAGTGCCGCTTCCTCTTCGCGCTGGTGAGGTGATACGCTTCGATCGATCATGGCGATGCGATTATACCCGATGCATCGCCACAGGCAACACCTGGGCCAGCCACGAATATGGTAACACACGGCGTCCGGTCACAGGCTTGCAGGCCGGTTACAACAGCGTTGCGGCTCGCGGTGCCCCTTCGGCCGGATGGCGGCCGGGAACCCAACCATGGCTTTGACAAGCGTGCCACGCGACGTTACAATGCCTGACAATCCCACCTACGGAGATCTCAACATGGCTCTGCTCCACGTCAGCACGCATCCGCTGGTGCGGCACAAGATCGCGCTGTTGCGCGACACGAGAACCGACCCGAAGAAGTTCCGTGAACTGGTGCGAGAGATCGCCATCCTGCTCTGTTACGAAGCCACCGCCGATCTCGCACTGGAAGAGAGCAGCGTGACGACGCCGATGGGCCAAGCCGTCGGCCATCGCCTGCGTGAGCAGATCGGCCTTGTGCCGGTGCTGCGCGCCGGGCTGGGCATGGTCGAAGGTATCTGGGAAATGATGCCGGCGGCTGAAGTCTGGCACATCGGCCTGTTTCGGGACGAACGCACGCTCAAGCCGATCGAATACTATCGCAAGCTACCGGTCAGCCCGACGGTGGACGTATGCCTGATCCTCGATCCGATGCTGGCGACGGGCGGTTCGGCGTCTGCCACGGCAAAGATTCTCAAGGACTGGGGCGCGAAGCGCATCAAGTACGTCGGGATCATCGCCGCGCCGGAGGGCGTGAAGAAACTCTCGACCGATCATCCCGACGTGCCGATACACGTCGGCGCGGTCGACGACCACCTCAATGACATCGGCTACATTGTGCCAGGCCTGGGCGACGCGGGCGATCGCCAGTTCGGCACGGGATAAGATGAGTGCCTCACCCGTCACCCTTGTGGACCTACACGCAGCGCGCGCTCGCATCGCGCCGCACATTCTTCATACACCCCTGACCCATTCTTACTTGCTGAGTGACCAGATCGGATGTGAGATATGGCTGAAGCAAGAAAACCGCCAGCACACGGGCAGCTTCAAGCCGCGCGGCGCGCTGAACAAGATCGCGTCGCTCAGTGATGAAGAACGCTCACGCGGCATTGTGGCCGCGTCGGCAGGAAATCACGCGCTGGGTGTGGCCCACGCCTGCCGCGTGCTCGGCGTCGAGCGCGCGCACGTGTTCGTCCAGGCGACTGCCGCGCCGGCCAAGATCGCCAAGCTGCGCCAGTACCCGGTGCGGCTACATCTCGCCGGCGACACCTTCGAAGAGGCGCAGCAGGCAGCGCTCGCCCATAGCCGCGAGACCGGCGGGACGTTCGTGTCGGCGTATGACGATCCGGCAGTCCTCGCAGGCCAGGGGACGTGCGGACTGGAGATCGTCGAAGACTCAGGCGGCCTCGACGCGGTTATTGTGCCGGTCGGCGGCGGGGCGCTGATCGGCGGCATCGCGCTTGCCGTGAAGGCCGCCCACCCGGCGACGCGCGTCGTCGGCGTCAACCCCGCTGCCTCGCCGTCGGCGCTGCTTTCGTTCCAGCGCGGCCATGCCATCGATCCCTACGACCACGAGCCGACGCTGGCGCACGGGCTGGCCGGCGGCTTCGGCAAAATTCCGTTCGCGGTGGCCCGCAATCTCGTGGACGAGATCGTGCTGGTCACAGAAGACGAGATGAAGCAAGCCATTGCGGCCCTGATTGATTCGGATCAAATCCTGGCGGAAGCCTCAGGCGTCGCGGCACTGGCGGCGGTGCTGTTTCGCAAAACGGCGGCGTGGGGCAAGGTCGTGGTTGTGATTTCGGGTGGGAATATCGATTCGGGAACGCTTCGGAGCATTCTCGCAGGCAAGTCGTGAGATGAGATGGTGTCAACGAATATGCAACGAATCAACGAATAATGCAGGCTTTGCGATAACAGGCGCTTGGCACATTCTGGAGCGATGAAGGGGGGAGGAGCATGAAGAAATCATCCTTCGTCAAGACCGAGCTTGATCGAATCACTTATCAGATCATTGGCATCGCGATGGACGTTCACAATCAGCTTGGCTCCGGTCACCGCGAGGAGGCATATCATAACGCGCTCGTCGCCAGCGCAAGCCCAAACGCGCCCAAGGTAACAACTCGAAAGTGAGAGGCGCACGCGACCCATTCGTTGATTCGTTGCCCATTCGATGACACCTTTCCTCCTCACCTTCCTGATCGCCTTCGCCCTCTCGCTGCTCCTCACCCCCCTCGCCCACCGGCTGGGGCTGCGACTCGGCATCGTCGACGCACCCGGCGGGCGACACAAACACACAGGGATGGTCCCGCGATTGGGCGGGATGCCGCTGTACGTCGCCTTCACGGTCGCCGTGCTCGCCTCGCGGTCGATGGCCGTGCGCAGCTTCGATCCGCAGGAGCCGATCCGCATCGCCGGACTCCTGATCGGCGGCACGTTCGTATTCGTCTACGGCCTGATCGACGATCGCTACAATCTGCGGCCTGTGTGGCACGTCGCGGCGCAATTCGTCGCCTCGCTGATCGCCATCGCTTCCCTGATTATCATCGAGCGGTTCAACAACCCTCTCACGAACGTGCTGGTCATACTCGAAGCGTGGCAGTACGTCCCGCTCACCATCTTCTGGATGATGGGCATGATGAACACCGTCAACTGGCTCGACGGATTGGACGGATTGGCGGCGGGCATCGCCGCGATATTCAGCGCCGTGTTGTTCGTCGCCATGATCCGCACCACACCCGAGCAGCCGCAACCCCAGTTGAGCATCGCCTTGCTGCCGATGGCGTTGCTCGGCGCGACGCTGGGATTTCTGCCGTTCAACTTCTATCCGGCGCGAGTCTTCCTGGGGTCAGGCGCGCTGTACTTGGGCTACGTGCTGGGAAGTCTCGGAATCATTGGCGGGGCTAAGGTGGCGACGGTGCTGCTCATCCTGGCCGTGCCGATCCTCGACGTGGCCTGGCTCATCGTGAGCCGCGTACGGCGAGGCCAATCGCCAGCGCGGGGCGGGCGCGATCATCTGCACTTCCGTCTACTCGATATGGGGCTGTCACAGCGCACGATCGTCGCACTATACTACGCGGTGAGCGCCGCCTTCGGCGTCCTGGCGCTGCTGATCGAGGGGCGACTGATCAAGCTCATCACGCTGGGGCTGTTAGGGACGATCACGATCGCAGCCCTCGCTCTGCTTTCACGCAACACAGGAGGCAGGCAAACCACGGCGGACGACTGATGCGGCCACCCTTCGTTCGAGCCGGGTATTTACCTGCGCCTCTTCGGCTTGTCGTCACCCGGCTTTGAGTACTGCACGCGGCGCCCGGCAATCGACCCCGTTCCCCATTCCAGCAAGCCCAGCAACACGGCCACGGGCAGATCGATCGCCAGCGTGATGACAAACGCCGCCGTCAGCCAGTTGATAGCTGCGCCGAGCGGCAGAGCGAGCGCCTCCACGATAGCAGTCTGATTCGCAAGGAGGACGAGGGCCACGACGCCTACGATGAACAGGATGACGGAAGGCCACGTCTCGCGGTCGCTCGCGCTTGGCAGCATGGTATTGCTGATCGCGAAGGTCAGGTACAGCCAGAGCCAGGCATCGGGCGTCTGAAAGAGGCGGCCGGCCGTGGCGGCGATGGCCTGGAAGTCACCCGCAAGAAGCACGCTCCCCATTTCAGAGAGCCCGAAGACACGGTATCCGATCAACAGCACCGCGCTGCATCCGAACACCAGCGGCGCCACGCCGATCAGGCTAGAGCGTATCGGATCGACTTGCTCGACCATCACCGAGCCAAGCGTGATGCGGCCGCTTGAATCGCGGCGGGGGAATACGGTGAAGCCGCCCGCACGCACGCGGAGGATGAAAGCCGTGATGGCATGGCTCAGCTCGTGCAGCAGCACGCCGGGCGTCAGCGGGAGAAAATAGAGGACCAGGGCCATATCCTCGTTGCCCGTGATCAAGAAGAAGAATCCGAGGATGTGGCGGTGAAGCCATTGCACCACGACCACGAGCAGGACGAGCGTGGCAATGAACCAGATAACCGCGTCCATTCACGCCCCGCGCTTCACCTTCGCCGTAATCTTCACGATTTCCGAGAAATCGCCTGCCTTGAGCGACGCACCGCCGACCAGCGCGCCGTCTAGATCCGGCATGACCATGAATTCGGCGATGTTGGCAGGCGTGACGCTGCCGCCGTACTGCACGCGGATCGACTGCGCGACGTCCTCGCCATACAGGTCTGCCAGCGTGCCACGGATCGACACGGCTACCACGCTGTTCGCGCCGGCCCCGGTCGCCGCCTTCCCGGTGCCGATCGCCCAGACCGGCTCGTAGGCGATGACGATGCTGCGCGCCTGTTCCGCCGTCACACCTTCCAGACCCCGGTGGACTTGCGAGCTGACGACTTCGGCAGTCAGGCCGGCCTCGTTTTGCTGCAGGTTCTCCCCGACCGCCATGATCGGCGTCAGGCCGTGCGCCAGCGCTGCCTTGACCTTGCGATTGACCGACTCATCCGTCTCGCCGAAATACTGCCGCCGCTCACTGTGGCCGATGATCACGTAATCGCACAGACCCTCCAGCATCATCGGAGACACCTCGCCGGTGAACGCGCCTTTCTCCTCCCAATGCATATCCTGCGCGCCGACCTTGAGCTTCGTCCCTTTGAGCGCACCGGCGACACTCGCCAGCGCGACGAACGCCGGACACACGACGATCTCCACTCCCTCGACGTCCAACACCAGCCGGCGTAGTTCACGCACGAGGTCGATCGCCTCGTCCACCGTTTTGTTCATCTTCCAGTTGCCGGCCAGAATCGGCACGCGCATAGAGCACCTCCAGTGGGAATAGCGAGATTATACAATAACACGACCGGCGCTTGGAAAGTGCCGGTCGTCAACCATCCAACCCCTCCATCATCTTCCTCATCCGCTCAACGTGCGTCGCCGCCCAGTAAACCCGATCGCACTGTGGGCAGTGGTAGAACTCCTCTTGTGTCTGGAACACGTACGGCGGCACACGGTCTTCGACGCCGGCCTTGGCTATCGGTTCGAGCCTCGCGTTGCACACCGCGCACCGGGTGAGCGCGCCATCCGGCGGTGGACCGACGGCCGCCTGCACCTGGCGGATCTGCGCAGCCAGCTCCTGCGATTCGATCCAGATCGCCCGCACGCCCCGCTGGCGCGACAACCCCCGATCGCGCGTGAGCAGGATGCGGTCCTCTTGCTGTGCGATCCGCAGCAAGGTCACGTCTTCGGCGGCATTGTCGTAGCGCGTATCGTAGCCTATCAGCCGCAGCCACTTTGCCAGCCGCCCTAACATGACGTCGGCAATCAGCCTTACGGGTTCCTTTTGATCTTCTGAATCGGGTCTGGTATCATCCATCGCCGTGGAGCCTTCGCTACTGCCGCTTTCCTTTCTCACCCCCATCGGAGTAC
The DNA here is from genome assembly GCA_035693785.1 of Anaerolineae bacterium. Taxonomy (GTDB): domain Bacteria; phylum Chloroflexota; class Anaerolineae; order Fen-1058; family Fen-1058; genus DASSFZ01. Next base: position 18,436 of record DASSFZ010000151.1, on the reverse strand, counting down.
TGCTCACCGGCTGGGGAACCGTGCCGACCTCTCGGCTGCGCGAGTCGGCGCTCGCCGCGCTCGTCGCGGCGATCAGCAGTGCCGTGGCTTACATCGGATTCGGTTTCGCATTCCAGTTCGGCGGCGTGGGCTTCAGCCCAACCGCGCCGGCCGGGCTGACAGGACTCGACACGGTCTGGTCGCCATTTCCCGGCAGCGCCGGACAGTGGGCGTTCGCCGGGCTGGAAGGCTTCTTGCTGAGCGCCCAGGGCGCGCCTGAGAGCCTGGCACTCCTGGAACCGCTGGCGCTGCATCGCCTATCGCTCGCAATGGCTGCCGGACTGATTCCAGTCGTGGCGCTTGGCAATGACGCGAACCGCGTCGTCACGATCGCCGCCAGTATCATCTCGTCCGCAATTGTGTTCCCACTCACTGGCGCGTGGATATGGGGCGGCGGTTGGCTGGCAGACCTGGGCACAGTCCTCAACCTCGGCCACGGTGCAATCGACGTGGCCGGTTCTGGGATCGCTTTCTTCGGGCCTGCCTGCGTCGCCTTCGTCGCACTTCGCATGTTTCGGCAGTCAGGCTCATCGCCGGATCGGGAAGTCGAATTGCCAGAGCTGCGCCAGCCGCTTCTGGCGACGCTCGGCGCTCTCCTGCTTGGCGCAGGCTGGTGCGCGTGGTCGATGAGCGATCCTCTTCTGAGCGCATACCCCACAACCGAATTCGGCGGCGTGGCCCTGATCGGTCTTCTCTGCGCGGCTGCCTCGATGACCGCTGCAGGCGCATATGTCTGGCTCGCCAGCGGCCGCTTCCACCTGGGAATGTTTTCACGCGGCTGGCTGGCCGGGTGGGTAGCCGCCAGCGCTTCAGCCTGGTTCATCCCGCTGGGAAGCGCGCTCGTCATCGGCCTGATCTCTGGAATCGCGATGGTATTCAGCCAGTACATCTTCGAGCGTCGATGGGGGCTGCGGGACCGCGCCGGGGCCGTGGCGATTTATGGCGCGGCGGGCGCCTGGGGGCTGATCGCCGCTGGAATATTCGCCGATGGCGCTTTCGGCTCGGGCTGGAACGGTATCACGACGCCACGCGGAGTACAGGGTATCCTGGCCGCGGATCCGGGACAGCTCAGCGCCCAACTGGCCGCGCTGATAGCAATCGGCCTGTTCGCCACGTGCGTGGCCGCAGCGCTACTCCTACCCATTTTCTTCATCGTGCGGCGATCCGCTTCCGCCCCAGACGCCGGAGTTCTGCCAGGAGAGTAAGCACCCTCGGAGCCTGTCCTGCGACCGAAGGGAGTGTCGAAGGGTACGGCCAAGGCCAGCACGTAGGCGTGCCCGCTCCGCAGAAATCGGATCTACTCAGATTGCGTGCCTGCCAGGTCCGCCAACAGCTCCCGCACCTCTGCGTCGCTCACTTGATCGAAATTTTGGTAATAGCCGCCGACTGCCAAGAAAATGCTCGGGACGTGCAGGTTCACAATCTCATCCGCGATCCAGCGCAGCCGGCCGATCGCCTCTCCCGACATGACAGGCGCGGCTGCGATCAGCTTGCGCACACCTTGATCGCGCAGCGCTTCCAGCGTCACGATCATCGTCGCGCCGGTGGCGACGCCGTCGTCGACGACGACGACGCTGCGTCCGCGCACGTCGACGGGCGGGCGCCGGCCGCGATACATTGCAGCGCGGCGCTCGATTTCCTTCATCTCTTGCTGCGTGACGTGTTCGACGTAGTCGGGAGGCACGCGCAGGTGCTGGATCAGGACTTCGTCGAGAATGCGGCTGCCGTTCTCGGCAAGCGCCCCGATGGCCAACTCTTCGTTTTGCGGCGCGCCGAGCTTGCGCGAGAGCGCCACGTCGAGCGGCGCGCCAAGCGCCAGCGCGACTTCATAAGCGACCACCACGCCGCCGCGCGGGATGCCCAGCACCAGCAAGCCGCTTTCGCCCTTCAGGCTGCTCAGCTTGTCCACCAATTGCCGTCCGGCGTCGACGCGATCGACGAATCGCATACCGCCCTCGAACTGACCCTCACTCAGCGTAAACTATGCGGAACGTGAAGACCCATAGCGATCGGGTGGCGCAGCTAGTGCGCCAGGGGAAATCGCGCAAGTACCGTGTAGATCGATCCACTTGGCGCAAGCTCACTTTGGAAGAGCACGATCTCGTCGGCATGAACATGCCCTATCAGGCCGATTTTCGCCGCCATCACGGCTTCGCCAAGCTTGTGTAGATCGGCTGGCCTGAGGTCCCGCCCGGTACGCCCAAGTGTGAGGTGCGGCTGAAAGGGACGCGGTTCAGTCGGGTACCCCAGCGGCACGGTCGCCGACTCGACGGCGCGCTGCAACGCGTGTAGCGCCCCGCTCGGCTCGTCGATGCCAACCCAGATGACACGGGGGCGCTGCGCGTCCGGAAAGCAGCCCACGCGCATGACGTCGAAGGGGAACACGTGAAGCACGCTCACCGCGCGCCTGAGCGCCAGGCTGATAGCCTCGATTTGGGCAGTGGGGACCTGGCCCAGGAACTTCAGCGTGAGGTGGATATTGTCCGGCTTCACCCAGCGCACGCTGCCGCGCGGCGCGTGCTGGCCCAGACGCGCCTGCACCTCCGACAAGGCATCTCGCGTGACCTTCGGCAGTTCCACGGCAATGAAGGCCCGTACCGCGTTCATGCTTCCGACTGAAGAGGATATCCCGCGCCGACCGTTCGTCCGGCGCGGCGCCCGCAGGCCCGATCGACAGGGTCGATCAGGAGCGCGTCGAAGTCATCGCCGCGCTCGTCGACGACCTGGTGGCCCACGTCCGACCACACCACCAGCCGCGCCCCCGAAATCGAGCGCGCCGCATGGCGCCCCTGCGATGGCGGCACCATCATATCTCGACCGCCGGCGAGCACGAGGGTCGGAGTGTGAATCATTATTTGATATTATAGCATAGCCGCATCGGTTTTTTTCATCCGCATATTTGTGGTAATCTAATTGGGCCGCCATGCGCCCCACCCTGACGCCGCTGAACCCTTTATGTATCTTCAGTGTATACTACGCAGTTGCCGGAGGTGCTTGCCAACCGCGAAGACACGGTTGGCAGGCGCATGTAAGATCGGCGCGCGCTCCGGATTCCCATCACACCCAAGGACATCGGAATGAATAGCATTCAAGTCGTCGGCCGAAAACTGATCGACAACATCGAAAAGGTCATCATCGGGAAGCACGATACGGTCACGCTGGCCGCCATCGGGCTGTTATGCCAGGGACACTTGTTGATCGAGGATGTGCCTGGCGTGGGTAAGACGATGCTAGCCAAGACGATTGCCAAGTCGATCGGATGCGTCTTCCGGCGGATTCAGTTCACACCGGATATGCTGCCGAGCGACGTGACCGGTGTGCGCATTTACGACCAGAAGACACGCGAGTTCGTCTTTCAGCCCGGGCCGATCATGGCTCAAATCGTTCTGGCCGACGAGATCAACCGCGCCACGCCCAAGACGCAGTCGGCGCTGCTCGAAGCGATGGAGGAGCGCCAGGTCACGGTCGACGGCGAAACGCACTACCTCCGCCCACCGTTCATGGTCATCGCCACACAAAACCCTATCGAATACGAAGGCACTTTTCCGCTTCCCGAGGCGCAGCGCGATCGCTTCTTGCTCCGCATCCACATCGGCTACCCGGACGCCAAGACCGAGGTTGCCATCCTCGACGATCAGCGCACACAGCACCCGATCGACACGATCGACCAGGTGCTGAGCGTCGATGACTTACTGGCTGCCCAGCGAGAGGTGCGCGAGGTCTACGTCGACGATCTGGTCAAGAAGTACATCGTCGATTTGGTCAACTATACGCGGCGCCACGACGACGTATACCTCGGCGCCAGCCCGCGCGGTTCGCTGACGCTGTACCGTGGCGCGCAGGCGCGCGCGGCCCTGGACGGCCGGAGCTACGTGATCCCGGACGATGTCAAATATCTCTCCGGGTTCGCGCTGGCCCATCGCATGATCGTCAGCCCCTCGGCTCGCATCAAAGACGTAACCGCCGACGTCGTTCTGCGCGAGATGCTCAACAGCGTGCCGGTGCCGGGCGGCATGGTGCAGCCGGTGCGATAGGTCACCCATGTCCCGTCTGCGCGCCGCACTCTTGCTTAGCGCTGCCATGCTGATCGCAGGCCTGGCGACCGGCCGGACGATGTTCTATAACGTCTTTTTCCTGCTGGTCGCCGTCATCCTCCTGTCCTATTTGTGGGCCTGGGCCGGCGTCAACTGGCTGCGCCTCACCCGCCAGACCCGCTCGCGCCGGGCGCAGGTCGGGCTGCCGATTGAAGAAGTGTTCCGGCTGCGGAACATCGGCTCGCTGCCGAAGCTGTGGCTGGAGGTCCTGGACGGTTCCGATCTGCCCGGTCACCGCGCCAGCCACGTGGCCTACAACATCCCGCCGTCCACGGAGTACGCCTGGACGGTCCGCACGTACTGCCTCGAACGCGGCCGCTATCGCCTTGGCCCGATCACGCTTGTCAGCAACGATCCTTTCGGCCTGTTCACGATCCGGCGCGCACTCAGCCACACGACGAACGTCGTCGTGTATCCGGCGACTTTCTACCTGCGATCTTTTCCCATGCCGGTCGGCACGCTCCCTGGTGGCGATGCGCTGCGCCGCCGCACACACCAGATTACGGCCAATGCCGCCGGTGTGCGTGAGTATTATCCAGGCGACAGCTTCAACCGCATTCACTGGCCCTCGACAGCACGCAAGAACCGCCTCCTGGTGAAAGAGTTCGAGCTCGATCCCATGTCCGACGTGTGGATCTTCCTGGACATGGCGGCTGCCTCCCATTACGGCGAGCGCCACGTCGATGTGGGTCAGATCGTCGATCGGCCCAGTGGACAGCGCCCTCCCAAATTCGAGTTACCCAACAGCACGGAGGAGTACTGTGTCTCCATCGCCGCCTCGATCGCGCAGTATTTCCTCCGCAACAATCAGTCGCTGGGATTGGTCGCTGCAGGACAAAGCTGGGAGATCGTGCAGGCCGACCGTGGCGATCGGCAGGTGTTGAAAATTCTGGAGACGCTGGCCGTTCTGCGCGCCGAGGGCAAAATGCCGTTATACGAGATCCTCTACCGCGAGACGAGCGGCCTGGCGCGGGGATCGACTATCATCATCGTCACACCATCCGTCAACGTGCGCTGGGCGCGCACGGCCCGTCACCTAGCGACGACGGGCCTCCGCGTCGTCCCCGTGCTGGTCGATCCCCAAGGCTTCGGCGGCGACGCCGGCGCCGCGCAGATCGCGGCCGAGCTCGAAGTCGCCGGCGTCAAGCCCGTCATCATTGAGCGCGGCGCCAATTGGGTGGACATGTTCGACCGGGCGCAACCTGTGGCAGGACGATGGATCCCATAAATTAGAATCTCCAGGCGCTATGTACTGTCCTGGTCGCGCCTGTCGCTCGTCGCCAAGGCCATTCGCCTGATCCACCTCATCAAGACCATCTCGATCTTCTCCTGGTATTTCCAGATGAAAACCCCGGCTGTCACGACGCCGATCAGCCCGAGGATCAGCAGCTCCAGCGGCAGGCGCGCGATGTTATCTCCAACGAGCGTTGATACGAGCGCCGCCGGCAGGCGCACAACCGTCGCCATAATCAGCATGGGCAGGATCGGCAGCGGGCTTAACCCGATCGCGTAGAAGGCGAGATCGTCGGGAACGAATGGCAGTAGGAAGACGAGGAAGAAGAATAGCGGCCCGCGCCGGTCCGCGAACCGATCGAAGCGCGCCAGCGCTGGCTCGCCGGCCAGTCGCGTCACGAGCGGTCGTCCGAATCGGCGGCCCAGCCACATCGCTGCCCAGGCGCCCAGAGAGGTACCGATCAGGCTGTACAACAAGCCCCTCCATACGCCGAACAGGTATCCGCCTGCCACCCCGATGAACTGGCCGGGAATCGGTGCGAGGACAACCTGCAGGGCGCTCACGCCGATGAACACGACCGGCGCCCAGACGCCGAAACTGGTCAACCAGGCCAGCACGCTATCTCGATCGAGCAGGAGCTGGAAGCCCGCCTCGATCCAACGCCACGCGGCTGCAACGAGCAGGAACCCGGCGACAAGCAATGCGCTCCACGCGATGCGCCTTCCCCGATTCATGCTTTGACCACTTCCGTGGATGACGCAGCTGCAGGCAAGCGCCGCGCGCCGAGCAGCGCTAACGCGCCCCCCATCGCCGCGCTCAAGAATAGCACCGGGTACGACGTGAGCTGCAAGATGATGCCACCGATGGTCGGCGCGATGACCATCACACCGGCGACAGTGTTGGCAAGCCCGGTGTACGCCGGCCGCTCTCCCGGCGGAGCGATATCCAGCACATACACCAGGAAGCCGAGCAGAAAAGATGCGTCGAGCGCGCCGATCAGAACGTACACGAGCAGATACCCGGCCGTCGCCAGAGCCGGCTGGCCGTGGCCGAATGCTTGCAGCGCGAGCGCGATGAGCGGCACACTCACAGCCAGGAGCGAACTGATCCGAATGACTGCCGTCGAGCCTCTGCGCTCACACAGCCGGCCGAGCGCGACGCTGCCGAGGATGCCGCCGATCGTCTGCGCCGCGATGAACAGGCCGATGTTCGAGGCGGGCAGGCCAAGCTCATTGGTGGCATGCACGATGTATTGAGGACGGGCCAGGTCGAAGAGGCCGACCATCAGCCGCACGATGGTCACCTGCCGAAAGGCTTTGTCCTTGCTCAGCACGTGCACGGCGTGCGCCAGCAGGCCCATCTGATCGGACAGCGACGAGCCGTTCTTCTCGACAGGCTCTCGCAAGGCCAGCAGACCTACCAGGGAGAGCGCCAGCGCAATCACAGCGAAGCCATATAGCATCGCGAACGAATGGGGATATACCAGTCCGCCGTAGATAGCCGCCGTGACGACGAGTGATGCGCCGAACCGGAAGACATTTGCCAGCGCCTGGCCCGCGCCGAATACGCGGCTGCGCACGTCTGTGGGGAGGGACTTGCTGACGATGTCGAACCAGGCAACCGCCGCGACCGAATCGAAGCCACGAAAGATTGCGACCATCGCGACGAGGCCGGCGAACACCAGCCCGCGATCGAGCGACTCGCCTAACGCGAGCATGACCACGAAGAGGCCGAGCGAAGCGCGCGAGATGGCGGCCGTGCCGATCATCACCGGCTTCTTGCGTGGACGGCCGGCCATCCAGCGGCCGGCAGCCAACTGGGGCAGCAGCCAGAACCCGATCCATAACGTGCCGACCAGGCCGACCAGCGCCTCATTGCCGGTGAGCGCGAACGTGAGCAGTGGCAGCAGCGTATCGAACCCGATGAAGCCGAGCGACGTTCCGAAGCCGACGAAATCGGTCAATATCCCCGCGACGTTGCGGCGGAGGTTCGTGTGAATCATATGAGCGGGCGAACGTTGAGCCGCGACACCATCAGACCGTGCGGGCCGTGATGATCAGGTCTGCCGTGGCAACGTTCGTCGCCAGAGGGATGTTATGCGTGTTACAGGCGCGCAACAGCGTCTGGATGTCTGGCTCGTGCGGATGCTTGTCGAGCGGATCGACGAAGAAGAAAACGGCGTGAATCTGACCGGTCACGACGCGGGCCGCAATTTGCGCGTCGCCGCCCAGCGGTCCCGGCAACATCAGTTCGACGTCGAGGCCGAGTTCGTCGCTCAACCGCCTTCCGGTGCTCTGGGTGGCAAGCAGGTGGAAGCGCTGCAATTTGTCGCGGTTCCGCGAAGCAAACGCGAGCATATCCGCTTTCTTGCCGTCGTGTGCGATGATGGCGATCGTGTCCATAGCGTCTCCACGGGAGTGGATCCCGCCTGACTATAACAGTCCTGCACATTGCGGTCAAGACTGCGGCGGCTCGGCGCAGGCGTTCACGTCTGGTGACGCTACAGATCTCGCCACGGAGACACACACCTGCCTCTGCGCTGCCGCGCAGCGGAAGGGCCAGGGGAGGCGCAGAGCAGATGCCTTATGGCGCGATTCGGCTATAATAGCACTTGCGCCGATCGCCATTGGGAGAATCGACATGACCGATCTGTCCACGCACGTTGTCGAAGTGACCGTCTACCCCGACCGTGCGCGCGTGACGCGGCGTGGTTCGGCGGCGCTGGAGCCGGGGCTTCACCGGCTGAGCATTGCCGACCTGCCGCTCACGCTCGACACCGCCTCGGTGCGCGCGGGTGGCAAGTTCAGGCCGAGCGCCGCCTCACCCCCCCTGGCATCCCCCCCGTCAGACGGAGGGGACGGAGCGCGCCTGCTCGGCGTCGACGTCCGCCGGACGTATTACCAGGACACGCCCGTGGCGACGGTCAAAGAACTGGAAGACCAGATCCTGGCGCTGGAGGATGCCGATCGCGTTCTCGCCGACCAGGCCGAAGCCCTGGCCGTGCAGGAGGCCTTCGCCCGCTCGGTGGCAGAGAAGGCCGGCGAGCAACTGGCGCGGGGCATCGCTTTTTCGCGCACCGATGTTGCGCAGGGCAGCGCGCTGATGAGCTTTGTCGCCCAGGAAATGACCCGCACGCAGAACGATCGCCGGGAACTCGGTATCCAGCGGCGCGACCTGGCCAAGCAGTTGGAGCAGCTTCGCAATCGACTCAGGATGCTGCAAGGCAGCCTGGGCCGCGAGCGCTACACAGCCACCGTCGAGGTCGAAGTCACCGCCGTGGGAGAACTGACGGTCGATCTGGACTACGTCGTGACGAGCGCCGGCTGGCTGCCGCTATACGACATGCGCCTCGACGGCGGCGAGGTCGAGCTGGCCTATCTCGGCCAGGTCACGCAGCGCAGCGGCGAAGACTGGAACTCGGTGACACTCGCCCTGTCCACGGCGCGTCCCGCACTGGCCGCCGTGCTGCCTGAGCTAAAACCCTGGTACGTGAGCGTTTATGAGCCGCCGGTCGTGCACCCCGCAGCAAAAGCCGTGATGCGGGTGGCCGCTGCGCCCACGGCGCCTGCCGCAGTTGTGCCGCAGCCCGCTGCAGAGTTTGCGGTGGCTGAGCCGGTAGCATTGGAAGCCGTCACAGCCGGGGTCGAGAGCGCGGGCGCGTCCGTCACCTTCCGGCTGCCCCAGCAGGCCACTATCCCCGCCGACGGCGAGCCGCACAAGGTGACCGTCGCCACAGCCAGGCTCGAGCCCAAGCTGGACTACGTGACGGCGCCCAGGCTGGCCGAGTTCGCATATCGCCGGGCGAAGGCGAAGAACGGCGATCTGATGCTGCTCCCCGGCGCGGCGTCGCTCTTCGTGGAGGGCGACTTCATTGGCAGCGCCCCGCTCAAGCTGACTGCGCCCGGTGAAGAGTTCGAAACGTATTTCGGCGTTGACGATCGCATATACGTCAAGCGCGAATTGAAGGCGCGCGAGGTGGACAAGAAACTCCTGCAGGAGAAGCGCAGGCTGCACTACGGCTACGAGATCGAAGTGCGCAACCTGCGCCCCGGAAGAATCGACCTGGAGATTCACGATCAGATGCCCGTTTCGCGGCACGAGTCCGTCAAGGTCAGGCTCGAATCGGTCGATCCGAAGCACGCCGAACAGAGCGAGATGAACGAGCTGACCTGGAAACTTTCTCTGGAGCCTGGCGCGAAGCAGCTCGTGCGCTTCGACTTCAGCGTGGAGCATCCGCGCGACCTGCAAGTGGCCGGGCTGCCGTAACACCTTTCATTCTCGACACACTTGAGGCGCTCACGCTTGAGCCGACGTTATCTTTACCTCACCGTCTTCACCAGCGGGCTGGTCACGCTCGCCGTCGAGTTATCCGCCTCTCGCCTGATCGAGCCTTACTTCGGAACGAGCAACCTGATCTGGGCCACGCTGATCGGCCTCATCCTGCTGTACCTCAGCGCCGGTTACGCGCTCGGCGGGCGATGGGCCGATCGGTCGCCGCGCGCCGACGTGTTGTATCGCATCATTGTCTGGGCCGCGTTCCTCATCGGGTTGATCCCGTTCGTCGCGCACCCGATCCTGAGCCTGGCCGTGACCGGCTTCGCCGACTTCAACGCGGCGCTGCTCGCCGGATCGTTCATTGCCGTGCTGATCCTGTTCAGCGCGCCGATCACCCTGCTCGGATGCGTTTCACCGTTCGCGATCCGCCTGGCCGTCGACGACGTGGCGCATACCGGCAACGTGTCGGGCCGTGTGTATGCCGTGTCCACCGTCGGCAGCTTTTTCGGCGCGTTCCTGCCGGTCCTGATCTTGATACCGGCCATCGGCACGCGCAGCACGTTCGTCACGCTGTCGCTGGCGCTGATGGCCGCCGGACTGATCGGCCTGCGCCGCCGCGCCATACGCTTCGCGTGGATGCCGATCGCGATTCTCCTCCTGGCCGCGCTCGTGCAGCCCGATATCAAGTCGACGGCCGGCACGATTTTCCAAACCGAGTCCTCTTACAACTACATCCAGGTCGTGGAGCGCGGCGACACGCGTTACCTTCTGCTCAACGAAGGCCAGGGAGTGCATTCCGTCTACAATCCCAACCGCGTCGACACCGGGGGCACGTGGGACTTTTTCGCGCTGGCGCCGTACTTCAACGTGCCGGCGACGGCGGACCGGCTGCAGCGCGTCGCGGTCGTCGGCCTGGCGGCAGGGACGATCCCTCGACAGTACAGCGCCATTTTCGGCCCCGTCCCGATAGACGGCATCGAGATCGATCCGCGCATCGTGGAGGCCGGCCGCGCCTACTTCGACATGAGCCTGCCGAACCTGAACGTCGCTGTCGCCGACGGGCGCTTCGCGCTATCCCGCTCGCCGTATCGCTACGACGTCGTCGGCGTCGACGCCTACCGCCTGCCCTACATCCCGTGGCACCTGACAACCGTCGAGTTTTTTAGGGAAGTGCGCGAGCACCTCACCGACGCCGGCGTCGTCGTGATCAACGTCGGACACGCCGGAAACGACTACCGCCTGGTTGATGCGCTGACGGCCACGCTGTCGCAGGTCTTTCCCTCGGTGCACGTCGCCGACGTGCCGAACACGTTTAACACCATTGTGTATGCGACCGCACAGCCGACGTCTCCCGAGAATCTGCGCGCCAACCTGGCTTCAATGACGCATCCACTGGCGCGCAACGCCGCCGAGCGTGCGCTGCCCAGTCTGCGTGCGCCATCGCCGGGCGGCGCCATCTTCACCGACGATCGCGCACCGGTCGAGCAGTTGACGAACTCGATTATGGTGAATTACCTGCTAGGGATCGCGAGCGGAGAAATCACGCTGCCGTGACGCTGCGGCGCGGCGCAGTGGACACACAAGGAGACTATGCGCAAGTTCGTCCTATCGTTACTGACCATCGTCGTCGCCTTGCTCGTTCCGGCTATCCTGGTCGTCAACAGCATCCGGTTGGTGGCGAACGATTGGTATATCCACTTCGAGTACGCCCGGCCGGACTTTCCGCCGGACGCGTACGGATTCACGCTCGAGCAGCGCACAGAGCTTGCGCTGGCCGGGCTGTATTCCGTGCTTCCCCGGTATGAGGCAGGCATCGACTTGCTTCGCCAGGCGCGCATGCCCGATGGACAACCCGCCTTCAGCGTCTACGAGCTTGAGCATATGCAGGACGTTCGAATCCTGATCGGCCGCGTCTATGCGCTGCATATGGTCACACTGGTGATCCTCATCGGTCTGTCGATCGGCCTGAGCGGATCGCCGGAGACGAAGACGGTCATGGCGCGCGCACTGCGGGCCGGCGCGATCTTCACGCTTGTCTTGGCGGCCGGCCTGATTGCCTACATCCTGATCAACTTCTACACGTTCTTCATCCAGTTTCACGAGATCTTCTTCGAGAGCGGCACGTGGACGTTCCAGTTCACCGACACGTTGATCCGCCTGTATCCGCTTCAGCTCTGGAGTGACGTCGCAATCCTCCTCGGCGTTGGCACAGTTGTCCAGGCCGTGCTTCTGCTTGCCGGGTCGTGGTGGTGGCTCAGACGCGTGCGCGAACAGTCTTCCAGCGCATCCGCACCGGTCTAGTCGCACGGCCTGCCGAGGTGAGATCCCCATGCCGCCACTTGTGCAGTTCCTCCTCCGTCGCGCGATTTCCATCGTCGCCACGCTGGTGATCGTGACCGCCGTGCTGTACGGCCTGATCGCACTCGCGCCGCCCGAGAAGCGTGCCGCGCTGTACCTGTCGAAGCGCGCCCAGCAGGCCCTGGAAGGCTATTATCCTCCCAACCTCGTGGCGCAATTCATCCGCGAATACGGCCTGAACGATCCGTTTCCTGTCCAATATCTGCGCTGGGCCTCACGGATCGTCCAGGGCGACTGGGGCTGGAGTCCCCTGCTGCGCGACGACGTGTTCCACGCTTTGACCATCCGCACGCCGATGACCGCCGAGCTGACGTTATATTCGCTCCTCTTGTTGGTTCCGCTTGGGCTGGTCAGCGGTGTGACCGCAGCGGCCAGGCGCGATCGCGGCCCTGATCACCGGTTTCGCTTGACGGCATTCGTCGCGACCTCGATACCGCCTTTCGTCCTCGCCTTTGTGCTACTGTCGATCTTCTACGTCGGCCTGCGCTGGTTCCCGCCCGGACGCCTCAGCCCGGACATGGAACGCGTCGTGAATTCCGATTCGTTTCAGACGTTCACCGGCCTGCTGACGATCGACGGGTTGCTCAACGGGCGCGCCGACCTCGCGCTCGACGCGCTGCGTCATCTCGCCTTGCCTATACTGACGCTGAGTGTGTCGCATTGGGCGACGCTCGGGCGAGTGACGCGTGCATTGATGATTGAAGAACTGGACAGTGAGTACGTGACTTCCGCCCGCGCACGGGGATTGCCGGAACGCCGGGTCGTCTGGCAGCACGCGCTGCGCAACGCCCTCGCGCCCGCGCTGACGAATACCGCACTGACGGCTGCCTCACTTGTCGGTGGAGTGTACATCGTCGAGGCCATATTCGATCTGCCAGGCATATCGGACCTGATCACGGGATCGTTCGGCAGCATCCCCGGCTTCTACGTCGGCGTGCCCGATGCGACGATCGTGATGGGCTTCGCGGTGTACACGATCCTGGTGGTGCTGGCCGTGCTGCTCGTCTTCGACATTCTGCAACTGATCGTCGAGCCTCGACTGCGCGAAGGAGTGAGGACATGATTAGCCTGCGTCGCCTTCGATCTCGCCGGCAGAATGTGCTGGCGCTGGGCATCCTGATCGCGTTCGCGGGGATGGCCGTTTTCGCGCCGGTCATCGCCCCGCCCGACGATCCGGGCCAGCCGGCTGGCTTCCGGCGCGTCGGCGGCTCGACGGACCCACTCCCGAGACCGCCGAGTGCCGACGCGGTGCTGGGCACGGCGTCCGGCCAGTTCGACATCTTCCACACGCTGGTGTGGGGCACGCGCGGCGCGTTGCGCTTCGGCCTCGTGACCGCGATGGCGACGGCGTGCCTGGGCGTCATCATCGGCGCGACGAGCGGTTACCTCAGCAACACAAGTGGCGGTCTGGCGATGCGCTTCACCGACGCGTTCCTCACTTTTCCGCCCATCGCCGGCATCTGGCTGCTGCGTACGGTGCTGCTCCCGCCGGACGTCGAGACGCCGCCGACCGCGTTTCAAACGTTCCTGATGGATGCGCAACTGGACCCGACGACGCTGGCGCTGATCGCCTTTTCGTGGATGGCTTATGCGCGTCTGATGCACACCAACGTGGCGCGGCTGAAGCACGCGGATTTCGTCCAGGCCGCGCAGGCGCTGGGCGCCAGCCATCGGCGCGTCCTCTTTCGGCACCTGCTGCCCAACGCCATCTCGCCCGCGATCGTGCTTGTGGCGCGCGACGTAGGCAGCATGGTTGTGTTGGAGTCGGCACTGACCATCATCGGCCTGGGCGGCATCACCGAATGGGGCACGCTGCTCGCCGCCAATCGCGCCTACATCATCGGCAGCGCTGGTAACCCGCTGCGCTACTGGTGGGTGTTCGTGCCCATCAGCCTGGCGCTGATCCTGTTTGGCATAGGCTGGAATCTGCTCGGCGATGCTTTAAACACCGTGTTGAACCCCAAATCCGATCGGGGCTAGATCGACCAGCCTCGCGCTTTCGGTTTTGAGCACCACGTGCATTTAATCAGCAGGCATTGGATCACGCCCCGAACTTCTGCAGCCGCCCGGCGTGTGCCAGCGCCAGTGGCATCAGGTCGGTTGCGGCGAAGATGCCGAGTGCGCCTTTGAGACACTCCGTCTCTCCAAATGACTGAGCGCCGTCGCGGCGCGTCATGCCCGGCGCCCACAGCAGCAGTGGGACCGGATGCCAGGAGTGCACTTTCAGCACACTCGGCGTCGAGTGATCGCCTGTGACGATCAGGACGTCGGGCTTGAGCGCCAACAGCGCGGGCAGCGCGGCGTCGACCGATTCGATCACTTTCGCCTTGCCCTCGAAGTCTCCATCCTCGCCGCGGCTGTCCGTTGGCTTGACGTGGACGAAGAAGAAGTCATAGGTATCCCAGAAAGATTTCACGGTTTCGAACTCGTCGGCGGGCGACTCGCCATCGAACTCGATGACGTCCATGCCCACCAGCCGCGACACTCCCCTGTACATCGGATACACGGCGACGCAGGCCGAGCGCAAGCCATACAGGTCGGGGAAGCGCGGCAAGCCGGGATCCGATGCGACGCCGCGCAGGGTGAGCATGTTGGCGGGGCGCTCGTCCTTGAGGATCTCGCGCGCCTTGCCGATCCATTCGTTGATCAGCGCAGCCGTGGGTTCCGCTTCGGGAACGATTGCGCGCGCGGGCAGCGGCGGGGCCTTGCGCTGAGGATCGGTATCCTCGATGCGACTATCCAGCCCTTCGCCGCGCAAGATCAGACAGAAGCGATATTCTTTCACCGGCTCGACAAACACCTCGACGCCGGGCAGCGTGATCGCGCGCAGCTTGTCGCACAGCGCGACGCTCTTCTCCGTCGGAATTCGTCCGGCCCGTCGATCGACAATCCGGCCTTCGTCGTCGACCGTGCAGAAATTGCCGCGCGCCGCCACGTCGCCCGGCTGCAGGTCGAAGTCGATGCCCAGCGATTCGAGCACACCGCGGCCGATCTGGTGCGTGACCGGGTCGTAGCCGAACAGCGCCAGGTGCGCCGGTCCCGATCCGGGGGTGATCCCTGGCCGCACCGGGACGATCAGCCCCAGGCTGCCCTCCGACGCCAGCCTGTCTAAATGGGGAGTGCGGGCATGCTCAAGCTCCGTCGGGCCATTCGGCTCGCGGGGAATGCCTCCCAGGCCGTCCATGAGAAGCAGAACAATCTTGGACGTGCTGGGCACAATCAGCTCTTTCAGCAAGTCAAAGTCGGCCATACGGCTCCTTTCTCATGCTCAGCGCATTGCAGAATTCCGAGTGAATGCTCACGCTGCATTGCCAGATCCAGCGGGGGAATCGTCGAAATAAGGATTGGCACGATTATATCACTCAACGCTTGCGCGTCTAACGCCGATAACCCTAAAGGTTTTGACACCTCAGATCGATTCTGATAGAATCGATTTTACCGTGCGCACGCCCCTACGTAACTACCTGCTCGATCGCCTGCGCGCCAGCGGACTTGCCCACTGGTTGACCATCGGCATTGGCGTCAAGCGGTGGCTGCTCGTCCTGCTGGCCGGCGTTACAGCTCTCGGACTGGGGCTGGCGTACTTCCTGGTCGACATCCTCCCCGGCCAATTCCTGCCCGACGCCATCAATCTCCTGACCCTCCAGTTCATCCCGATTCCGGTGCGGGCGCTGCTGTTCAGCGTCGCCGGCGTCATACTCATCGCCATCGCTATCGTCAAGAGGAGCCGGTCGCTGCTCGTCCCGTTCACTCCGACGGGCGCTGTTCCGGCGCCGCAGACAATGTACCAGCACCGCCAGCGGGAGCGGGAACCGAAGATCGTCGCGATCGGCGGCGGCACCGGCCTCTCGACGCTGCTACGCGGCCTGAAGGCATACACTTCGAATATCACCGCCATCGTCACCGTCGCCGACGACGGCGGATCGTCCGGACGGCTGCGGCGCGAGATGGGCATCCTGCCGCCCGGCGACTTCCGCCAGTGCATCGCGGCCCTCGCCGACGACGAAGCGCTGACCACGCGTCTCTTCCGGTATCGTTTCAGCGCGCGCCCGTCCGGCGGAAACGGATCGGGGCTGAGCGGGCACGCGTTCGGCAATCTGTTCATCGCGGCGATGGCGAGCGTCAGCGGCTCGTTTGAGCGAGGACTCGTCGAGTCGAGCCGCGTGCTGGCCGTGCGCGGGCGCGTGCTGCCGTCCACGGTGACGCCGCTGACGCTGGTCGGCGATCTGCGCGACGATGCGACCAACTCGCTCAGGCGCGTCGAGGGCGAGTCGGTCATCACGCACGCAGGCGCGACGATCGTCCGGCTGGCGATCAAGCCCGACGACGTGCGCGCCTACCCCGACGCCATCCGCGCCATCCTCGACGCCGATGTGATCATCCTCGCGCCCGGCAGCCTGTACACCAGCCTGCTGCCCAACCTCCTGGTGCCGGGCATCTCCGACGCGATTCGCGCCGCGCGCGGGATGCGCCTGTACATCTGCAACGTCGCCACCCAGCGCGGCGAAACGGCTCACTATGCGGTGCGCGATCACGTCCTGGCCATCGAGCGCCACGTCGGCGCAGGGCTGATCGACGCCATCCTCGCCAACTCGAATACGGAGATAGCCTGGGCCAACACGCCGCCCGGCGTCAGCGAGATGATCCGGTTTGAACCGGGCGCGCCGCCTGCCGATCCGCCCATCTTCGGCCGCGACATGATCGACACCGCCGCGCCGTGGCGTCACGACAGTCAAAAGGTAGCTCAGGCCGTCATGCAGACGCTGAGCGAGCTTCGCCCGGACGAATTCTGCGCGCCGGCACGCATGAGACTGTGACCGGCGATCCGCGACCGGTCGCGTCCCGACGAGCATGTCTCTTACTCGACGCCGATTCCTGACGATGCTGGGCATCGCCGGCGCCGCGACGGCGCTCTCTCTTCGGCCCGATCCGAGCGCGGCCGAGTCTCCTATTCAGGACCTTCTGCCGTATTATCTGGAAAGCGCCCGCCGGAACGTCGTCACCCGCCGAGGCGAGCGCGCGATCCTATCCAGCCGCATCTACCCGAAAGGCACTTTCGTCCGCGACGCGTTCTATGGCCCGATGGCGCTGGGCGACGTGAAGCTAAGCCACGACTGTTATCGCTGGTTCGAGCGGACGCAACTGCCGAACGGGCAGATCCGCACGGCGGTCGGATTCACGCCAAAGGATCAGGCCGTCCTCGCCCCGATGGACGACGATTCTTCCCTTCTGTTCATCATCTGGTCGGCCTGGCTCGGTCACAGGGGCATCGAGATCGATCGAGAAACCGTCGAGCGCGCCTTCGCGCACGTGCGATCGCATGTCGACGAGCGTGGCGAGTTCGTGTCGCCGCCGGGGGCGTTCCGCTACTGGGCGGACACGGTCAGCCCGGAGGCGCCGGAGCGCATCACGCACAACCAGGGGCTGTATGCCCTGGCGCTACGATCCATGTACGCCTTGGGCTGGGGGGACGTCACTCTGGCGCACGTCACAGCGGCCAAGAGACGATACGCAGCATGTTACGACACAGCCGCCGGATCGCTCACGCTGGCGCGCGACACGTGGTGGGCGCCCAAGCTGGATATCTCGACTGTGTTTCCGGAGTTCCTGTTCCGCTGGGCATTCGGCGACGGCGCGCTGCCCAACTCGATCGTCACCGCGACCGTCGCGCGGCACGTGCGCAATGCATCGGTATACAAAGATGGTAAAATAGCAGGCATCAAAGTCATCTGCGACGCAGACGGGTCTTTTTTGCCCGCCGCAAGGTTTCACGTCCCCGTGCTGAACAGCCAGGGCGACTACCAGAATGGCGGCTATTGGCCCATGTATACGCTGACGGCGCTGGCGCTGGCCTACAAGATCGCGCCGTCGCGTGAGCGCCGGTCGATCGTCGAGACGCTCGTGGCGGCCGAGCTGTCTTCAGACCACGAGTCGAAAGAGTTCATCGTCTTGCAGCCTGGCGCGATCGGCGCGTCGAACCCGCGTCGGAATGGCTACACGTGGAATGCGCTGATCGCGCCGGCCCTGGAATGGGCGGGTATCGTGTGACATGTTGTCAATTTCACCACCTCTTCAAAGGAGCAAGCAGACATGACTATCAAGATCGGCATCAACGGGTTCGGACGTATCGGCCGGCAGGTCACGAAAGCGCTGTTCGAGCTGTATAAGGACGACTTCGACCTCGTCCTCGTCAACGACCTGACCGATTCCAGGACCAACGCGCATCTGTTCAAGTACGACTCGACCTACGGCCGCTTCGACGGCACGGTCGAATACGACGAGAGCAGCCTGACGATCAACGGCGACAAGATCAAGGTCATGGCCGAGAAAGACCCGGCCAGGCTGCCGTGGAAAGACCTGGGCGTGGACATCGTCGTCGAGTCGACCGGCGTATTCACCGACGCGACGAAGGCCAGGGCGCATCTCGACGCGGGCG
>DASSFZ010000150.1:0-4600 GCA_035693785.1 Anaerolineae bacterium | reverse complement strand
CATCCGCAAATGATCGAAGGGCGCACGAGCGGCGCGTTCGGCTCGCTCGGCACGCTGTTCGAGTCGGAAGGCGGCACCGGCCGTGTGCGCACGCTGATCTGGGAAGGCGCGGTCAATCTGATACGGGCGCACGAGCCGATCGCCTTCCCCGACGGCACGTCCGACCCGTTCAACGGGATACGCACACTCGTCGGCTACGGCCCCGAGTCGATGTACGTCGCCTATAACCGCTTCTACCCGCCCGACCTGGCGCACTACGAGGCGCGAAACGCGTCGCCTGACCGATCGCACAACGAGACGTGGGACTCGATGGTGATCACCGGCGCGATCGGTTTCCTGGCCGAGCAGTTCCTCTTCCTGAGCGTCTTCTATTTCGCACTGAAATTCATCGGATGGGTACCTAATCGCCGGGCATCCATCCTGCTTGTCGTCATGATGATTTTGGGAGGCATCGCTGGTGCGATCGGTTTGCTCGTCATCAAAGATGTGAATTTCATGGGCACCGGTTGGCCAGGGGGCGTGGCCGTTGGCATTGTTGTCTACGTCATCTCCTTCGCGCTGTTTCACTTCAAGGTGTCGCCCCGAGTGTTTGCGCTGCTGGCTGCGGTCATCGTCTTGATCGCCGACGCAGCTATCTTCGGAGCCACCTTCACCTCAGCCAACCGCTGGATTGAAATAGCGGGAGTGACTGCATTAAGCGCCGTCGCCTTCGGCATCTTGTACGTCGCCGGACGCTGGGCCTTCGATGGGACGGCCGGTGAGCCGATCGCGATGGGCGGGCACGTCTTCCTGATCATCGCGCTGTTCGGTGGGATGCTGGCGCATTATCTGGAGAGTAGCCTGGCAGGCATCGCCATCGTCGCGACGCGGACGTACTTCTGGACGTACGCGGCGATGTTGGTCGTCGCTGGGCTGAACCGGGTGCCCGCCGACGAAGTCGAAGCGGCGCCGGTTCCCGCAGCCCGGCCGGTGCCTGCACCGCCGAGCAAGCCACCAGCGACTGCCATGCCGCGCGGCAAGAAGCGCAAGTCCGCCCCGCAGGCGCCTCGGCCTGGGCAGCGCCCCTCGCCCATGCGAATCACACCGCCCTGGATCGGCTCGACGATCGCGATGGCGCTGATCGGCGCGCTGGTCTTGAGCACGCTCGGCTTCGATTTTATCAATACACCACCCAGCTCCGAGCCTTCCCAGTTGCCGCGGGACGCGACGGAGGTGCTGTGGAACTCGCTGACGCGGCTGCCATACAAGGACAACACGCAGTCGCCCGGCGTGCTCCTGATGTTCTTCGTCACCTGGCTGTTCGGCGCAGTGGTGTCGCTGACCGAGCTGAGGCGGCGTAACATTATCACACCGGCAAACCAGTGGCGCGCGGCCGGGTTGTACGCAGGCGTCTCCATCGCGTTTTCATTCGCTTACTGGATATTCCATGCCTCTGGCCTGCTCAACGTGATCGGCACGTTGTTCAGATTGAACGCCGGGCCGGCAGCCAGCTTCGACGAGTACATGGGGCGCTTCATTACCACCGCCGAAGGCTTTGCTGGTCTGCTGGCCCTGTTTTATGTGATGGTCTTCGCAGCCTTGATCTTTTTGGCCCTGAGCCTGTACGGGGAGGCGCGCGCGCGTGCCCTGCCGCTCGCCGGCGAGTGGGGCGTGATCGCCGGCGTGCCTATCGCCGCCGCCGCGCTGGCGATGGTGTTCGCCTTCAATTACAACTCCATCCGGGCAGACATCATTTACAAACAAGGCGCGCCTTACGTCGCCAACAATGCCTGCGATGGCGCCGGCCAACCGATCAGCCAGTGCGACATCGCCATCGCCCACCTCAAGCAGGCGCTCCGGCACGCGCCGGACGAAGACTTCTACATGCTGGCGCTCGGCGCGTCGTACCTGAACAAATCGGCCGCCTCGACCGACGAGGGGTCGCCGCTGCTCATCGAAAGCAGCACGTACGACTCCGTGTTTAACCTGGACGCCGAGCGCACCTCCCAACTGAACCGGCGCGACGCGCTGACGGCTGCGCGCGTCACGCTCGAGCACGCGCGGCGGGTGAACCCGCTCAACACGGATCACTCGGCCAACCTGGCGCGATTACATCGGCGCTGGTCGGACCTGGCCAGCAGCACGGATGAGCGCCGCCTGCGCCTCGATCAGTCGAATAAGTTCTACGAGCAGGCGACCAACCTCAGCCCGAATAATGCGCAGTTGTGGAACGAATGGGCGCTCGTGCACTTCGCGCTGTATGAGGTGGCATCGCAGTTGGGCGACGCGGCCACGGCGCAGGCCGCGCTGGACGAGGCGGGCAACAAGCTCGACCAGTCACTGGCGCTCGACCAGGAATTCGCCGACACCTACTTCTATCTGGCGAGCCTGTACACGGTGCGGAACGAGCCGGAAAAGGCGCAGGCGGCGCTCGAGCAGGCGCTGCGCCTCAACCCGGACAACGCCGAAGTCTGGGCGCGCCTGACGGACCAACTGCTCGCGAGCGGTAACTACACGGAAGCCGACAGGTTGACGCAGGATTTCCTCAGCCGCAACCCGACTTTTCTTCCCGGCTGGCGCACGCTGGCGCAGCACATTTACCTGCCGCAGGACCGCCTGGCCGAGGCGGCAAACGCGACGCAGCACGCGCTGGAGCTGAGCGGTCAGGATCCGGAGCACTGGCTCGATCAGGCCGCGATGGCGCAGATCTTACTTCGGGCAGGCGATCCGGCAGCGGCGCTGCCGTACGCCCAGACCGCCGTGCAATTGGCGCCTCCGGAGCGCCAGGCCGACGCACAGGCGATTCTGGACGCTGTCCAGGCAGCGCTGAGCGGCTCTTCGCAGTCGCCGCTCCCGTGAGTGACGCTCGGAGGATGCAGGCATGACTTTCGCGACGACTGCCATGCTCATTTTCGCGGGTGCGCTGATCCTCGCCATCAGCGGCACGCCGCTGGCCCGGCGCATCGCTCCGAGGCTCGGCCTGATCGACCAGCCCAACGCGCGCAAAGTGCATCAGCACCCTATGCCGCGCATGGGCGGCGCAGCCATCGTCGTCGCCAGCCTGGCGGCGATATTGCTTTTCCAGGGTCGGTTTGAGTTTCAACAGTTAGTGGGCATCCTGCTAGGCGGCTCTTTCGTCTCGTTGTTAGGCGCGCTGGACGACCGCTGGGGCATGCACCCCATCGTCAAGCTGGGTGGCCAGTTCTTCGCCGCCGCGATCCCTATCGCCGCCGGCGTCGTCGTGCAGTTGTTTCCCGAGCCGTGGATGAACGTCGCAGCGAGCGCGCTGTGGATCGTCGGTGTCACAAACGCGTTCAATCTGCTCGACAACATGGACGGCCTGTCGAGCGGAATCTGCGTGATTGCGGCAGCCTTCTTCACGGTGCTCGCGTCGTTGAGTCACCAATCCTACGTCGCCGCGCTGTCGGCGGCCGTGCTTGGCGCATCGCTGGGATTCCTCATCTACAACTTCAATCCGGCCACAATTTTCATGGGCGACTCCGGCAGCCTGTTTCTGGGATTCGTGCTCGCCACTCTGGCCATCAAGCTGCGCTTCCCGGACAACGTCACCTTCGTCACGTGGATGGTGCCCGTCCTGGTGCTGGGCGTGCCGCTATTCGACATGACGCTGGTCGTCGTCTCACGGCTGCGGCGCGGCCGAAACCCGCTGACGACGCCCGGCAAAGACCACACGTCGCACCGGCTCGTCGAGGCAGGCTTCACGACGCGCGAGGCCGTGCTGCTGCTGTACCTTGCCGGCGGCGCGTTCGGGCTGCTGGCGATCTTCGTCACACAGGCCAGCGTACTCGAAGGTTACGTCGTGGGAATCGGGGCCGCGCTGGTGTGCCTGTACGCGCTGATCCGTTTCGAGATCCAGTTCCATAGCGCGACTCGCTTGGCGGGCCGCAGCCAAAATACCGACCATGGATGACGCGCGTTACACTCACGCGAAGCGTGCGGCGGCAGTTGCCCTGCCGGCGCACGCTTCGCGCAACTGCGGCAGGAAATGAGAGCATATGTCTGAACAAGACCAACACCTGGCCGTCATCGGCCTGGGCTACGTCGGTCTGCCGCTCGCGGTCGCTCTGGCCGAGCTAGGGCGCACGGTGACCGGCCTGGACGTTGATCAGAAGAAGGTGGCGAGCCTGAATCGAGGCTCGTCGCACATTCCCGACGTGCCGGGCGAAGCGGTGAGGCGCGTCGTAGAGGCCGGGCGATTTGCCGCGACGACCGACGCGGAGGCGCTGCGCGCGCCCGATGCCATTTTCATCTGCGTCCCCAGCCCGTTTGATGCCAATCGCGCGCCCGATCTCTCGTACATTCGCAGCGCGGCGCAGTCGGTGCAGCCGAGGCTGAGAAAGGGCCACCTCATCGTGCTCGAATCGACCACGTATCCGGGCACAACTGAGGAGATTTTGCAGCCTATGCTCGAATCGACCGGCCTGCGTGCCGGCGTCGATTTCGACTTGGCGTTCGTGCCGGAGCGCATCGATCCCGGACAGGTAGAGAGCAAGGGCTGGACGATCAAGAACACGCCGAAAGTCGTCGGCGCGCTCACGCCGCAGGGTGCGCGGCGCACGGCGGCGCTGCTGGAGACGATGGGCGCGCCGGTGCACGTCGT
>DASSFZ010000149.1:0-7063 GCA_035693785.1 Anaerolineae bacterium | reverse complement strand
GCGGCGAAGCGGCGCCAATTCGTGCGCGACAGCGGTGCGCTCCAGCGCGGCAACCGGCGCGTCATGGTCGCGTCCGCCACGGTCACCTGCCGCCGCGCCTGCCGGAGCGCCGCGCGCATCGTGGTCGCGCTGTCGAAGCGCTTGGCCGGCTGCAGCTCCAACGCGCGCAGGATGGCGCGCTCCACGTCCGCCGAGATGTGCGCCCCCAGCGCGTGCGGCGCCCGGAACGACGACGGGTCGGCGACCCGCTGCGTCGCCGTGGCCGGCGCGCGGCCTGTGAACAGATGGTACATCGTCGCGCCCAGCGCGTACACATCGGAGCGAGGATCGGTATGGCCCACGTGCGCGTCGTACTGCTCCGGCGGCGCATACTCGGGTGTGCCCAGGCCATGCATGATCGTCGCCGTCTTGGGGTTCGTCGGATCGAACAGCTTGACCAGCCCGAAGTCCACCAGGAAGATGCGCCCATCGGGGGTGAGGCGAATGTTCGACGGCTTGACGTCGCGATGAACATGCTCGTGCTGGTGAATGTACTCGAGCGCCGCCAGGAGTTGATCCGCCCAGTCCAGCACCTGCCCTTCGTCCAGGCCGTTGCCGTGCTGCGCCACCAGATCGCTGAGCGTCTGGCCTTCGACGTAGTCCATCACCAGATACTCGAAGCCCTCGCTCTCGAAGTAATCGGTCACGCGCGGCAGGTTGGGATGGTCGAGCGTGGCCAGGATTTGCGCTTCTTGCTTGAACTGCTGCCGCGCCTCGGCCAGCGCTCTTTCGCTCGCGAAGGGGTCGGGACGGAGCTGCTTGATCGCCACCATCCGGTCGAAGGTGCGATCGTGCGCGCAGTACACCGCCGCCATGCCCCCTTGCCCCAGCAGGCCGACGATGCGGTAGCGCGTGTGGAGAACGTTACCCGGCGACAGCAGCATTGTGCATCCTCAATCTTCGCGCGCCCGAGCCGCCTGCGGGCGCTGGCCCGATACCGGAGCTGTGCGGAGTCGGCCTCTCAGCGGATGCGCCGACCGATCAAGACCAACAGCCCGAGCGCTGCGCCGAACGCCGCGCCGAACAGCGCCGCGACTTGCGGTTTGACCTGCACGCGCACATCGCCTTCCACGACTTCGGCTACGGCGAAGCCGACGGCCGAACCGGAGAGCACCGCCCGATTCGATACGACGACGCCCACCGCCGACTGCTCGAGACGGGCCTCGCCCCGCGCCAGCACCGCGGCCAGCATGCTATCTTCTACGACCGTCTGCTGGGCGATCAGCCCACCCACGCGACAGCTCGGGCCGATGCGGGCGTCCCCGGCGCGCACGAAGGCCGCGGCCGAGGCCACGATCTCGGCTCGCTCTGCGGCGACGCTCAAGGCCCCACCCTGCTTCAGCGCGATCGACTGCGCCTCAACTTTCTGAACGCCGCCTTGTCTCACCGTCACCGTGTCGGCTTTCACACTCCTCGCGCCGCCGCGCGAAAGCGTGACGTTCGTCGCATACACATCGCGCGCGCCGCCATCCTGAATGTTGACCGTATCGCCGCGCACGTCGCCGGCCCGCTCGTCGAAATTCTGCTCCATGTCGCGCACCTCTTCCCGTCTCCGACCTGCCTCCTAGTATACTCCATATGTGCAAGAGGCGATCAGGTGAATGCCCAGGCGGCAAAGCGCCGGATTAAAGGACGCCCTCTTTCCGCAGGATGTCCCGAATGAGCTGCTTGCGCTGCGCCCCGCTCAGCAGCTCCAGCCGGCGCACACCCAGCGGATCGATCACGTCGCGCAGCAGGCGCACTTCCTCCGCCGAGGGTGGCTCGGTCTCGTGAACGTCCGGCGCAATCTCGAGCGGGAAACCTGTCTTCGCCTGGATCCTTTCCACGCTCTCGCAGGCGTGGAAAGTCGTCAGCCGCATACGGCCGCTGGCGAAGTCGAACTGGCCAAGGTTGCTGACCAGGTACACCGGGCCAACGCCGTCGGCGCGACGAGACACGTGCCCCAGCCCACTGACGAAGTCGATCGGCTCGACGAACACGGCGCGGGAGTGGCGCGGCACGTACAGGCACGACTTGTCGTTGTAGCCCGTGACGTCCGGGATGCCGCCGCTGCCCGGCAGCCGCATCTGCGGGCGCTCGTAACGGTCGCCGACGACGACATTGTTGAAATTGCCTCGCGAGTCGACCTGCGCCGGGCGGAAAAACTCTTTCACCCTGACGCGCGGCAGCAGCTCGCAGGACACTTCGCTGAAGGTCAAAAACGTCAGTCCTTTGCCGATCCAATGCTCCTCGACGCGCGCCAGGCCCAGAGGCGCCCAATCGCGGCACACAGACTGGCCGATGGCCGAGGCCAGCAAGACGCTCGGCGCATGCGTCAACTTGGCGAGGATCACGCCCGCCATCACCAACGGCGTGGCGATGCCCTGCCCAACCGCCTCGCCGTCGCGGACCTGGCGCGAGATACACACACACATCAACTCGTCGCGAGTGTAATCCGTCGCGTAATCAGACATATTGGGCAGCGCACTCGCCGATGAGGCGCACAGACATGTCACATTATACGCCCAAATGTGCGATTGGGGTTGCGGTCAACCGGAGCGGCGCTCCGGCCGCAAACGGGCGAGCATGCCGTCGCGCGGGCTGAAGACTAGCGCCAGGAGGAACAATACGGTGCAGGTCAGCACGATGGATGCGCCTGCCGAAAGGTCGCCGTAGTAGGACACGTATAACCCGACGACTGCCGACGCCACGCCTATGAGAGCGGAGACGACCATCATGCGTGATAAACGCCGGGTCAACATCGAGGCCGCCGCGGCCGGCGTGACGAGCAGGGCTGCGACCAGGCCGACGCCGACCGTGCGGAGCGAGACGACGACGGTGACGGCCAACACGACCATGAGGAGATAGCGCAGCTTCTCGACCGGCAGCTTGATCGACGACGCAAAGGTCGGATCAAACGTGAAGGCGAGCAGCTCCTTGTACAGCGCCAGGACAATTACCAAGACCGCCATCCCGAAGCCGATCAGCAACAGGAGATCGCGATCGGTTACGCCCAGCACGTTGCCGAAGAGGATGTGCGTCAGATCGGTCTGGTAGGAGGGCGCGCTGCTGATCAGGGCGACGCCGAGCGCGAAGGCGCCCGAGAAGACGACGCCGATCGCCGCATCCTCGCGCAGCCGCCCGCTGCGGCCCAGGTATCCCATGCCGAGGGCGACGAGAATCGCCGTCGCCAACGCCGCGGCAAACAAGTCGCCGCCCAGCAAGAAGGCGATCGCGATGCCGGGCAAGACGGCGTGCGCGAGCGCGTCGCCGAGGAAGGCCATGCCGCGCAGCACGACGTAGCACCCGACGATAGCACACAACCCGCCGGCCAGCACGGACGCGAGCAGCGCGCGCTGCATGAAGGAGTGAGCGAGAGGATCCAGCAAGAAGTCGAGCATGCGCAAGCTAACAGAAGATGGTAGTCACGACTTCAATCGTTACAGCAGCGACTAAAGTCGCCACTACGTTTCGTTTGGCGTGATGCTTTTCAGACAGGCTCTTACTGCGAATAATGCTCGTCTGTGGCGGCCATGACGCGCTCGCCCGTCGGCATGAGCGTCACCTGAGACCCGAATGCCCGCCGCAGAATCTCCGGCCGGAACACATCCTCGGCGCAGCCGCAGGCAATCACCGTCCCGTTCACCAGCAAGAGATCGTCGAAGTGAGACATGGCTTTGTCCAGGTCGTGCGTGGCGACCAGCACCGTCATGCGGCGCGCCCTCAGATCGTCCAACACCTGGTAGATTGCGCTCTCGGTCGCTGCGTCGACGCCGGTGAACGGCTCGTCCAGCAGCAGAACGTCGGCATCCTGGGCCAGCGCGCGAGCCAGGAAGGCGCGCTGCAACTGTCCTCCGGAAAGCTCGTCGATGGGTGCGCTCGCCAGGCGCGCGATGTCGAGCCGCTGCAGCGCCTGATCGACCGCGCGGCGATCGTCGCGGCCCGGCCGGCGCAGCCACCCAATCCGCCCATAGCGCCCCATCATCACCACGTCGCGCACGGTCACCGGAAAACGCCGATCGACGTCGCCGTGCTGGGGCACGTAGGCAATGTGCTTCTCGCGCTGGCGAGGTGGGTCGCCGTGGATCAGGATGTGCCCGGAGCGCAGCGGCAGCAACCCGACGATGGCCTTGAACAGGGTCGACTTGCCCGCGCCGTTCGGCCCGAGCACGGCCAGGCGCAGCCCCCCGGAGATATCCAGCGTCACGTCAGTCAGGGCGAGCTTGCCGTCGTAAGCCACACTCACGCCGTCGAGATGAATGGCGATATGCCTGGAATGGGCGTGTTTGCCGGCTGCCATCGCATCCCTACGCGGTCATTTGCTCAGCGCGTCGACGATGGTCGACACGTTATACCGGATCATTTTGACGTACGTATCGCCGGCGCTGCCCGGCTCGCCGAGCGCGTCGGTATACAGCAGGGGAGCCAGCTCCACGCCGGCCTCGGCTGCGATTTGTTGCATCAGGCCAGGATTCGACACGTTCTCGGCGAAGATGGCGGGGACGCCGGCTGCCTTGATGGCCTCCACCAGTTCTGCGATCGCGCCGGCCGACGGATCGGCAAGCCCGGCCGTCGTTCCACCCAGCGCCGTGCCGACCACGTCGAAGCCGTAGCGCGCGGCAAAATAGCCGAGCGTGTCGTGCGACGTGACGAGCATGCGACGTCCGGCGGGCAACCGCTCGACCTGCTGCCTCACCCAGGCGTCCAACTCCGTCAACTGCGCAAGGTAGGCATCCGCGTTTGCAGCGTACACGTCCGCATGCGGCGGATCGGTTTTCAGCAGCGCAGCCTGCACGTTTTCGACCATGCGCATCGCATTCGTCACATCGTGCCAGACGTGAGGATCGAGCTGGCCCAAATCGCCCGGGCCATCCTCAGCCCCTCCCCTCCCAGATAGACTCGCTGCCGGAAGAGGCACAATGCCATCCGTCGCGACAACCCGCACCGCCCCAGAGTCAGACGCGGCATACAGATCGTCCAGCCACGGCTCGAATCCCAGGCCGTTCTCGAAGAGGATAGCCGCTTCGGCAATGGCGGCCGCATCCGCCGGACTAGGCTCGAATTCATGCGCATCTCCTTGCGGGCCGACCAGGGTGCGCACGGCGACCCTGTCGCCGCCCACAATCGTCACAAACTCGCCTAAGATGCTGTGCGTAGCCACAACCGGCAGCCGGCCATCGGGCAGGCTATCCGGTGAGCCTGTCGCGCCGGCGCATGCGCCTGCCGCGAGCGCGACGATACAGCCCATCGAGAGCAGCCTCTTCACGGTTGCCTCCCGAGCGCCCGCTGCCGCGGCCTGGCCTGGCATGCCGGGCAGCGGCCCACCAGCTCGAGCCAGTGCTGATCCACCTTGAAGCCGGTGCTGGCCTCGACGCGCTCGAGCATCCCCGTCAGATCGCAGCCTTCGATTTCGAGCGCAGCGCCGCACCGGCTGCAAACGAGGTGATGCCCGTGCTCGGCGGCGGCGGCCGCGAACCCTTCACAGTCGTCGTCGAGGTGCACGCGCCGTATCGCGCCGATCTCGGCAAGAATCTCCAGCGTGCGGTACACAGTCGCCAGGCCCAAGTCGCGGCACTCGCGCCTGGCCCTGGCGCAAATATCGGCCGCGCTCATGCGCGCCTGCGACGACGCGATCGCGTTCAGCACCGCGCGGCGCTGGCGCGTGATTTTGAACTGCCGCGCGGCGAGCTGCCGTGTGACGAAGTCCCGGTCAAACATGCAAACGTCCAATTGAGAAGCGTTCTCAATTAGAGAGATTCTAGCACGCGTGCCTGTTGACGTCAAGGCGCAATCACCCGGTGATTGCCCACCAGTGCTCAAGCCGCCGTCTCGGCGGCGCATCGCTCGCGCCGGGGCCTGCCCTGCGAAGTCCCCGACCCCGAGCAAAGCGAGGGGGAGTGGGGAGCCTGACGAAGGGACGGCGCTGGGAGCGAAATGTGGGTAATCACCAGGCGATCCCGGTGGACGACTCCGATCGCGCCGCGGAGATACCAGAGCGCGGAGCAGACTTATTTGCCGTATGTCGCTTTGATGCTATAATCATTCTCGCCTCAAGCCGCGCTCCTCCGGTCAGGGAGTGAGCAGTGTCAATTTTCAGTCCAAGGGTTACAACCCGCCGTGGCGCATAGCAGGTGCCCATCATTTGTTGTGTGCACGTTGCCGTCAGGTCGTGATTGACGGTTGGCGATTCGGCAGCCGCACGCGCCGGCCGCCGGTGAGGAGATCGAATGCAAGAGCACACCATTGAGCTGCGCGATGTGGTCAAGCAGTTCCCCGGAGCAACGCGCGGGGGCGATCCGGTGCTGGCCGTCGATCACGTCACGCTCCAGATCCGCGACGGCGAATTCTTCTCGCTCTTGGGACCCAGCGGCTGCGGAAAAACGACGACGCTACGCATGATCGCCGGGTTCGAGACGCCCACTGCGGGCGAGATCTACATCCACGGCCGGTCCATCGGTCATACCCCGCCGTACCAGCGCCCGGTCAACACCGTGTTTCAGCATTACGCCCTGTTTCCCCACATGACGGTGGGCCAAAATGTCGCCTTCGGGCTTGAGATGAAAAAAGCGCCCCGCGGCGAGATCAAGAAGCGCGTCGACGAGGCGCTCGAGCTGGTGCGCTTGCCGGGTATGCACGATCGCATGCCCAAGCAGCTATCCGGCGGCCAGCAGCAGCGCGTCGCCCTGGCCCGCGCACTGGTCAACCATCCGGAGGTGCTCCTTCTGGACGAGCCGCTCGGCGCGCTTGACTTGAAGCTGCGCAAGGAAATGCAGCTCGAGCTCAAGCAGCTCCAGGAGAGAGTCGGCATCACGTTCATCTACGTGACCCACGACCAGGAAGAAGCCCTGACCATGTCCGATCGCATTGCGGTCATGGATCACGGCAGGGCGCTGCAAATCGGCACGTCACTAGAGATTTACGAGGCGCCGAATAGTCGTTTCGTCGCCGACTTCATCGGCGAGACCAACTTCATCAGCGGCAAGGTCACGTCGCTCAACGGCGCGGACGCCGAGTTCGAGGCCGACGGCCTGAAGATGATCGCCGC
>DASSFZ010000148.1:0-6994 GCA_035693785.1 Anaerolineae bacterium | reverse complement strand
TACGATAGCGGCTCGATGATTTTGCAGCGCGAGGCGACGCTCGACGGCGTGACCTTCCTGCAGCGCATGGTCTGGCACAACATCGCGTCGAACCGCCTGGACTGGAACTGGGAACGCAGCGACGATCGAGGTCGGACATGGAACGTATTGTGGCACATTCACTACGAGCGAGTGACGGACTAGTATTCCGCCACATGCCAAATGATGGGTAGCCTAGCCCCTTGTGGGCGTCTGACGGGCACGAGGCCCTACGCTACGAGCGAGTGACAGACCAGAGCGGATAAGCAGGTTCGGCCTGCGCCGCAGGAGACGACCATGATTGCTTACATCATTCGACGCCTACTGATGATGCCCCTGTTGCTGTTCGGCGTGTCGCTGCTCGTCTTCGGCATGACCAGCCTGCTCTCGCCTCAAGAGCGGCTGGCGCTCTACCTGCGCGAATTGCCGCGCAACGAAGAGCAGGCCGAGACGCTCATTCGCAAATACGGCCTGGACGAGCCGTTCCTCGTTCAGTACGCCAACTGGCTGTTCGGGCGCCCGGTCACCGATCCGGCGACCGGCGAGACCGTGACTTCCGGAGGCGTCTTGCGCGGCGACTTCGGCTACTCGCGCACGGGATCCGACGCGATCGTGAACATCATCAAGCGGCGGTTCCCGGTCACGCTGGAGTTGACCCTCTGGAGCATCTTGCCCATCGTCGGCCTGGGCGTCGCGATGGGCGTGGCGGCCGCCGTCCGCCACAACAAGATGGGCGATCAGGCGCTGCGCGTCTTCAGCATCGTCGGCTGGTCGATGCCGTCGTTCGTATTCGGCCTGCTGATGCTGATGATCTTCTACGCGCGCCTACAGTGGTTCCCGCCGGACAACCTGTCGGACTGGGCCAGCGAGGTGGTGAGCGATGCGACGATGTTCACGCGCTACACGGGGATGAACACACTCGACTCGTTGCTGAACGGGCGGCCGGACATTTTCCTCGACTCGCTGCGCCACATGGTGCTGCCGATCCTGACGCTCGCCTACATTCAGTGGGCGCTGTTGGTGCGCATCACGCGCGCGTCGATGCTGGAGTCACTCCGGCAGGATTACGTGACGACGGCCCGATCGAAAGGGCTTGACGAGCGCGCCGTCATCCACCGGCATGCCCGGCCGAACGCCATGGTCCCCGTCGTGACCGTCGGCGGGTTCGTCATCGTCGGCCTGCTGAACGGCGTGGTGATCACCGAGACGATCTTCAACTACCCGGGCATCGGATCGGTGGCGGCCGCCGCCGCCGCGCAGCTCGACGTGCTCACGGTGTTGGGATTCACCTTGTTCAACGGGGTGATCCTGCTCGCCGCCAATCTCGTCGTCGACGTGCTATATGCCGTCGTCGATCCGCGTGTGCGGTTGAGTTAGAGTTGGGGGTTAGAGTTAGAGTTAGAGGTTGGAGGTTGGAGGTAGGAGAATGGCGGTTGCTGTCCCTACACGATCTGCCGACATCGGAAGCGCCGTAACTCGGAAGCCGCCGAGCCTGGTCAGGCAGTTGCTCGCGAATCGGCTGGCCGTGGTCGGCTTTGCCTTGGTGGGGTTCTTCGCCTTCGTGGCGATCGCCGGGCCGGTGCTGGCGCCACCGCCCGAGAACGCGCGCGACCCTATGAAGATCCCACGTGACGGCTTCGGCACGGTGCCTCTGCCGCCCGGCTCGCCCTGGGTCCGCAACGCGCCGCCGCTCCCGTTCTGGTGGAAGCCGCTGACCGGGCTGGATCACTGGACGCACGTGTTCGGCGTGGCGAGCGGCGGGTGGGACATTTACTACGGCGTCGTGTGGGGGACGCGCACGGCGTTCATAGGCGGCATCATCATCACGTTTGTCACCGTCCTGATTGGGGTGATCGTCGGTACGCTCTCCGCGTATTACGGTGGCCTGGTCGACACGGTCTTGCAGCGCCTGACGGAGGTGTTTCTCGCGTTTCCATTCTTGCTCGCGGCGCTCACGCTGGCGTCGGTCCTCCAGCCTCTCCTCGGCGGGAAGACGGGCATCGGCGGCAGCGGCCTGATCACGGCAGGCATCGCCGTCGTCATGTTCGGATGGATGGGCTTCGCGCGCCTGATTCGCGGCGATATCCTGTCCGTGCGCGAGCGTGATTACGTGACGGCGGCGCGGGCGGTCGGCGTGCGCGACCGGCGCATCATGACGCGCCACATCATCCCGAACGCCATCTTCCCGACGCTGGTTCTGGCATCCCTCAACATCGGCACGAATGCGATCACCTTCGCCGCGCTGTCCTTCCTCGGTTTGGGCGCCGAGCAGGGGTTCGCCGACTGGGGTCAACTGCTGGCCTTTTCGCGCAACTGGATCACGACGCTCGACCAATACTGGTACATGGTGTTCTTCCCCGCCGTGGCGCTGGTGCTGTTCGTGCTCGGCTGGAACCTGGTGGGAGACGCGGTGCGCGACGTCCTCGATCCGCGCACGCGCCAGACGCGATAAGCCTGCCGTTAAACCCATGTTGGGGCGACAGTTGTACTGTCGCCTGGCGTCCGCAATGCAACTGCGGACGAACGGACGCCTGCAGTTGAACCTTCTCACTTGCGTTCCCTAACCCTTATTGTATAATTAAATAGCCAATCGCTTCTTTTTTTCCTCGCCATTGAACCTTTTACGCCAAATGGGGAGTATTTAACATATGCCGCTTCTTCTTCAGGTAAACGATCTCGCAACCCGCTTCCACACCCCGGAAGGGACCGTGCATGCCGTGAACGGCGTGTCTTTCGAGCTGAAGGAAGGCGAGACGCTGGGCGTCGTCGGCGAGAGCGGCTGCGGCAAGAGCGTCACCGTGCTCTCGCTGCTGCGTTTGATCCCCCAGCCGCCGGGCGAGATCGTCCGAGGCGAAGCGCTGTTCGCCGGACGCGATCTGCTGCAGTTGACGACAGACCAGATGCGCCAGGTGCGCGGCGCGCAGATCGCGATGGTTTTCCAGGACCCGATGACCTCGCTCAATCCCGTGATGCCCATCGGCCGCCAGATCTCGGAGTCCCTGATCGAGCACCTGGGCATGAACCAGCAGCAGGCGCGCGCGCGCGTGGTCGAGCTGCTGCGGCTCGTCGGCATCCCGGACGCCGAGAAGCGGCTGGACGATTACCCGCACCAGTTCTCGGGCGGCATGCGCCAGCGCGTGATGATCGCCATCGCCCTGGCCTGCAATCCACAGGTGCTGATCGCCGACGAGCCGACGACGGCGCTGGACGTGACGATCCAGGCGCAGATCATCGAGCTGGTCAAGCGGCTGCGCGCCGAGCTGGGCATGGCCGTGATCTGGATCACGCACGACCTGGGGATCGTGGCCGGCATCGCCCAGCGGGTGCAGGTGATGTATGCGGGGTACATCGTCGAGAAGGCCGACGTCAAGGAGCTGTACGCCAACCCGCGCCATCCGTACACACTCGGCCTGATGGGCGCCGTGCCGCGCGTCGACGGCCGCCACGGCCAACGGCTAGCCAACATCCAGGGGCGGCCACCGGACCTGCTGACCGAGCCTCGCGCCTGTCCCTTCGCCCCACGCTGTCCTTTCTCCATCGAGCAATGCTGGCAAGAAAACCCGGCGCTCCGCGAAGTAGGCCCCCGCCACGAGATTGCCTGCTGGGTGGACGTGACGAAGGAGGACGTGGGTCGTGGCTTCTAACGACCGCGTGCTGGTGCGCGTAGCGAACCTGAAGAAGCATTTCCCGATCCGGCGCGGCGTCTTCCAGCGCACCGTCGGCTGGGTGAAGGCCGTCGACGGCGTCTCGTTCGAGATCAAGCGCGGCGAAACGCTAGGCCTGGTCGGCGAGAGCGGCTGCGGCAAGACGACGGTGGGCCGCACGATCTTGCGGCTGTACCCGCCGACGGGCGGCCACATCTTCTTCGATTCGGTCGAGCTGACGGCGATGAAGGGCGAAACGTTGCGACGGCTGCGGCCCCGGATGCAGATGATCTTCCAGGACCCGTACGCCTCGCTCGACCCGCGCTCGACGGTCGGCGAGCTGATCGCCGAGCCGCTGCTCATCCACGGCCTGGCCGACCAGCAGGGGCGGCGCGAGCGGGTCAAGCAGTTGATGGAGCTGGTCGGCCTCAACCCGGCCTACCTGACGCGCTATCCGCACGAGTTTTCAGGCGGCCAGCGCCAGCGCATCGGCGTCGCGCGCGCCCTGTCGCTCAACCCCGAGTTCATCGTCTGCGACGAGCCGATTGCCGCGCTCGACGTCTCGGTCCAGGCGCAGGTCGTCAACCTACTCGAGGAGCTGCAGGAAAAACTGGAGCTGACCTATCTATTCGTCGCCCACGACCTGAGCATGGTGCGGCACATCGCCGATCGCGTCCTGGTGATGTACCTGGGCAAAATGATGGAGATGGGCGAGCGCGACGAGCTGTACGACAATCCGCTTCATCCGTACACGCAGGCGCTGCTCTCGGCCGTGCCGGTGCCCGATCCCGTCGCCGAGGAAGCCCGCCGGCGCATCATCTTGCAGGGCGACGTCCCCAGCCCGGCCAACCCGCCGAAGGGCTGCGTGTTCCACACGCGCTGCCCGCTGGCGATCGATGTGTGTCGCCAGGTCGAGCCGGAGTGGCGCGAGTTCACGCCCGGCCATTTCGTCGCCTGCCATCGCGCCGAAGAGATCGCACGAAAGGAGGTGGTCGTTCGCTAAGAACCCATCCGAAAACTCCGTAGCTGGTGCATCCCAATGCGCCAGCAAGCGGCATGGGGATGCCGCCCTACGGTCCGCAAAGTCGTATCCGCAACATGCAACCATACTCTGGAGGAGTAAGAAGACATGTCTAAGAGAATGAGCATTCTCGTGAGCCTGCTGGTGCTGACGGCCATCGTGTTGAGCGCGTGCGGTCCTACCGCGCCACAGACGGTGGTAGTGACCCAGGTCGTCGCGGGCACGCCGGAGACTATCGTCGTGACCGCCACGCCCGAACCGCCCAAGGCGGTCGAGTTCCTTACGGACGATGCGACCACCTACACGTACTTGACCTTCGGCGACATCGACACAATGGACCCGAACCTGGCCTACGATACGGCCAGTGGCACGCTGATTCAGAACGTGATGGAGCCGCTGATCTTCTTCAACTACACGGACGCGACCAGCTACGTGCCCGTGCTGGCGACCGAAGTGCCGAGCCTGGAGAACGGCGGCATCTCGGAGGATGGCCTGACCTACACGTTCAACGTTCGACAAGGCGTCAAGTTCCACAACGGCAGCGACCTGACGCCGAGCGACTTCGAGTACACCTACCAGCGCGGCCTGCTGCAGTCCGACCCGAACGGCCCGCAGTGGCTGCTGCTCGAGCCGATCCTGGGCTACGGCTCGGGTGACGTGACCGAGGAGATCGGCGAAGGCGCGTACGCCGGCGATCGGGAAGCGCTGATCGGCAATGCCACGCCCGAAGAGCTGGCCGCCGTGTGCGAGAAGGTCAAGGCCGCCGTCGTCGCCGACGACGCCGCCGGCACGCTGACCTTCCAGTTGGCGCAGCCGTGGGGCCCGTTCCTCGCCACCGTTGCGCAGACGTGGGGCGCGGCGATGGATAAGGAATGGGCGATCGAGAACGGCGCCTGGGACGGCGACTGCGCGACCTGGCAGAACTTCTACGCGCCCGGCGCCGAGAACGACGAGCTGTCGCGGGTCATCAACGGCACCGGCCCGTACAAGCTCGAGAGCTGGACGCCGGGTGAAGGCTACACGCTCGTCGCCAACGAAGACTACTGGCGCACGGAGCCAATCTGGGAGGGCGGCCCGAGCGGCCCGCCCAGCATCAAGATAGTCAATTACAACATCGTGGACGAGTGGGGCACTCGCTTTGCCGCGCTGCAGGCCGGCGATGCGGATGGTGCGGCCGTGAACGCAGACGCCTACGTCCAGGCAGATGAGTTCGCCGGTGAGATCTGCGACAGCGCCGGCGCCTGCCAGCCGGATGCCGAGCATCCCGACGCGCCGCTGCGCAGTTGGACCAACCTGCCGCGACCGGCCCGGACGGATGTCTTCCTGAACTTCGGCGTCGTCACCGACGAGCAGGGCCAGAACCCGTACATCGGCAGCGGCCAGTTGGACGGCAACGGCGTCCCGGCGGACTTCTTCAGCGACATCCACGTCCGCAAAGCGTTCGCTTACTGCTTCGACTACGAGACCTACATTGCCGACGCACTGAACGGCCTGGGTGTCCGCAACAACGGCCCGATCATCCTCGACATGCTGGGCTACAACCCGGACGGCCCGATGTACGAGTTCGACCTGGATCAGTGCAAGGCCGAGATCGAGCAGGCCTGGGACGGCCAGGTGGCCGAGAACGGCTTCCGCCTGCAGGTCACCTTCAACACCGGCAACACCGGCCGCCAGACGGTCGCCGCGATCCTGCAGAACAGCTTCGCTTCGATCGACGAGAAATACCAGATTGAGATCGTTGGCCTGCCGTGGCCGACGCTGCTGCGCGCGTTCCGCGCCCGGCAACTGCCGGTGGCGGTCAGCGGCTGGATCGAAGACATCCACGACCCGCACAACTGGGTGCAGCCGTACACGTTCGGCACCTTCGCCGGCCGGCAGAACCTGCCCGAGGACCTGACGGCCCAGTTCCAGGAAATGGCCACCACCGCCGCCTCGGCGACAGACCCGGCGGAGCGCGAGAGGATCTACTTCGAGATCCAGCAGTTGTACTATGATGAGGTGCCTACCCTGATCCTGGCGCAGGAGACGGTTAATCGCTACTTCCAGCGCTGGGTGCAGGGTTACTACTGGAATCCGATCCTGCCTGGTCAGTACTTCTACGCGTACAGCTTGGCCGGCCAGTAAGTCGAGTGTGTCGTTTGTGGTGGGCGGGCAGCTCGCTCGCCCACCACTTTCATCCAGGTCGTGAACCTTTTGTGCTTGAAGCGAGTACTCACTGCAACCATGTCACGGAGGGCACATGACTGCCTACATCATCCGCCGTCTGCTGCAGTTGCCGATCACCGTGCTGGGCGTCACGCTGCTCGTTTTC
>DASSFZ010000147.1:0-12847 GCA_035693785.1 Anaerolineae bacterium | reverse complement strand
TCCGCGCGGGCGATGTCGATGTTGCGCTCGGCATTCCCTATAGCGACCTGAACGAACTCGACGCGGATCCGGACATCACGATTCACGCTATCCCCACTACGCGCGTCTACCACCTGGGCATGAACCTCAACGTGCCTCCCTTTGACGACAAGCGCGTGCGGCAGGCGGTGTCGATGGCGATTCCCTACGAGGCCATCGTCGAGAACGTGATTTACGGCTATGGCCGCCAACCGACCAGCCCGATTCCAGAAGGTATGGAGGGGCACACCGACGAGTTCTGGACCTATAGCGAGGCAGACCTGGATGCGGCCCGAGCGCTGCTGGCGGAGGCCGACTACCCGGACGGCTTCGAGGTCGAGCTGACCGTTCCGCAGGAAGACCAGACACGGGTGGACGCTGCCACCTGGGTGCAGTCTGGGCTGGCCGAGATCGGCATCAGGGTCACCATTAACGCGGTGCCCACGGCGGAGTTCTCCGAGTTGATCAACAGCCACGAACTGCCCTTCTTCATCCAGGAGTGGTACTCGTGGGGCAACGACCCGTTCTACCAGCTGACCTGGAACTTCAAGTGCGGCTCGTTCCCCAATTTCGTCAACTACTGCAACGAGGAGCTCGACAAGATCATCGAAGACGGGACGTTCAGCCGTGACCCACAAGAACGGGCGGAGCTGGCCCGGCGCGCCCAGGAAATCCTGGTCGATGAGGCCGTGTGGGCCTTCCTGTATCAACCCGACTGGATTGTCGCCACGCGCGCGAACGTGAGCGGGATCGCCCTGTTCGACGACCTGACCTTGCGTTACGGTTTCCTCGGCAAAACCGAGTAAACGTGTATCATCATCAGGCGAGGGCGGGCAGCCTCGCCCTCGCCCGGTTAGGGGTTCTTCCCCATGCCGCCACTCGTTCGGTACATCTTGCGCCGCCTGGTGTTGGCCGCTCTCA
Source organism: Anaerolineae bacterium (assembly GCA_035693785.1). Taxonomy (GTDB): domain Bacteria; phylum Chloroflexota; class Anaerolineae; order Fen-1058; family Fen-1058; genus DASSFZ01. The sequence continues at coordinate 11,908 of DASSFZ010000147.1, read as the reverse complement.
CGCTGGTCGGCGTGATCATCGCGGTCTTCATCATGACGCACATCTTGCCGAGCAATCCGGCTGCGTTGCGGGCAGGTCCGCTGGCGTCCGAGGAACTGATCGCGCAGTACGCGCACGAGATGGGCCTCGACCAGCCGCTCCATGTTCAGTTCATGAACTACGCCGGCTTGCTGCTGCGCGGCAACCTCGGCAATAGCTGGCGGACGGAGCGGCCGGTGCTGGAGGAACTCGGCCAGCGGCTGCCGGCCACGCTGGAGCTGGCCCTGACGGCTTTTGTGTTCGCCATGCTGATCGGCCTCACGTTGGGCATCGTGGCCGCCGTCCGTTTCGGTACCTGGATCGATCGCGCGGCTCGGGTTTTCGCCACATTGGGTGCATCGCTGGCATTGTTCTGGCTGGCGCTGGTGGGTGTTCACATCTTCTACTACAGCCTGGGTTGGGCACCCCCTCCCTTGGGCCGGCTTACCGTCGGTGAGGCGGAGCCGCCTGCCGTCACCGGCCTGCTCATCATCGACAGCCTGCTGGCAGGCGACTTCGCCGCCTTGGGCGACGCGATGCGTCACCTGTGGCTGCCGGCACTGACCCTGGCCTTCGTGGTCAGCGCGCCGATCATCAAGATCGTGCGCGGTGCCATGCTCGATGCGCTCGGCTCCGACTTTGTCCGCACCGCTCGCGCGATTGGCGTCTCGTCGCGCCAGGTGATTCTGGTCGACGCGCTGCGCAACGCCCTCATCCCGGTGCTGACGACGCTGGGCATCGTCTTCGGCTACCTGATGGGTGGCAACGTCATTGTCGAGCGCGTATTTTCGTGGCCGGGCATCGGGCAATATGCCTGGAACGCGCTCATCACCAACGACTTCAACGCCGTACAGGGTTTCGTACTGCTCATCGCGGTAGTCTACGTCATGCTCAACCTGTGCATCGATCTGGCCTATGGGTTCATCGACCCGCGCATCCGGCTGGGCTAGGCACGTATGGAAGCCATCACGCCTGCCTCCCTTGAGCGAAGAAGCGCCGAACCGGCGAGGCGCGTGAAGCTGGCGCGCCTGGTGCGGCGACGTCCTGCCTTCGCGCTGGGCGTGCTGCTGGTGCTGATTTACGTCGTCGTGGCGGTGGTCGGCCCTGATCTCACACTCTATGCGCCGACGAAGACCAACCCGCGCGTGACACTCCGGCCACCTTCCGCCGAGTTTCCCTTCGGCACGGACAAGTTCGGGCGCGATGTGTTGACTCGCGTGGTGCACGCCACGCGGCTGGATCTGGCGATCGCCGCGTCGGTTGCCATGAGCGCCTTCGCCATCGGCTCGCTTATCGGCGGCGTGGCAGGCTATTACGGCGGCTGGTTGGACGATGTGGTGATGCGCGTCGTGGACGTGCTGTTCGCCTTCCCGGCGTTCATCCTGGCGATGGCGATCACCGGCGTGTTAGGTGACACGGTTCAAAACGTCGTCATCGCGATTGCCACGGCCTACGTGCCGTACTTCATCCGCCTGACGCGCGGCGAGATGCTCACCGTGCGCACACTTCAATACGCCGACGCCGCGCTGAGCGTCGGCAATCCTCGCTGGCGCGTCATGCTCATCCATTTGCTGCCTAATGCGCTGACGCCCTCGCTGGTGCAGGTCGCGCTGGTCTTCGCCTGGGCTATCCTGGATGCGGCGGGGCTGGCCTTCCTGGGACTGGGCATCACACCGCCCACGGCGGAATGGGGTGTGCTGGTATCCGAAGGCGCGCAGCGCATCATCACCGGCGAATGGTGGGTCTGGCTGTTTCCCGGCGCGGCGATCGTGTTGGCCGCCTTCGCTTTCAGCCTCGTCGGCGACGGGCTGCGTGATATCAGCGCCCACGAGGAACGTTGATGGCCGAGCCGCTGTTGGGCATTGAAGACCTGACGTTGAGCTTTTCCAACGAGCACGGGCCGCGCCGCATCCTCGATGGCGTGACGTTTGACCTGTATCCTCACGAGGTGATGGGCCTGGTGGGCGAGAGCGGGTCGGGCAAGACAATGACCTCACTTGCGGTGATGGGACTGCTGCCTCCAACCGCAAAGGTGGATGGGGGACACATCTGGTTCGACGGCCGCGATCTGTTGGCCCTGCCGGAGCGCGATTTGCGCGAGATGCGCGGCGCGCACATCGCTATGATATTTCAGAGTCCGCGCGCCGCGCTCAACCCACTGATGCGCGCCGGGGAACAGGCAGCCCGCGCGTTGCGCCTCCATCGTGGCCTGAGCAGAGAGGCGGCCTATGCGACGGCGGTTGAGTTGCTGCGGCACGTCGGCATCCCCGACGCGGCAACCCGGGCGCGCGCCTACCCTCATCAGTTGAGCGGCGGCATGGCGCAGCGCGTGCTGGTGGCGATGATGCTCGCCTGCCGGCCCAAACTGCTCATTGCCGACGAGCCGACCACCGGCCTGGACGTGACCATCCAGGCGCAGATTTTCGAACTCATCAAAGAGGCACAGGCCGAAATCGGGGCAACGCTGCTGCTCATCACGCACGATCTGGGCGTGGTCAGCGAGGTTTGCCAGCGCGTGGCGGTGATGTACGCCGGTCAGATCATGGAAGTGGCGCCGGTGGCAGAGTTGTTCGCGCATCCGCAACACCCGTACACTGAACGCTTGTTGAGCAGCATCATACGCGTGGACCAGCCCAGCGACCTGGGTACAGCACAGGCCCTACCTCCTATCAGTATCCTCTACGATGTGCCCGGCTGCCACTTTGCCAACCGCTGCCCGTATGTGCGCCCGGTGTGCTGGGAACGCCGCCCGCCGCCCATCGAGGTGACTGCCGGGCATACCGTCATCTGCCACAAGTACACTGGAGACGCGCCGTGACCGGGCCGCTGCTGCGCGTCGAAAACTTGATTAAGCACTATCGCGAGGGGCGGCACATCATCCACGCCGTCAACGGCATCAGCTTCGACATCTACCCCGGCGAGGCGGTCGGGTTGGTCGGCGAGAGTGGTTGTGGCAAGACGACAACCGCGCGTTGCATTCTGCGCCTGGAAGAACCCACCGGCGGGCGTATCCTATTCAGCGGTGAGGATCTGACCGCGCTTTCTGACGGGCAGGTGCGCGAACTGCGGCGGCACTTTCAGATGGTGTTCCAGGACGCGAGTGAATCGCTCAACCCTCGCTTCACGGTGCGCCGGACTCTGCACGAGCCGCTCTACCTGCACGGGTTATTCCGGGATGAGGCTCAACTGCACCAGGCTGTGGAGCGCGTCAACCTTGAAAGGGAGCACCTGAAGCGTTACCCCCATCAACTGAGCGGCGGGCAGAAGCAGCGGGTGGGCGTCGCGCGCGCGATCATGACCCATCCACAATTCGTCGTGTTAGACGAGCCTACCTCGTCGCTGGACATGTCATTGCGCATCCACGTGATCGCGCTGTTGCGGCGACTGCAGCGCGAGTTGAATATGGCCTACCTGTTCATCTCTCACGACCTCAGCACCGTGCGCCACCTGTGCGATCGCGTGTTGGTGATGTACCTGGGTCGGATCGTTGAGATAGGCCCAACCGACGAAGTGTTTGCCCGGCCCCTGCACGTGTACACCCGAGCGCTGCTGTCGGCGATCCCGATCCCCGATCCTACGGTCAAACGCGAGCGCATCCTGCTGAAGGGCGAAACGCCCAGCCCGCGCGAGATCAAGCCGGGATGCAGCTTGCAGGATCGTTGTCCCTTTGTGGCCGACGAGTGCCTGCGGCCGGTGCCTTTCTACGATCTGGGCCATGGTCATCAGGCCGCCTGTCGCCTGGCAAAAGGACAGCAGGGCGAGGCAATCTCGCCTGTGCGGCAGGAGCACCTCTAGAGCAGATTCCACTTTGATTTACGCCGGAGTGGAGGCTTCAGCCGGAAACCGCCTAAAGGCTCGACTCCAGATTGGCGTACACGCAATCGGATTCCGCTCTAGTGAGTGCCCTGAAGGAGTGAAACCAATGGCTGAGAATGAAAACTTTCTGGCTGGCAAAGTTGTGCTGATCACGGGCGCCGCGCGCCACCTGGGTGCCGTCATCGCAGCGGAATTCGCTGCTCACGGGGCGCGCGTGGCGATCAGCGACCGCCAGTTCACAGAGGAAGCGGTGAAGCGGGCTGAGGCGCTGAACCGCGGGCCGGGTCAGGCTGCCAACCTTGTCTGTGATGTCTCTGACCCGGCTCAAATCCGGGACGTGGTCGAGCGGGTGACAGAAACGTTTGGCCCTGTTGACATCATGATCAACAACGCCGGCCCGTTCGCTATGGACCCCTTTCTCACGCTGCGGGTGGATGATTGGGACTTTGTGATGAACGCCAACCTGCGCGCCATCTACCTATTCGCTCAGCACGTCGCGCCGAGCATGAACGAGCGCGGCTGGGGACGCATTATCAACGTGTCGGCCGGCTCGGCCTTCATCCGCAACCACTCGGTCTACGGCCTGGCCAAGGCGGGGGTGAGGTTCCTGACCGAGGCGCTGGCGCTGGAGCTCAAGCCCGGGGTGACGGTCAACGCCGTTGCGCCAGGGCAAATCGCGGAGAGCGCTCCGGACATCAGTGCATATGATCCCACTTTCGTGGAACGCGCTATCCGCATCACGCCGACCGGGCGGCTGGTGACACGTGCCGATGTCGCCCGGATGATGGTCAGGCTGTGTTCCCCGGAGTTCGACATGGTCACCGGCCTCACCATTCCCATGGATGGTGGTGCACGCCTGCCGCGTTTCTGAGTGGGCGAAGGAGAGTTCATCATGATGGGCAGCTTCACACTGACTCACGACGACATCGAGCCGCTGCTCGAAGGCCTGGCTATCCTCGGTACGGGCGGCGGCGGCAATCCCGCCTGGGGGCGAATGATTCTGGAGAACGACGTGGCCCGCGACCGAACTTGGAACATCGTCCCGCTCGAGTCAGTGCCGGATGACTGGACGATCGTGTGCGGCGGCATCATGGGTTCGGTCAAAGCGTTGGAGGCCATCGGCTTCGACAAAGTCCTGGAAGGCTGGGAAACCGACTTCCCGTTACTGCGCGTGACGCGCACTATGGAGCAACTGCTTGGCCGTCGCATCGATGCGATGGTGCCCTTCGAAGCCGGCGGGCTGAATTCACCGATCGTGCTGACCCTGGCGGCACGAGCCGGCATCGCCGCGATTGACGGCGACGCGCTGGGTCGCTCGGCCCCGGAGACGCAGATGACCAGTTGGCACGGGCACGGCGTTGAGCTCACACCCATGCCGCTGGCCGACAGTCTGGGCAACATCGTCGTCGTGAGCCGGGCAGTCGAGCCGACCTACGTGGACGAGGTCGGGCGATGGGTAGTGACCCGAGGCGGCTACCTGGGCGCCAACAATCATCACCCGATGAACGGCGCTCAACTCAAGCAGACGACCGTACCGGGCACGTTCAGCCGCGCGCTGGCGTTGGGCCGCGCGGTTCAAGCGGCACGCGCGGCTGGATATGATCCGATCGCTGCAGCCGCCGATACCCTCGGCGCGCGCCACCTGATCTTCGGGCGCATCGAGTCGCTGCAGGAGGAAGAGCGCATGGGCTTCTACTTCACGACGGCGACGCTGCCCGGTCTCGGCTCCGATACCGGACAGGCAGCGCGGCTGGTGATCAAGAATGAAGCCATGCTGTGTTTTCTGGACGAACGCCCGGTGACCATTTTCCCCGACCCGATCTATCTGCTCGATCCCCAAACCGGGCGCGGCCTGATGAGCGTCGAACTGGCAGCCGGACACGAGATCGTCTTGCTCGCGGCGCCGGCCCATCCCCGCCTGCGGGCGGCGGCGATGACCGAGGCCGGTCGCAAAGCTATGTCGCCGGCGCGCTTCGGTCATCCCGACCTGATCTACCGGCCCATGGAAGAACTGTTAAAAGGGTGGACGTGATGGATCGCCAGGAGGTTCTGGATCGGATAATCGCTCATCGCTTGATCGCCATCGTCCGCGTTGCTGACGCCGATCATCTGCTGCCGGTTGCCGAAGCGCTTCAGGCGGGCGGGGTGGAGGTCATCGAATTCACGCTGACGACATCCGGCGCGTTGGAGAAATTGCGGGCGGCGCGACGACGATTCGGCGAGACGCTGACCATGGGGGCGGGCACCGTGCTCGATGCGGGCGCAGCACAGAGCGCGATCGAGGCCGGGGCGCAGTTCATCGTCGCGCCCAATCTGAACCCGGCCGTCATCCGCCTGTGCCATGGGCCGAAGTACAACGTGCCTGTCATTCCGGGGGCTTTGACCCCGACCGAAATCATCGCCGCATGGGATGCTGGTGCGGACCTGATCAAAGTCTTCCCGGCCAGCCTCGGCGGGCCGGCCTACGTCCGCGAGGTGTTGGCGCCGCTGCCCCACGTTCGGCTTGTGCCCACCGGTGGTGTGACGGCCGATGATGTCGTGGAGTTCCTGAGTGCTGGGGCTCTCGCTGTGGGAGTCGGGAGCGCTTTGGTGGACAAAATGGTGGTCGCCACCAGCGACTGGTCGGCGCTGACTGAACGTGCCCGGCGGTTCGTGGCCCTTATCTCGCAGGCCGAGCGCGTTGCACACTCCGGACAGTCCGCCGGCGACGCCCAAGGCTGATCTATGCAGAAACGATACGATGTTCTTACCGTCGGCGAAACGATGATCCGGCTGTCGCCGCCGCGCTGGCAGCGCCTGGAGCAAGCCGACTCCTTCGAGGTGGCCGTGGGCGGTGCAGAGTCTAACGTCGCCGTGTGCCTGAGTCGCTTTGGACTACGCGTGGCTTGGGTCTCGCGGCTGGTAGACAATCCACTGGGTCATCGGATCATGCAAACGTTGCGTGCCCAGGGTGTAGACGTGTCCCATGTCATCTGGACGCCGATGGGGCGCGTCGGCACGTACTTCGTGGAGTTCGGGCAGCCGCCTCGCTCGACTAACGTCATCTACGATCGCCGGGACTCGGTCATGAGTGAGATGACGTTAAGCGATCTGGACCCAACCCTGCTGAACGAAACGCGTCTGGTGCACCTGACCGGCATCACGCCGGCGCTCAGCCCAGCGTGTCGCGATCTCGTCCAGGGAATTCTCAAGATGGCCGCCGAGCGCGGTGTGCTGCGCTCTTTTGATGTCAACTATCGGGCCAGGCTCTGGTCGGCCGATGAGGCGCGCGAGGCACTGGAGCCACTCTGTGCCGGCGTGGACGTGTTGTTCGTCACCCGGCAAGACGCGCATCGGCTGTTCGGCTGCGCCGCTGGTGCAGATGAGACACTGCGTCGGCTCCAGGCCAAGTTCAACGTGGGAGTGGCTGTGCTCACGATGGGCGAAGAAGGAGCGATGGCCCTGAATCGAGACGGCTCTTTCTACCGCGCCCGGACGGAGCCGGCGCCCGAGATCGATCCCCTGGGCAGCGGCGACGCCTTTGCGGCGGGTTTCCTATATGGCTATCTGACGGATGGCGATCTGAATGCCGCTCTCCAGATCGGCGTGTCGGCCGCGGCGCTCAAACGGACGATCCCCGGCGATCTGGCTTTGATCACACTCGAAGAGAGCCTGCGCGGCAACGCCCGTACTTCAGGACAAATCCTGCGCTGAGTGGGGCTTTCAAAGTCAGGGGTCTGCCCACGGGAACCTCTTTGCCGCTCACTTGCATGAGTATATAATCACATCAGCCGTCTGCGCGCATGCGCCATTGGGCCGCGGCGACGGGGAGCGGGGGACGAGTCATGCAGGAGATGATCGTGACCATAAAGACCGCGCTCCAGTACGGCAGGTATGGCCTGACTGTCGAAATCCCTGCCTCGAAAGTCACGCTCCTTGAGCCGCAGTACATCGCCGGTCTCGCCGATGAGGCCGCCGAGTTCCGCGCGGCGGTCCGCCACCCGATCGGCGCGCGGCCAATTAGCGAACTGATCGGCACGCAGGATCGCGTCGCCGTCGTCATCCCCGACATCACCCGCCCCTTCCCATCGGATCGCGTCCTACCGTGGCTGCTCGAAGAACTGCCGCACGTTCCGGCGGACCACCTCACGATTCACCTCGGCAACGGTTCGCACCGCCTCGAGACGCCGGACGAGATCGTGGCTCTGGTTGGGCGCGGCATCGCCGCGGGCTATCGCATCGTCAACCACAACGCCTGCGACCGCGACTCGCTCGAGCTGGCCGGTCACATGCCCGACGGGCGCCCGGTGTACATGGACACAGACTACGTGCGCGCCGACCGGCGCATCGTCCTCGGTTTCATCGAGCCGCATTTCATGGCCGGGTTCTCCGGCGGCTACAAGGGCATCTTCCCCGGCGTCGCCGACATCGACGCCATCCTGCACTACCACCGCGCGTCGATCATCGGCGATCCGCGCAGCACCTGGGGCATGCTGGAAGACAACCCGACGCAGGAGCTGATCCGGCACAACGGCTCACTGCTGCCGGTCGATTTCTGCATTAACGTGACCTTGAACCGCCAGCGGCAGATCACACGCTTCTTCTGCGGCGATCCGATCGCCGCGCACGAGGCAGGCTGCCGCTTCGCCCGGGCGACGGCGATGGTTGCCTGCCCGCACCCCTACCCTATCGTCATCACGACCAACAGCGGCTATCCGCTCGATCAGAACCTGTACCAGACGGTCAAGGGCATGTCGGCCGGCGCGCAGATCGTCGCGGACGGTGGGTTGATCATCACCGCGTCGGAATGCTGCGACGGCTTCCCCGCCCACGGCAATTACCGCAAGCTGCTGTTCGAGCACCCGTCGCCCAAGGCGATCCTCGACACGATCCTCGCGCCGGGCTTTCTGCTGTACGACCAGTGGGAGGCGCAAAAGCACGCCGAGATACTCCTGAAGGCGCGGGTGGCGCTGTACAGCACGATCCCGGCGGACGATGCCCGCCGCGCCCACCTGGAGCCGATCGACGATCTGGATGATTTCATCGCCGGCGAGGTGAGGCGGCTCGGCCCGGATGCCGAGGTCGCGGTGCTGCCCGAAGGGCCGATGACGATCCCCTATCTGGCGAATGGAGGACGTGCAACGCGCCTTTGAGGTGCGCCGCACGCAGTTGATAAACATGTCATCGACGGAAGATGACAAACAACACTTCATTCCCGCGCGCCACGTCCGATAATGAATGAAGATCGCCGTTCCATTCCTGCCTAGTTGAATACATCCTCTCACTCGAGAGGCGAGCGCGTGACCGAACTGCGGCTTGCAGATGCCACCAGCGCAAGGGGGGCAGGCCGATCCGGTTCCGTCTTTACTCGAACTGAACGTTCATTGTGGTGACCGGAGCGTTGTGCCAATGCGGCATAACGCTCCGGTCCTGTTTTGGAGGCGTGACTTGGCCGTCACGATGAGAATCCCGGCGCTGTGGCGACCCGTCGTCGGGGCCAATCATGTGGAACTGGAGGCGGATAACCTGTCGGCGGCGCTACACGCGCTGGTCGGGCAATTCCCGCTGCTCGGCGACCAGTTATTCGACGAGCGCGGCGAAGTGCGCGAAGCCATCAACCTGTTCGTCAACGGCGAGCACGTCCGCTACCGGGGCGGGCTGTCAGCCCCGCTCCGCGATGGAGATGAGGTGTATATCGTGCCGATGATCAGCGGCGGCAGCCGGTGATCATCCCGACGCTCTTCTGCCACCCGACGGCAGCAGACCACACGAAAGGAGATGACGTATGGCACACGGATACATGGGCGAGATCCTCAACGTGGATCTCACCACCGGCCAGATCGAGGCGGAAACCCTCGACGAGACACTGTGCCGGGACTACATCGGCGGCTACGGTCTGGGCGCGAAACTGCTCTACGACCGCATGCCGGCACACGCCGACCCGCTGGGGCCGGACAACATCCTGGGTATCCTCACCGGCCCGCTGACCGGCACCCCGGCGCTGATCGGCTCACGCTTCGTCGTCTTCGCCAAGTCGCCCAAGACCCAGACCTGGGGCGACGCCAACTGCGGCGGCTACTTCGGCCCGCACCTCAAGTTCGCCGGTTACGACGGCATCCTGGTCAAAGGCATCGCCAGCAAGCCGGTCTACCTGCTGATCGAGGAAGGCGAAGCCTCGCTGCATGACGCCAGCGACCTGTGGGGCAAGAACGTGTCGGAGATGGAAGACATCCTGATGGCGCGGCACGGCAACGACATCCAGGTCATGTCGATCGGCCCGGCCGGTGAGAAGAAGAGCCTGCTAGCATGCATCATGAACGATCGCGAGCGCGCCGCTGGCCGATCCGGCCTCGGCGCAGTCATGGGCAGCAAGAACCTGAAGGCCGTCGTCGTGCGCGGCCGGATGAGCGTCCCGGTCGACGATCCCAAGAAGATCAACGCGATGCGCCGCGATGTCCTGCGGCAGAAGACCGGCTTCTACGACATCCTACACACATGGGGCACGGCGGGCATCACGCACGACTCGGCGCTGAGCGGCGACTCGCCGGTCAAGAACTGGGGCGGCGCGGGCACGGTCGACTTCCCTTCGGAGAAGGCGCGCCGCATCAGCGACGACGCGGTCATCTCGGTTCAGCAATACAAAGCCTACGCCTGCTACGGCTGCCCGATCGGCTGCGGCGGCAAGATGCGTCAGGACAAGGGCGAGTTCGCGCTGGCGCTCAACGACGGCATCGGCCACAAGCCCGAATACGAGACGCTGTGCATGAGCGGCACTAACCTGCTCAACGACAGCCTGCCTTCGATCGCCAAGTATAACGAGATCTGCAACGCCTACGGCCTGGACACGATCTCGGTCGGCGCGACGCTGGGCTACGTGATCGAGTGCTACGAGAACGGCCTGCTGAAGAAGGAGCAGCTCGACGGGATGGAGATGCGCTGGGGCAACGCCAAGGCCATCGTTGCCATGACCGAGAAGATCGGCAAGCGCGAAGGCGTCGGCGACATCCTGGCCGACGGTGTGAAGGTCGCCTGGGAGAAGCTCGGCAAGATCGGGACGGAGTACGCAATCCATGTCGCGGGCGAGGAGCTGCCCGCGCACGATCCGCGCTTCACGCCCGGCCTGGCCACGACCTATGTGATCAGCGCGACGCCCGGCCGCCACACGCAGGGCGGCGAGCTGCTGCCGCCGCCCGGCTTGGAACTGGAGCCGCGCGACAAGTATACCTACACCGGCCATGCCGCCAACCACCTGAAGCTGGTCACGACGATGGACGTGTGCAACGCCGCCGGACTGTGCATGTTCGGCTACTTGAGCTATCCGGTGCAGTCGATCCCCGATCAGTTGAAGGCCGTGACCGGTTGGGACTTCACGCTGGACGAGGTCTACAAGGCGGGCGAGCGCATCTACACCATGCGCCACCTGTTCAATCTGCGCGAAGGCCACAACCCGCTCACCCGCAACGTTCCTGGCCGCATGATCGGCAAACCGCCGCTCAAGGAAGGCAACGTCAAAGGCGTGACAGTCGACATCAAGGCGCTGAACGACGAGTTCCTGACCCGGCTGGACTGGGATACTCACACCACGATCCCCAGCGAGGCACGGCTGCGGCAGTTGGGCATGGACTTCGCCGTCGCCGACCGCGCCGGGTGGAGCGTGCCCGCGGTCAGCTAGTGGTCAGTCCATCTGAGAGTTAGAGTAGGGAGTTAGAGTAGGGAGTTAGAGTGAGGTAGTAAGGAGCAATCCCATGAGCAACATCGGAACGAGCTATACCACCCTGCCCGACCCGCGCGCCGCCGCCGCGCAGCTCGTTGAGCAGGCGCGCACAGGATTGGCCGGCAAGCCCACGCTGGCGATCCTGTTCTCGACCACCGACTACGACACCGAGGCGCTGGTGTCGAGCGTGCAGAAGGAACTCGGCGACGTGCCGCTGTGGGGCGGAACGTCCTCGACCGGCGTGTTCGGCGGCGACCGGTGGGTGACCGGCGAGAAGGGCGCAGCGGCGCTGATGCTTATCGCCAATCGCCCGGCCGGCGTGGGCGTCGTCCCGGTCGGCGAGGATCCCGTCGCCGACGGCAAGACCGCGGCGACGGCGGC
>DASSFZ010000146.1:0-21668 GCA_035693785.1 Anaerolineae bacterium | reverse complement strand
GGCGCGCGTTCGATACGCCAACTGCGCTATGGACCTCCGCGCTGCTCGCGGTCTCTTTCTGGGCCGTCTCGACCGATCGCCAGGCGCTGCGCTCGGCGCTCTTACCGGCGCTTTTCAGCGTCTCGGTATTTTTCGCGTGGCGGGCGCTCTCCATCCGTGCAATCCGTGCCCGAATCCGTGTCAGATGGCTCAACTATGGCATGGCCGGGCTTTTCCTGGGACTGTCGCTGTATACCTACATGGCCGCGCGCGTCCTGCCCGGCGTGTTCGTCGTCCTGTGGTTTTATCTGCTCCTCTTTCACCGCCAGGTCTGGAAGCAGCATTGGCAGGGCATTATTGTCATCGTCGCGCTAGGTGTGGGGCTATCGCTACCGATGTTCGCCTATCTCGCCGCGAATCCCGGCAGCGAGGCGCGCCTGTCGCAGCTCAGCGGCCCCATCGATCGGCTGTTTGCCGGCGAGCCGTCGGACATACTCGGCAACACGCTCGGCGCTCTGGGTATGTTCACACTTAAAGGCGACGACCTGTGGCTGTACAATATCCCGGGTCGCCCCCTGTTGGACGGGGTGACGGGCATCCTGTTTTTCCTTGGCGCCTTCATCGCCGTGCGCCGCTTCCGGCGAATTGAATACGCGCTCGCGCTGTTCTGGCTGCTGGCAGGCATCTTTCCCAGCCTGCTGACCGGCGTGACGGCCAGCAGCCTGCGCTCGATCGTTGCGCAGCCGGTCGTGTATCTGCTGGTCGCCATTGGCGCGATCGAGGTGATGCGCTGGCTGGAGCGTCTGGGAGTGTCGCGCGTCGTTCGCGTGCTGCCTCTGGTCGCGCTGCTCGCCGCTACGGCCATCAGCACGGCGCACGATTACTTTGCCGTTTGGGGGCAGGCGCGTGATGTGCGCGTAGCTTACCACACGACGCTGTTCGAGATCGCGCGCTACCTGAATCGAGCGGCCGAGCCGAACGCCGTCGTGGCGATCTCGTCGATTTACCCCGAGCGCTACCACGATCCGTATGCGATGGCGATGACGCTCACCCGCAAAGACCTATCGCTGCGCTGGTTCACCGGCTCGTTCGTCGACATGTTCGGCGTCCCGCACGCCAGCCTGGTGTTTCCGCGGGGGCAGGGGCAAGCCCGGTCCCTACCCTGGGTGATCACCCAGGCGGTCGCGCCGGTCGATGCCGCCTTTGCCGGGCTGTTCGCCGCGCATGCGGAGAAGACCGCTGCCATCGACCTGCGCCCCGACGATTTCAATCCGCGCTTCGAGGTGTACCGCTTCGACGCCGAGCGCGCGGTGCGCGAGGCGTTGGAGTCGGCCACTCGCCTACCCGGCAGTGCCTCGTTCGACGGCGCGCTGCGCCTCCTGGGTTACGACATCCGTACGCCGCAGGCAAGGCCGGGTGACACGGTTGAAGTGATGATCTACTGGCAATTCACATCGCCGGTCCCGTTCGGGAAGCAGGCAGTCTTGTTCACCCACGTCCTGACCGGCGATCCGGGCCGGCCGGTGCTGGCTCAGCAGGATTCGCTCGACGTGCCTCTGGAAAGTCTGGCTTCCGGCGACGTGTTCGCTCAGGTGCATCGCTTCGTCATCCCGCCGGATGCTGCGCCTGGCGCATATTCGCTCGAGGTAGGCGTTTATACGCGCGAAGACGGCGCCCGCCTGCCGGTGCGCGACGAGAGCGGAGCGCTCGCGGGCGATCACGTCATCATCGGCTCGATTGAGATCGTAGTACCGTGAGGAGTAGCAAGAAGCAAGAGATAAGAGGCAGGATGGCCTGTCGCTGACTCGATGACAAAGCAATCTCTAACCCCCAATCTCCAATCTCCAATCTCCAATTACTGGGCGCTGGTCGCCATTCTCCTGATCGCCGCCGCGTTTCGCTTCGCCGCGATCGGCGACGCGCCGCCCGGCTGGCGCGACGACGAGCTGATCGAGTTCGACATGGATCGGCGCATCGTCCAGGGTTGGCGGCCGCTGTTCATCGCCGAGGCGGAAGGCCACGAGCCGTTTTATCACTACCTGCACGCGGCGACGATCGCGCTGTTCGGCGAGAACCGCGTCGGCTACAAGTGGCTGCCGTTCGCCTTCGGCGTGGCGAGCGTCGCGCTGACGTTCGCGCTGGCGCGCCGCATGTTCGACGCGCGCGTCGCAGTGCTGGCGGCGGCGCTGATGGCGATTTCGTTCTGGCCGGTTATGTACGCGCGCCTGGGCCTGCGGCACATCGGCGTCGTGCCGTTGATGCTGGGCGCGTTTTGCTTACTCTACCCGCGTCCTTTAACCGCTTCCAAACTCCAAGCCTCAAAATCCAAAATCCCAAATAGCCTGGCGGCCGGCCTGCTCCTCGGAGCCGCGCTGATGACGTACTTCGCGGGGCGGGCGCTGCCCCTGATCCTGGCCGGCTTCCTGGCCTATCTGCTCGTCTTCCACCGCGCGGCGCTGCGGCGGGTCTGGCTGCATGACGTGGCAGCCATTGTCCTCGCCGTCGTCATCGCCGCGCCGATGTTCGTCGAGATCGGGCGCACCCCCGGCGCGGAGAAGCGCACCGAAGTCGTCGGCGGGCCGTTCATCGCAGCCCTGCGCGGCGATCTGCGGCCCGCGCTGGAGACGACGCTAGGCACGCTCGGCATGTTCACCTTCGCGGGCGACCCCGAATCGCTCTACAACGTCCCCGGTCGCCCCGTGTTCGATGGGCTGGCGGGCCTGTGCTTCTACGTGGGCGTGCTGTGGTGCCTGGTGCGGATAAAGCAGATGGGGTCCGGCTTCGCGCTCGTCTGGCTTCTCGTCGGCATCGCGCCCGCGTTCGTCAGCGTCCCGGCGGCGAGCTTCAGCCACACAATCGCCGCGCAGCCGGTCGTGTACATGCTCGCCGCGTACGGCGCAGTGGAAGCTGTCGCGTGGATCGCGAATCGAGCTGTCGGTCAACAAGCTCGCGCGTGGTCATTCGGCGCAGTGAGCCTGCTGCTCGTGACCGTATCTGCTGCGCTCACGCTGCGCGACTACTTCGGCGCGTGGGCAGGCGATCCCTTCGTGCGGTTTCAGTATCACGCCCCGACGCGCGACATCGCCCGCTGGCTCGATCAGGAAGCAGCAGTCACTGACGTCGCCATCGGCACACATCCGAACTATCTGTCGCTCGATCCGCTGGCGCTGGAGCTTGACCTGGTGCGCGAAGGCGTGATGGCGCGGTGGTTTAGCCCTGAAACGACGCTGCTCATCCCTCTGAATGGGGTGCTGATTTTCTCCTCGACGCAGGCACCCGGCAGCGATGTTCACCCCTGGATCGAATCGCTGCGCAATGAGTCGATCTTGCGGAAACTGGGATCTGCGCCCGGCGGGCCGGAGGCATATGCCGTCAATTCCGATATCTGGCAGCCTATTGATCCGCACGGCGTGCTTGCGACCTTTGGCGATTCAATCGGATTGCTCGGCGGAGGTGCGACGGAGACTAGCGCGGCTCCGGGCGATCGGGTCTCTGTGCTGACGATCTGGCTGCTCGTCAAACCGCCCCCCGCATCAGTGCTGAAGTCGTTTGTTCATGTCTTGGACGCACAGAATCAAGTCGTGGCCGGTGACGATCGATTCGATGTCAACGTGTCGAGCCTGCGGCCCGGCGATTACATCGGTCAATTCAGCAGCTTGACGCTGCCGGCCGGGCTGGCGTCGGGCCGCTATCAAATTGAAGTGGGTCTATACTACCCGGAGACAGGTGTTCGTTTAACGGCGGCGGACGGCGGCGATCGGGCTCTGATCAACCCTATCGAAGTGACGGCGCCATGATCACGCATCACGCGTCACGCACCACTTCTTTCACTCCTCGCCGCGAGCTGGCGCTCGTCGTCGCGCTGCTCCTCATCGCTTTCTTCTTTCGCACGCACGAGCTGGCGGGACTGGGCCTCGGCCTGGAGCACGACGAAGTCGCCGAATGGCTGATCGCCGACGGCATCCGCAAAGGACAGCACGCCCTCTTTTTCGAAGAAGCCTACGGCCAGGAACCGCTGTTCCTGTATCTGATGACCGGCTCGATCGCGCTGCTCGGCGACAACGTGATCGGCGTGCGCTTCACCTCTGCCTTCGTGGCGATGCTGGCACTCGCCGCAGCTTACCGGATGCTGCGCCGGATGTTCGGCCCGACGGTTGCGCTCGTCGCGCTGGCCGGCCTGTCGATCGCGCTGTGGCCGGTGTTCTGGGGGCGCGTCGGACTGCGGGCGATGACGCTGCCGCTGGCGCTGTGCCTGGGATTCGATTTCTTGTGGCGCGGACTCACGGCGGAATGTGGAATGCAGAATGCAGAATGTAGAAAGTGGCTCGTGTGGGCCGGCGCGTTCGTTGGATTGTCGGCGTACACCTATCTTTCGGCGCGCGCCGTGCCGATTCTGCTGGCTGCTTTCGCGCTCTACCTCGCGCTCTTCGCACGCGACCGGATGCGAGATCGATGGAAACACCTGGCATTCTTCCTGGCGATCGCCGCCGTCGTCGCGTTACCTCTGGCGCTCGCGGTGCTGGCAAATCCCGACCTGCAATTCCGTGTCTCCGAAGTCAGCGCCCCGCTCGACAAGGCGCTGCAAGGCGACTGGAGCGATGTATCTGCGAACATTCCCCGCGCGCTGGGTATGTTCGCGCTGCGCGGCGACGGCACGGTGCGCGACAACTGGCCCGACCGCCCCGTGTTCCCTGAGCCGATCGGTGGGCTGCTGTTCAGCCTGGGCTTCCTCGTCGCGCTCACGCGCATGCGCCAGCCGCGCTACGCGCTCGCGCTGATCTGGATCGGCGCGATGCTGATCCCGACGATCGTCACGACCGGCGCGCCGAATTTCACGCGGGCGCTCGGCACGCTGCCGATGGTCTTCGCGCTGCCCGGCATCGCGGTAGACTGGCTGGCCTTCTGGGCGCCGCGCTGGATCGATGTGACGCGCTTCCACGTCGTTCGGCGCATCGCCGCGCCGCTCTTCGCTCTGCTCTTGCTCGCCGTCTTCGCCGTCAACGCCGCCTCGACCTACGACGACTATTTCAATAAGTGGCCGCAGCATCCTGAGACGCAGTTCGTCTTCCAGGCCGACTTCGCCGCGATTGCGAAAGATATCGACGCGAGCGGCGTGATGGATGTCGCCGTCGGTGGCCTGTCGAACGACACACTGGACGATCCCAGCCTGTACCTGCTGCGCCAGCGCAAGGACGTGCGTGTGCGCTGGTTCGATCCGGGCAGCCCGCTGAGCAGCGGTGGCGCAATTGTCGCTTGGTATGGCAAACCGCTCACGACCTACGTTCCCTCGATTGTGCCGGTTGAGCCTCTGCTGGCAGACGACCTGCGTCCCAACGAGCATTACGAACTGATCGAGACCGATCGCTTTCGGCGTTATCACATCAACTCCAACGCAGTCCCGGGCATTGCGCCAGACGCCGTCACTTTTGAAGACACGGCGCTGCTTCAACCCGTGGGCGTGGAAGAAATACCAGCCGTTCGTGCAGGGAGTGGCCTGCAACTTCAAACCGTGTGGATCGCCCGAGCGCCGATTGCTTATCCCAGGCGCATCTTTGTTCACGTCGTCGATCCGGCGACGGGTCGGATCATCGCGCAGCATGATGGCCTGGATGCGCCGAGCAGGTTCTGGCGCGAAGGTGATTATGTCACCCAGCTCCACACGCTCGAGATTCCCGCCAGCACCGTGGCTGGCCGTTACGAACTCTGGATCGGCCTGTACGATCCCGCGTCGAATCGGCGAGTGCCGGTACAATCCGATCCGCCAGGCGATCACGCCGTCCTCGGCCCGATCAAAGTGACGAAATGAAAAACGCATGGCCGCTCGGTTGAGCAGCCATGCTGATCCTGTCCGCTTATTCGATTGGCGATTGCCGGCCTGGGCTAGCGACGGTAAACCGGGTCGGCGTAGAAGTTGTCAACCTGGAAAGCCGGATCGTCGCCGTTCCAGTTCTGGAACTCAAAATTGCCCTGGAGCACGCCCATGCCATTGTATTCGGCGCTCGTGTAATCCGGCAGGTATAAAACTCTCAGTGGCTTCTGGAGCGACAATGGATTGGACTTGTCTCCGGCGTAGAAGGTGACCCAGTCACCTGTGCGCCGGACGATGACCGTGTTCCATTGGAAATCTGGCTGAGCGCAAGGCCCGCAGCGCCTGAACACGAGGATGTCATTCTGGTCGGTGCCGGTGCCACGGAAGTTGATCCAGCGCCGAATGGAGTACTGGGGGGGCGTGTCCAGATCCGGGACGCCGGTTTGGTGGATCTGGATCGAGTAGAACTTCGTCCGATCGGCGTTCGCGTTGAAGTAGACTCCCCACGCCGACGCCCACATGAAGTCCTGCGCCGACTTGCCGTCGAGCTCGATCGTGAAGTTGCGGGTATCCGCCAGCACGATGGGCGCCGTGTAGATCCACGTGTTCCACGCGGCGGAAGTCTTGAAGCTGTACACGCCATTGTCACCGTAGTAACGGTCGAACTTTTCTTTGCCGCAGAAGGAAGTCCAGGGACCGGGCGGGTCAGGCTCGTATGGATCGAAATAATGAATGACCCAGCCGTCACAGCCAGGGTCCTCAAACCCGTAATCATATGCAAAAGCACGGTTGTAGAACAGCAGCGGAAGGTACAGGAAAGCGGGCTTGAGTAACAGCGGAAGATAAGCGGTATACGTGTTCGTCGCGGTCTGTTGGAGGGAGGATTCAAGTCCAGGCTCGTGAACGGTAGATGCTTCTGGAAGTGCGGGAACATCTTCCATCGCATGGGTCACAGGTGAGCTGATTAAGAACAAAAGCGATAACATCGTAACCGCGAGCGCAAGGCTGGCGGCCGCCGGTGTGATCCGGCGCAAGCGTGTAAAGCCCATATGACACCTCCTTGTACAGTTATCGTGGATGGCACATCATAACATATACGGTGGCTAACCGGCAAACTCAAGGCGATAGCGCGCGATCCACCCTCCGTCCGGGCTTGTGACGCTCTCGAAGTTCTGGTAGTATGCCGTCCGTCGCCGTCATTCTCAGCCTGGATTTCAGATCGTCGTGTCATCTCGTCGCCATCCTCCGGCGCAGGCCGCCGGGATCGTTCTCCTGCTCGTGCTGGCTTATTTGCAGTTCAGCACGCTCGCCGTCACCTCGCCGACGCTGGACGAGCCGAACCACCTGGTCAGCGGTTACGCCTTTCTCACGCGTGGCGATACGCGCATCAAGCTCAACGGCCCCATCCTGCCTAACGCACTGGGCGCGCTGCCGCTCCTGCTTCAGCCCGGTCTGGTGCTGTCGCCGCCGGACGATCCGGGTTGGGACACGAACCAGTACAACGACATCGCCGATCGGTTCCTGTGGAGCAACACGGCATCGCCGTTTCACATCATTTACCTGGCGCGCTTTCCGTTCATGGCCGCCGGCTGGCTGCTCGGCGCGCTCATCTTCCGCTGGGCGCGCGAGCGAAGCGGACCGCGGGCCGGATTATTTGCGCTGGCCTTCTACGTGTTCTGCCCGAATCTGCTGGCCCACTCACGGTTCGTCATGACCGACTTCGTGCCGGCTGCACTCACCTGCCTGACGCTCTACACCTTCGATCGATCGATGCATTCGGATCGCCCCGGCTGGGCGATCGCCGCCGGCACTGCGCTGGGATTGGCGCTCGCATCGAAGTTTTCGTTGGTCATGCTCATCCCCGCTATGGCCATCCTTCTCTTCCTGCGCGCCGGGTGGCAAAGCGTGCGGCGCCCGCTGGGGCAGCTCGCGCTGACCGTCCTCGTCGCCGCCGTCGCCATATGGGGCGTGTACAGTTTTCAAGTTGCGCCGGTCTCGGCCGGTGGTCTTCCGGTGCCCGCTCCTGGCTTCTGGGGCGAAGTGGAATCCGCCCGCTATGTTCTCGGCCAGCCGTGGCCCAATTATCTGTTCGGCCAGATATCCGACAGTGGCTGGTGGTATTACTTTCCAATCGCGTTCCTCGTCAAAACGCCGCTGCCTATGCTGATCCTGTTCGCAGCCGCGCTCGTCCGCACGGTTCGCGCCCGATCGTGGCGGCGCGATGCTGTCTTCTTACTGCCCTCGTTTCTGTTGGTGTTCGGCCTGCTCTTCAGCACCAATAACCTCGGCTATCGCTACCTGCTTCCGCTGTTGCCTCTGATCTTTGTGTATGTCTCCGACCTTGTTCCCAAGAGTTCCTTCGCTCTGTCTCCCCGCCATCTTGTCACTCTGTCACTACTCGCCTGGCACATTATCGGCACTTTGCGAATCTATCCTTTCTATCTCACCTTCTTCAACGAGATCGCCGGTGGCCCAGATCGCGGGCGATACGTCCTGTCCGACTCGAACATCGACTGGGGGCAGGACATGGCCGGGCTGAAGCAGTACGTCGAAGAAAATGGCATCGACCGGATCAAGCTGAGCTATTTCGGGATTGCGCACCCGACGGCCTATGGCCTGAAGGCCGAGCCGCTGCTGCCCGTCCGCACCGCGATGCACGACCAGGGCGCGTGGTGGCTGCACACCTTCTACCCGCACGATCCGCCTCCGGGCGTTTATGCGATCAGCGTCGCCAACCTGATGGGCGGCATCTGGATCGATCGCGAAACCTACGCCTATTTCCGAGATCGCAAACCGGACACCACGATCGGCAACGCGATCTACATCTTCACGATCTCGCCGCGCGGCGAGCCAGTTGACCTGTCGCTCGCCGGCCTGCAGATCGACCAGATCGACCCGGACACCTACACGCGCTTCGGCACGAACGACGTGCGCCCGCGCTGGTTCGACGAGACGACTTCGCTAATCGCCGCGCCGGGCGAGTCCTGGGTCGCTATCTCCGATCTCCAGTCTCTGCCGCCCGAGTTCGCCGTTCTGCTTGATGACGTGCAGCCCATCGCTCGGCCGCGCACGGTCGACGACGGCCAACCTTATCGCCTGTACCGCCTGGATCTTGCCCGGCGCATGCGCGGCGCAGCCGCCCAGGCCGAGCAAGTCGTGCAGGAGGGAGTCTTGCCCGCGACGTTCGGTCATACGGCTGAATTGATCGGCTACAGCCTGGCGGAGGATTCAGAACGGTCACCAGGCATCACGCTCGTCACCTACTGGCGTGCGGGCGATGATGTGGTGACGCCGCTGCAGTTATTCGTTCACGCCGTGGATGCGAGCGATCAGATCGTGGCGCAGGCGGATCGACTCGACGCGTCCGCCTACGGGTGGCGAGAGGGCGACACGATTGCACAGGTAAGCCGGTTGGCGCTGCCAGCCGCATCGGATCCGATCTCGATTCGGGTTGGCCTGTATAACGTGGATACGGGCGTTCGCCTGCCGGTGACCATCGATGGGCGCGCAGTCGGCGATTATGTGTTGCTCAAGTAAGTCGCGTTGAATCCAGGTTATTCTGTGTTATACTGTTTATACCACTACCTTGAGGTGCTGCCATGAGCAAAATCGGAGTGCATTGCGTCATCGGTCCACGGAACGGCTATGGCGACTTTGTGAGGAAGATCGCCGGCGCCGGGCAGACACTCGCCGTCGTCAAGTGCGTCGACGACTTCGGCGCAGCGAAAGAAGCCAAAGACCTGATGCCGAACACTTTGACGGTCGGGAGGCTGAACACATTTCGCAATGCGGAGGGCCAGGTCGTCGACGCGCAGGCCTTCGAGCCGCTGCTGCCCGATGGCCGGTACCGCGATGCGCGGCAAGTCGCCGAGTGGTACTATGCGGGTGTTAAGCCCCAATGGGATCTCAACCGAGACCGGATCGATGTGTGGGAGACCTTCAACGAGTTCTCCGCACACTGGGGCTGGCAGGGCGACTTCTTCCTGGCGATGATGGACATCGCCGAGGCCGACGGTTACAAGCTGGCGCACTACGCCTGCTCAACCGGCAACCCACCCGACGCAGCCGCGGCCAGGCAGATGATCCCCTGTCTGCAGGAGGCGAAGAAGCGCGGCCACTACCT
This sequence comes from Anaerolineae bacterium, assembly GCA_035693785.1. Taxonomy (GTDB): domain Bacteria; phylum Chloroflexota; class Anaerolineae; order Fen-1058; family Fen-1058; genus DASSFZ01. Next base: position 11,757 of record DASSFZ010000146.1, on the reverse strand, counting down.
GTCGCTGCACGAGTACGGCGGCGTCGGCGATCGCGCGCCCGGCGAGCCTAATCCGCCCACCCTGCGTGGCACCGAGCCGTACCACGCGCTGCGCTACCGCGCCCTGTACGAAACCATCCTCATCCCGAACCAGGCTGACCCAATGCTGATCGTCACTGAATGCGCGCAGAACGGCGGCTTTACGTTCATCGGCACCGACATCTTCGTCGAGGACTTCGCCTGGTATGACTCCGAGCTTGTGAAAGACAGTTACGTGGCGGGTGCAGCCGCTTACACACTAGGCAACTGGCAGCAGGCGAATTTTCAGGACGCCCTGCCTGCGCTGGCGGACTACATCATCGTTCACCCGACCCCAGTGCCACCGCCGAAGCCCGAGCCTGAGCCACCCGCCGAGACCCGGCCGCGCGGCGCGCCGCGCACCCAGTACGGGCGCACCTACCTTCTGCTGCCCAATGAGCCAGTCACGCCGGAAGGCAACGCTCGGCTGGAGAATTGGATCGCGGCTATCGTCGCCAGCGGCGTGCTCACGCGCTTCCGCTGGACGATGGGAGGCTCAGCCGACGACGCCGGCATCGGCGATCTGGATAGGCGCAATATCCTTGCCATCAATCCCGACACCTGGCCAGCGTCGCTCGCCGAGTTCTACGCCAAAGAGTACCCCGGCGTGAACCTCGAGTCCATTCAGGCCGCGACGCCCGACGAGCTTCGCGACAAGCTGGCAAACCTGGCGTTTGGATAAGCCTGTAGGCTGACAAACATCTGTTGCCCTCTCCGGTGCGCTCCCGCCTGGCGGATGGCAGCGACAGTCTGCCGTTGGGGATCGTCCGGATCGATTGATGATCCTCACACGTTTTGCACGTTACCTTTCGCCCGTCGCGCTGCTGCTCATCATGCTGATTCAGATGGCAGCCGCATCGCCTGTTCAGTCCGCCGCCTTCGACGAAGGCTATACCGTCACTTACGGTTACGCCTACCTCCGCACCGGCGATATTCGCCTCAGCCGTGGTCAGAACCCGCCGCTGACCAATGTGCTGCTGGCGCTGCCGCTGCTGTTGCGCGACAACATCGCACTGCCACTCGATCATCCCACCTGGGCCGAGAGCGACATTTACGGCTTCGCCGACGAGTTTCTCTGGAAAGCCAATGCCAATCCGCACAGGTTGGTGATGCTCGCGCGCTTACCGGAGATGGCGCTGGCGCTGCTGCTGGCCTGTGTGGTGTTCGCCTTCACGCGGATGCAATTCGGCGAGCGCGCCGCGCTGGGAGCACTGTTTCTGTGCGCGTTCGATCCGAACATCCTCGCGCACGGGCACATCGCCGGCACCGACCTGGGCGTCACATTGTTCCTGCTCGCGGCCGTGTGGGTGTGGACATCCGCCCTCCGGCGCATGAGCCTGCGGCGAGCGATCGCCGCCGGGCTGCTCGGCGGCGCGGCGCTGGCGAGCAAGTATTCGGCGATGTGGCTCGCCCCGATGATTCTGGTGATCGGGCTGGTCTACCCAATAGAGACGACGAAGACACACAGCCGCGACCCTTCGGCTTCGCTCAGGGCGGGCGAGAACGCGGTGTCTTCGTGGCTTCGTGGGAAATTCGCGCCTAGATTCAGATTGTGGCTCGTATTCGGGATCGCCGCCTTCGCCGTGGTGTGGGCGACGTTCGCCTTTTCAGTCGGGCCTCTGACGGCGAACGGCATCCCCGTCCCCGCGCCGGACTACTGGGCGTCGCTCGGCGGCGTGCGATTCCGTGTCGAGTCCGGCACGCCGGCGTTCATGCTCGGCCAGGTCTCGCCGACGGGGTTCCTGCTGTACTATCCCTTCGTCTTCCTGGTGAAAACGCCGCTGCCCACTCTGCTGCTGGCAGCCATCGGAATCGGGAGATTGATCGCGCGGCGCAATCGCAGATCGATGGTCGTGTGGCTTCCGCCTGCGCTGTTCCTGCTCGTGGCGATGGTCAACAACCTGAGCCTGGGTTATCGCCTGATCCTGCCCGTGCTGCCATTCGCACTGATGATTGCGGGGCACGGTTTTGATTCGGCCGCCGGCTGGATCGCCAACAAAGAGCGGCGGACGGCCGCCTGGATCGGCGCGGCGGCCATCTCCATACTGGCCGTCTGGCTCGTCCTCGAAGCGCTGGCAGTCGCTCCCCATCACATCGCTTACTTCAACCCGCTCATCTTCGATCGCGATCGCGATTACCAGGTGCTCGTCGACTCCAATCTGGACTGGGGACAAGACCTGATTTCGCTGCGCGAGTGGGTGAAAGCGCAGAACCTCGACGCGATCGGCCTGGCCTACTTCGGCACAGCGCGGCCGGAAGCTTACGACGTTCAAACGAATCTGCTGCCGAGCTTCACGCTCAACGAGTTCGGTCCTGAGGTGGACGGTTTCAGCGCCTATGCGCTGCCGCCGGGCTGGTACGCAATCAGCGCGACGAGTCTGCAGCTCGGTCTGCTCTACAGCCATTGGGACCTGTATGCGCCGTTTCGCATGCGCGAACCGGATGCGCGAATGGGTCGATCGATTCTTGCGTATCACGTTGACTATCCTTCGAGCGAAGTCGATCGCGCCGTGGTGCTTGGGCCGGTCGCAGGCGATCTCGATATGGAGACGCTCGGCGGCCATCCCGATCGACGCCTCATCGTGAAGTGGGCCGGCGCGGATGCTGCCGTGCTCGACATGCAGGGGCGCGCCCGCTACATCACACGCGGCGGCGAGCCGATTGCCGGCTTCGCGCCGGACGTCCATGACGCGCTCATCGCCAGCGCCGAGCGACTGGGCAGCGACGCCAGTGGCGCGCTGCGCCTGTTCGAGATCGATGCGCGCCAGGCGCTTGCTCGGAAGATCGATTCGCTGGCGCAGGCCCGCGTCGAGACGCCGGGGGGCCGGCCGCTCCCTCTGCCGATCGAGTTCGAGGGTGGTCTGACCCTGCTGGGGTATGATCTCCGCGCCGAAGCCGATCGACCGATCGACCTGATCACTTACTGGCGAGCACGCCACCCGGCCGTTGCGCGTCAGACCGTATTCGCGCACATGCTCGATCGAGACAACCGGCTGCTCACTCAGGGTGACGGGCTGAACGTTCGGCTCAGCGCCCTCGAAGCGGACGATGTGATTCTTCAGCACTTCGCGATCGATCACCCACCCGATGCCACCGCACTGGCGATCGGGCTGTACGATCCGGCAACCGGCCGCCGATTCACGCTTGTGGCGGACCCGGCGATCGATCGGGTGCGCGTGACTTTGCCCGGTAACTGATGACTCGGAGCACTCCCAGCGCCTCATCGAGCAATCCCTCCGGCACGCCGGCGGTGCCGGCGATTGCGGCTGCGCTCCTGCTCGTGGCGTTTGCTCTGCGCACACTCGACATCGCCAATGTCCCGCCCGGCCTGACGCACGATGAGCTTGCGCAGCTCGACGTGGCACGGCAGGTGGCAAGCGGCGATTGGCGTTTGTTGTATCCGGGTAGCTACGGGGTGGAACCGGCCTACCATGCGCTCTTGTCCACTGCGCAGTCTATCTGGGGAACAAACCCGCTGGCCATGCATTTGCCGTCAATTTTCGGCGGAATGCTCGCCGTGGTCTGTGTTTACGTGCTGGCCCGGAGGCTTTTTGGCGAAGGCGTGGGACTGCTCACACTGGGCACCATCGCCGTCGTCTGGTGGCCGGTGGTGTTAAGCCGGGTCGTTTTGCGCGAGGTGTGGACGATACCGCTGTACGCGCTGGCGCTGTACGGATTCTGGCGTGGCTTCGAAGCGGTGGCGCGCCACGACGCTTCTCGAACACGACGCCCATTTGTCCTGGGGGGTGTCGCGCTTGGCGTCACACAATATGTTCACACCATCCCGCGTGGGCTGTTTATCGTCTTTATCCTGTTTGGAGTGTATCTGTGGATCGTTCATCGAGACCTGTTCAAGCGCGCCTGGCGCGATCTCATGGTGTTGGTGATCGTGGCCGAAGCCATCGCCGCGCCGCTGCTCATCAGCGCCGCCTTGCAGCCCGACGTCGATCGGCTGCCGCTGGCACTCTACGGACGGCCCGATGTGGGCACGGCGCTCATCGATCAACTCCAATCGTCTGTCCCTTGGATACTCGGCCAATTTGCGTTTGCGGGCGACAGTTTTTGGCACTTTAACATCCCCTACCGCCCGATCTTCGAGCCGCTGGGCGCTGTCCTGTTTGGGCTGGGATGGCTGGCCGCGCTCCGGCGTTGGCGTCAACCGGCGCACGCCTTTGCCCTCATCGTTTTCGTCGTCTCGCTCTTGCCCAGCATCTTTCTCGATCCGCATTTTCCATTTGCGCGCCTGAGCAGCGTGCAGGCGATTGCGTTCGCATTCGTCGGGCTTGGGGGCGAGGCGATCGGCGCATTCCTGGGGCGTGTCACGTCGAGCCGAATTCAAACCGTATCGATGGCGGCGCTGATGGGCGGGCTGTTTGCGATCAATGCCATTCGCACCGCGCAGGACTTGTTCGGCGTGTGGTCCAGCTCGCCCGGCACGCGCTCGACGTACAATGCCGAACTGCGCATGCTGGGGCGTTACCTGGATACGCTGCCGGAGCCGCCTCCGATTTCCCAGTGTACATTGTGGATCGTCTACCCTTTTGATCCTCAGTATCAACATTCGGTTCCCCAGTCTGCGCTGCCGTACTTCGTGCAGCGCCGTGATCTGGAGGTACGCTGGCACGATTGCCGGTACAGCCTGGTCATCCCATCTTCGGGACAGTTCCTGTTCGCTCATCCCGATCTTCAGCCCTTGTCTGATTTTCTCGGTCGGTCGCTCCAGAACCCGTGGCTGGAAAACGCGCGGCCGATTCCCGGTGTGGACGGAGCGCTGCAGGTGGATGCGCGGCCGGCGCTGGCGCAGAAGCTGGCGGAGTGGCGCCGATTGCCAGTGAGTTGGCCGCCTGAAGTGAGCGAAACCACGCCGGCCCGACTACCGGTCAATTTCGGTCACGCTCTCGAGTTGATCGGCTATCAGGTTCAGCCGGGTGATGACGTTCGGGTCATCACGACCTGGCGCGTCATTACCCCGTTGACGGAAGACGTGTTGATCTTCACACATCTTTATAACACACCGACCGAAATCATGGCCCAGCAGGATCAGTTTGATGCGGCGGCAAACTCTCTCGAGCCGCGCGACATGGTTATCCAGGTACACGACTTTATCCATGTGCCGCCGGATACACCGGCTGGCTCGTACTGGATCGGGACGGGAGTCTATCGTCGGGACAGCGGCGAGCGCCTGCCGATCTTCGTCGGCGACCGGCGCGTAGGGGATCGCATCTATCTGACCCAGATTCAGGTCGAGCGTTGATTCATGATGAGCGTTCCCAAGCGCTGGCTTGAAAATCGATGGCTGGGCCTCGCCATCGTGTTCGCGATCGGCGTCGCGCTGCGCACGATTCGCCTCGCCGACGTCCCGGGCGGAATCTTTCACGACGAGGCATGGTCGGCGGTTAAGGCCATGGCCATCCTCGACGGCGAGGCGTCGCCGCAAGTGTACTTCGCCGAGAACAACGGCATGGACGCAGCGCACGTGTACGGCATCGCCGCGCTGTTCGCGCTGACCGGCCCGCTGGCGATCGGCAGCCGCCTCGTGTCGTCGCTGATGGGAAGCCTGACCGTCCTCGCGACGTATTGGGCGGCCTGGGAGTTATTCGCCGAGCAGCGGCATCGACACGGGCTATCCTTGATCTCTGCCTTCGTCGTCGCCACGCTGTTCTGGGCATTGACCACCAGCCGGTCAGCCTGGCACGTTCCGTGGATGACGCTGGCGACCACGCTGAGCCTGGCCGCCCTGTTCCGTGGGCGCCGCCTGGTGCACCGGCGCTGGTTCGTGATCGCCGGCCTGCTGGCCGGACTCGCACAGTACACGTATCCTTCGGCGCGATTCTTACCGGCGCTGCTCTTGCTGCTTGCCGCGCTCGACCTGTGGGACAACCGCCCGGCGCGGCGCACCGTCATCCTCAATTACCTCAGTTTAGTCGCTGCGGCGGCGATTGTCTTCGCGCCGCTCGGCGTGTACTTTGCTCAGAATCCCGAATGGTTTTTCGTCCGCGCTCAGCAGACGGCCGATGCCGCATCGCTTGACCTCGGGCACAACCTCATCCAGACGCTGGCCGGATTCTCGATCTACGGCGACAGCGAGGGACTGCACAACCTTAACGGCCGGCCTGCGCTCGACGCGATCCTGACGATTTTCTTCATCGCAGGGCTTATCGTGTGCCTGGCGAAGCGCCGCGCGGCTCACCCTTCGACTGCCCCTTCCCCTTCGCCGCGCTCAGGGTCAGGGCTTCGGCTCAGGGCAGGCCTGATTCTGATCGCCTGGCTCATCGTCTTTTCGCTGCCGGTGGTGCTGACCGGGCAAGCGCCCCTCTTCCGGCGCTGGACGGGTATCCTGCCTGCCCAGGCGATGCTCGCTGCCTTGGGCGCGGTGGCGCTGGCGGACCTCGTGCGCGAGCGCATCGCGTCACGTGCAGGTCGCGCATCGCGGCTCGTCCCGATCGCCGTGGCTGCCTCTCTGATGATCAGCGCTGCGCTGTCGGTCGCCGATTACTTCGGGCCATATGCGTCCGCACCGACCATGTTCTGGGCGTACGATCGCGGCATCACGCAAGTCGCCGAGTACATCGCCAGCCGGCCCGATACGACCGTTTTCCTCACGCCGTACGACCGCTTCTACGAAGTCGTCGCCATCACGCTGGCGGAGGCCGGCCGCGCGCCGATTCAAAGTTATAATGGCAGGGCGTGTGCGGTGTTTCCAGAGACCACTTCGCGCGAGACCGAGTGGGTGGTGATCACGGAACAGGACGATCGCACGCTGCCGCTGGCTCAGCAGTTGTTTCCGGCAGGCGAGATCGTCTGGCAGATCGATTCGCCGATCGGGGCGTATGCGCGCGCCTGGCACGTCTCGGCCGGCCAGACCGCTCGACTGAAGCTTGACCAACGCGGCCGCGCCGATCTCGGCGGCAAGGTTCGACTCATCGGGTACGAGCTGCCGGAGAGCATTCGCCCGGGAGAAACACTGCGGGTTGCCGTCGCGCTCGAAGCCACATCACCCCTTGAGCAGCGCTACAAAGTGTTCGTTCATTTGCGCGGCGAGGGTGATTCGGTGCTGGCGCAGGCCGACCGGCTGCCGTGCAACTTCTCGCTGAATGAAGCGGACTGGCGACCGGGTGACATTGTGCTCGAGGAGTACACTCTGCCCATCTCGCCGGAGACCGCGCCAGGTACGTACCGTGTTATACTTGGCGTTTACCGACCGGATACTCATGCTCGCTTACCCGTACTGTCGTCGGATCCACCGCATACCGGCGACGGTGTTGTGTTGGGCGAGATAGACGTGAAGTAATGACAGGCTCCGCGATCGATCGGCCATCTATCGCTCAGCTCTTCGTCCTTCGCCTCGACGGGCTGTTCGCCCACCGTCTGGTAGGCGCTGTACTCTTCATGGCTTTTCTGGTGTTGTGGGCGACGCTTGCCAAGGCGGCGGTCACCCGCTCGTGGCAGGAACAGTCGCGCATGGCGACGGTGCAGACGCTGGTGGAACAGGGCACGTTCATCATCGACCACACCCTCTTCAACAACACCGGCGACAAGATCTTTGTCAACGGGCACTTCTACTCCGACAAGACGCCGCTCCTGTCGGTAGCAGCGGCAGGCCTGTATTCGGTGCTGTACAACGTCTTCCATCTCACGCTCGATCCGATCGACTGTATCCCGGACGACGATCCGGCAGCCTGCAGGGCGTTCGGGCCAGGCGGGCCGCGCTTCACGGCGTTCTACTGGCTGAATCTGGCATTCATGAGCCTGCCATCCGCACTGTTGGTGGTGTTGTTCTGGAAGGCGTTGATCGATCAGCAAGTGGGCGGCCTCACAGCAGTCGGACTGGCGGTCTTGCTCGGGATCGCATCGCCGATCGCGCCCTATTCGATCGTGTTTGTCGGACATGTTCCGGCGGCACTTTTCCTGTTCGCCGGGTTTATGCTCTTAGCTCGCCCCACCGCGTCTGGCCGCGCATTTTTCTGGGCGGGACTGTTCGTCAGTCTGGCCGCTAACATCGACCTCCTGTTGGCGCTGTTCGTCGTTGCATTCGGCGCATGGATCTCATTGACACGTCGCTCGCACGTGCTGCCGTTTGCCGTTGGCGCCCTCATCCCGTTCGCCATGACCGCCGCGATCAACTATTGGGCTGCCGGCACCATCGTCCCGCTGTATCTCGATCCCAAGGCTTACGACTTTCCCGGCACGGTTCTCAACAAGACGGTCGGCGGCACAGACGGTTTTTATTCGCTCGAATTCGGCTTGAATTACGCCTACGAAATGCTCGTCGGCCGGCGCGGCGTGTTTGCCTTCACACCCCTCTTGGTCTGCGCAGTGGCAGGGCTGTGGCTCGCCGCTCGCGATCGCTCGCACCGGCTGCGCTCACCGGCGATCGCCGTGATCGCTGCCAGCCTCGCTTTCACAGCTTACCTGATTCTGCGCACGGATAACTTCGGCGGCGTGGCCTGGGGAACGCGCTGGTTCGTGCCGCTGATACCTGTGCTGTGGACCTTCATTCCGCTCGTGTTCACGCGCTCTCACAGCAGGGCATGGAAAGCGGTTCTACTTGTCACGGCCATCGTTTCGCTTCTGACCGCGCTGCCGGGCCTGCACGATCCATGGGGCGAATACCAGCCCATCTTTCGCCTCTGATATGAGGAGCACGAATGTCTGATCCCTCGATTCGCGCCGGGGTGGCCACCAGAGTGTGGTCGCCCGGCGTGGTGTGGGCACAAGTGTCTCCGCTTATCCCGGCCGGGCTGGCCTACATTCTCCTGGTTTGTCTCGCATACACTCCCATCATAGCAAGTCTCTCGTCGGCTATCCCTGGCACCAGCCAATACGAAGATTTCGCAATCTTCCACTGGAACTTGTGGTGGTTTCAGCACGCCATCTTCCGCCTGGGACAAGACCCGTTCTTCACGAACTACGTTTTCTTCCCTCATACTATTAACCTGGCCTATCACACGTTCACGCCTTTTCTCGATATCATCGGCCTCCCGGTTTACGCGGCGCTCGGTGCGACCGCTGCGATCAACGTTCTGATCGTCGGTTCACTGGTGTTCAATGGTCTGGCCATGTTTGCTTTCTTGCACCATCACAAAGTGCCGACCGGTCTGGCTTTCGTCGGCGGCGCGCTGTTCGCCTTCACGCCGTTCACCACGGCACGCGTTTCGTTCGTCCACTTGAATACCCTGCCAATCGGCTGGTTGCCGCTGGGATTGCTGACCTGGGATCGTCTTGTCGAGCGCCAAACGCTCGGAGCGGCCCTCGTATTGAGCGGAGTCCTCTACGCTGCCTTCATGACCGACCAGCACTTTGGGATATGGCTGGCTCTCTTGCTCACGCCGTATGCGCTGTTTCGCCTGGTGCGCAGCGGCGCGCGCACGCGGCGGCGCACAGTTCTGCTCGGTGCGCTCGCAGCGATTGTCTTGATTGGCTTCATGCTGATCGCGCCGTTGCCGCAGGTGCTCGCCGGGCGCAATGTCGAATATCCGACGACACCCCTTCCTCATCCGGTCCTTCAGTCTCGTTACTCGCTCCATTTGGATGATCTGATCGCCTGGCCCCCGCGCTATTTGAACAGCGAGCGCGTGACGTTGGGCGTGCTATTGCCGGTGGGTGCAGCAATCGGCTTGGTGCGCGGCAGGCGTGCAGCCGGGCGGGTCTTCTGGTTGGTCATGGGCGCGGCTTTTCTGGTGCTGGCCTTTGGCCCGACCTTCGAGCCGCTCAATCTGCCGTTGCCGTATCAGCTCTTTCACCGCCTGACTGGCGGCCTGTACCGCGTGCCGGCTCGTTTCATCATCTTGACGGTGTTCGCGCTGATTGTGTTCGCGGTGACGTCGCTGCGGTCAGACTATCAACGGCTGGGGCGTGCAACACGCTGGGCGTGCGTGGTGGGCGCGCTGCTGTGGCTGGCCGTGGAGAATCGCTGGTACGAGCCGTTCCCCACCTTTCACATGCCGGACTACCGCATCTACCATGCCATCGGCGCCGACCCCGATGTGTACTTGCTCCTGGAAGTCCCCGTCGGACCGCATAACACGGGGGATCGCATATTCGGTCACGGCGGTGTCCTACAGTATTTCGCCTGGATTCACCACAAGCGCCTGATCAATGGGGCCATATCGCGCGTCTCGACTGACCTGACCGAATGGTATCGACAATGGCCTTTGATCACGGCATTGGCGGAGGAAGGGCCGCTTCCCGACCTGCCTCTGGCGCGACGGGAGTTCCAACACTTGAGCGACGAGTGGGACATCCGCTACGTGCTGCTGCACCGAGACATGCTCACGCCGGACGTGGCGACGTGGGCGGCAGGATTGTTCAACACCCAGGCGGGCTGGTGCCTGGTCGACGAGGAAGGGGCGCTGCTGGCTTACCGCCGCACCGATACCCCGTGCCGCCTATCCGAGCGCCTGCGACTGCCGCCCGCTTCGCGCGACACGCTAGGCCTGGGCGACGGCAGCGACGAGCGCTACCTGGGTCCGGGCTGGTATTACGCCGAAGACATTGGCGGGCCGCAGGCGCGATGGACCGGACGCGAACCGGCGACAACGCTGCGCGTGGCTCTCGTGCGCCGCGACTATCGCGTCTCTCTGCGCGCCGCGTCTTACGTGCCCGATCAGATCGTGACCGTGTATGCCAATGGCCGCCGGGTAGCCGACCTGTCAATCGGTGAAGGCTGGGGAGAATACACTTTCGACCTGCCCGCCGAGTCAATCTCGGCTGACGGCCTCCTGACCTTGACGTTCGTGCACGCGCACGCCTGGTCGCCTCACGAGCGTACCGGCGGCCAGAGCGACGATCGCCGTCCCCTGGCCGTGGCGTACGATTCAATAACCTTCACACCCGAGGTTCCATGATCTCGCGTCGCGTGTGGCTCATCCTGGGCGCTATCGTGTTGGCGTACGTCGTCACGCTGGCCTTCGATCTCACGCCCTACGTGCGCGGACCTGAGGAATGGCGCTGGAATCGCTATCCTGCGCCGCACTGGGATCGACTGTGGCCGATCGCGCTCGCACTCGCCGCCGTGGCCGGTTGGGTCGAATGGATCAATCGCCGTCTGTCAGCGTCGCCCCATGCGCGCCGCTGGACGATCATCGGCGTCGGCGCGCTGATGCTGGCCGCACTGGCACTGCAACTGCTCGCCTTACGAGCCGAGCGCCTGAATCCGCTCGAAGCGCTTTTGGACCGGGCAGTCGATATAGCGGCCAATGGCTATTTCACGGTGGGCCATCGGGTCACGGACGTCGGCGAGTTTCTGCGCAGCTATCCTGAGTTGATGCCCACATTCCCGATTCATCCCCAGGTCCATCCGCCAGGAATCTCGCTAGTCTACTGGCTCGCGGGATCGGCGTTGGAAACGGCGCCCTCGCTCGCCCGGCCGATCAGCCTGCTATTCCGCTGGATGGAATGCAATGACATCGATCTGATGCTTCTGTCCGATGCGCGTCTGTCCAGCGCGCTGGCCGGCATGCTTCTGCCGACGGTCGCAAACGTATTGACCGTCGCCTGCGTGTTCAAACTGGCCAGCGATCGATTTGGCGTGAGAGCCGGGCTGTACGCCGCCGCGATGTGGACGGTCGTCCCATCCGCCGTGCTCTTTGCGGGGAACTGGTCGCTAGTCTATCCGCTTCTGGCGTGCTTGATCTGGATGGCAGCCGATGCCGGACTGACCCAACGTCGTATCGCGTGGTTCTTTCTGGCGGGCCTGAT
>DASSFZ010000145.1:0-10829 GCA_035693785.1 Anaerolineae bacterium | reverse complement strand
TGACCGAGCGACCTGGGCGTATGCGCTGCCCATCGCATGGATGGCCGCGCATCTCGGCGTGTACCTGCTGCGGCTGCCGGTCGTGTACCAGCACGGGCGGTACTTGATCCCGATCATCCCTGTCATTATTCTCTTCGGGGTCCACGGCACAGCGCGCATCCTTCGGAGTCTCAGTCGATCCGAAAATGCTCTGAGGGGACTGTCCCATCCCCGGTTTGGGCCTGGATTTGGCAATCCAGGCCGAGCAAAATTGGATCGACTGAGTCGGGAACGCCACCGGATCGCCAGGCCGGTGTGGGTGGGATCGGTGATCGCCGCGACGGCTGCATTTTGGCTCGTCGGCGCCGGCGCATATCGCGTCGACGTGAACGTGATCGAGAACGAGCTGGTCGCGTCGGCGCGCTGGATCGAATCGAACACGCCGCCGGGAGCGCTGGTCGCCGCGCACGACATCGGCGCGATCGGCTATTTCAGCCGCCGGCCGCTGCTCGACCTGGCGGGGTTGGTCTCACCCGAAGTGATCCCGATCATTCGCGACGAGGCGGCGCTGCTGGCGCTGCTGCGGTCGCGCGCAGCGGATTTCGTCGCCGCGCCGCCGAATTTCTATTCGGCAGCGCTGCTCGACGCGCCCGAACTGGAACCGGCGTTCGAGGGAGATTCGCCCTTCGCGCCAAAGCACTGGCTGATCTTTCGGGCGAGGTGGGGCAGGCCGTGAGCGGGAGCACGACGCGGAACGAAGAGCCGGTTTGCTACGAAACTGCAACGCGCCTGGCATACCATCTGCTTGCGCCTGACTAGCCTTTTTGGTATACTGGAACGGGGTTGCCATGCAGCAGAAGATCACGGTTCTCATCGTAGACGATCACCCTCTATTCCGCCAGGGCCTGCGCGAGGTGTTGAGCGCCGAGCCTGACCTGGTCGTCGTCGGCGAAGCGTCCGACGGCGAAGAGGCGCTGCGCGCGGCGCGCGAGCTGTCGCCGCGCGTCGTGCTCGTGGACGTCAATATCCCGACGCTCAACGGCCTGCAGGTGGCGCGCCGGCTGCGCCAGGACGCGCCCGGCGCGCGCGCCGTGATCCTCACCGGCTACGACGACGAGGAGCAGATGTTCCACGCCATCAAGGCCGGCGCGCACGGCTACTTCCCCAAAGACGTCGAGCCCCACAAGCTGGTCGAGGCGGTGCGCGAGGTGAATGTGGGCCGCTACATCGTCAGCGGCCTGGTCATGGACGACGCTCAGCTCGCGCCGTGGCTGTACAAGCAAAGCGAGCGGTTCGGCATCGTCGAAGGCGAGTTGGGCGACGAGGCGTTCGTCCCTCTCTCGCCCCGCGAAATGGAGATCCTGCAGCACATCACACGCGGCCTGAGCAACAAGGAGATCGCCCATCAGTTGGGCATCAGCCACCAGACGGTGAAGAACCACATGACCTCGATCCTGCGCAAGCTGAACGTCGAGGATCGCACGCAGGCAGCCGTGTACGCCCTGCGCCGGGGATGGGTGCGCCTGCAGGATACTCAGGTCGGTCAAGGCGACCGGCTTGGGCTGCGGCCGTCCCTGTCTAAGGATCCATAGGCGCGCCGCGCGCTGCACGGGAGGCGGCATCAATCATGGACGCACTGCACGGCCGGGCGGCAGGCTCGGGGTCTTCCTCTCATCTCCTCGACGAGCTGAAGGCCGAGTACGAGCAAACGCAGCGGGAACTGAAGGAGATCGACCTGCTGATCCAGCAGACGGGCGGCGAGGTGGATCGTCTGGCGCAGCGCAACGCGCAGGCTGCCAACCGGGTGAAGCAGACAGAGATCCACATCGATACCGTGCCCCGCAGCGATCTGCAGGCGGTTTACGCCGAGGCGCAGGAGGCGCAGAAGCGCCTGGTCATGATGAAGAGTCAGTTGGAGAAGCTCCAGAGCGATCAGCAGAATCTGAGCCGTCTGGCCAATGCCCTGAATCGCTCTGTCAGCGCCGTCTCCGACGGCGCTGGCGTCGTGGCACCCGGCGTGGGGATCGATTCTGGCGCCGCCGATGCGGGCCAGCCGGCGATCGTGCGCATCATCGAAACGCAAGAGCAGGAGCGACAGCGCCTCGTCAGGCAGTTGCACGACGGCCCGGCCCAATCGCTCACCAATCTGATCTTGCAGGCCGAGATTTGCGAGCGGCTCTTCGACCACGATGCCAAGCGCGCGCGCTCCGAGTTGAGCAATCTCAAAACCGCCGTCACGAGCACGTTCCAGAAAGTCCGCGACTTCATGTTCGACCTGCGGCCGATGATGCTGGACGATCTCGGCCTGGTGCCCACGCTCAAGCGCTACGTGGACGGCTGCGCGGAGAAGAGCGGCATGCCCATCGCGCTGACCGTGACGGGCAACGAGCGCCGATTCACGGGCTACAAAGAGATGGCGCTGTTTCGTATCGTCCAGGACCTGCTGGGCAACGTGCGCCAGCACGCGCACGCCACCCGGGCACAGGTGTTTCTCGATCTGACCGAGGATGCCGTGCGCGTCTCCGTCGAGGATAACGGCAGTGGCTTCGACGTGGTCGAGACGCTGTCCGCTCGCAAAGGCATCGGCTTGAGCACGCTGCGCGAGCGCGTCGAGATGATGGGCGGCCAGGTCCAGATCGACAGCACGCCGGGACGCGGCACGAAGGTCAGCCTGATCCTTCCCCTGCCGTAGCGGAGCCCCTCTGAATACTGGCCCGCGCGCTTGCGCACACCGGCCTGATAGCACTTCTGTCCTGTTCTAATTGCTTCTAGCTTTGATTTCTGCTAGAATTACGTCACTTTGCGCCGCCAGGTCGGCGATCGCGCCGAGCTGGCAAACCGGAGAGGTGAATGCGCGATCGCTTGGCGCTCGGCGTCGCAGCCGCCTTTGCGCTACTGGTGGCGGTGAGCAGTCTCGGATTCAGGCCGTCTCCGCACTCCAGGCTGGAGCAGGTGCCACCGTCGCCCACGCCGACGCAGGTCGTGATCAGCACGCCGACCAGTACTCCGGTGCGGCCGACGAGCACTTTGGTGCCGCCGACGAGCACTTCGGCGGCGCCAACGAGTACATCGACGGTCGTTGCCACGGGCGTGCCGCCTCAGCCGACAACAACCCGTGGCGCGCCCCGCCCGCCAGGTCCGCCGGCTACGCCCAGCCTCGGCATTCGAGTGAATGCCTGTGCGCGCGTCGTGGGAGCGCAGGGACTGATTTTGGGCGACGCGCCGGGTTTCGGCGCCAACCACGTGCAGATCGTGGGGCGAGGCGACGTCGTTCTTGTGACGGCCGGGCCGGAGCGCGCCGACGGCGTGTGGTGGTGGAGAGTGGCGACGCGGACCGGCGTCGTGGGATGGGGCAGCAACGATCAGTTGCTTCCGCAGTCTGGCGCCTGCTTTGAGCTTGCGACCGCCACGGCTTTGGCCACGCCCCCGCCTACGGCGATGGCAGGGATCACAGCCACGCCCGGAGGTCAGGCAGGCAGCCTGCCGTCGACCGGCACGAGCGCCGGTCTGGTCACTGCCGGCATCTTGATTCTCATTCTGGTGGTTGTCGGCGTGATCCGTCGAAGGACTCAGAGCGCGACTTGAATCGAGGGCACAGCGGCATCGCCCAACTCTTGTGAGGAGGCTTTCCATGCGACGTAGTCGCACGTTAATCCTGCTAGGTGTGGTGATGCTCCTGGCTGCGGTGGCTGCGTATATCTTGCTCGGCCCGGGAAACATCGGCCAACCGCCCACGCCGGAGGTGACGGTGGAGCCAACGCCCGCCGCCCCGATGGTCGAGGTTGTGGTCGCCGCGCAGAACATTCCGCGTGGGCGACTGATCACGGCAGACAGTGTGACTATGGCGAGCTTGCCGGCGAGCAACGTGCCGCCGGGCGCTTTCACGAATGTAGAGGATGTCCAGAATTTCATCGCCCGGACCGATATTCTCTACAACCAGCCGTTGATGGACGTGATGCTGACGCGCGATCCCGCGCTCTTGGCTGCACGCGGCTCCGACGCGGCCCTGCTCATTCCGAACGACAGGCGCGCCGTCGCGCTGCCCGTCGATCAACTGTCGAGCGTCGGGTACGCTATCCGGCCCGGCGATCACGTCGACGTGCTCGCTTCGTTTTGGCTGGTCGACGTCGATCGAGATGGGCAGTACAAGACGATTTTTTTCAATCGCAACCTGGTCGACGAACTGATCGCCGCCGGGCTCGAGCCCGCGGCGGCCGCGCAGGCGGTGTTGGCCAGCCTTCAAAGCGCAACGGTTTTCCCGAGGCTGTCGTCGCAGCTTGTTTTGCAGGACCTCGAAGTGCTGAGTCTCGGCGACTGGGTCGATCCGACGCCGATCCCGCGCTTCACGCCGGGCGCGCCGGGGGAACCGACGCCGACCACGGTGTCGGTGCCGGGCGCGACGCCGACCGCGACGCCGCCGCGCCCCAACGTTATCATCCTGATCGTCGATCCGCAACAGGCGCTGATCCTGCAGTGGCTACGCGAGAGCGACGCGATCATCGATCTGGCCCTGCGCGGGGCGCCCGATCGCGCGCCAGTGAGCACGACCAGCGTGACGCTCCAGTATGTGTTCGATAGCTTCAGCGTGACCCTGCCGCCGAAGCTGGACTTCGCGATCAACTACCCGCCGCCGCCGAACGAAGCGATCTGCCCCGAGCGCTGGACGAAAGATGTCTGCCGTTAATGGAGTTCCTTTAGTTCCTTCAATTCCTCAAGTGCCGAGTGGGAACTCAGGGCGCTGAAGGAACTCACTGAAGCTGAGGAGCGTCAACGTGGGATCGGACAAAATCCGCGTGCTGATCGTGGACGACATTCCCGAGACGCGCGAGAACGTCCGCAAGCTGCTTGCGTTCGAGAGCGATATCGAGGTGAGCGGCGTGGCCGGCACCGGTCACGACGCCATCCAGTCGGCGCGGGAATACCAGCCCGATATTGTCTTGATGGACATCAACATGCCCGGTCTGGACGGCATCAGCGCGGTCGAGGCGATCACTCAGGAAGTGCCGACGGTTCAGGTGATCATGATGTCGGTGCAGAGCGACACGGACTATGTGCGCCGCTCGATGCTCGCCGGCGCGCGCGATTTTCTGACCAAGCCGTTCAGCAGCGACGAGCTGGTGTCGACCATCCGCCGCGTCTATCGCATGGGCCAGCAGCGGGCGGCCGCCATGCCGCCGCAAGCGATGGTGCAGATGGTCGGCCCGTCGGGCAGGCGCATGGCGGTGCCGGCCGCCGTGGCCGCGCCGGAAGGCTCGGTCATCACCGTGTACGCCCCGAAGGGCGGCGTCGGCACGAGCATGGTGGCGGTCAATCTGGCCGTCGCGCTGCAGCGGCCCGACGCCAAGGTCGCCCTCATCGACGCCAGCCTGCAATACGGGAACGTCGACGTGATGCTCAACCTGCACGTCAGCCGGAGCATCGCCGACATCTCGCAGTCGATCAACGATCTCGACGCCGACCTGCTGTCCACGGTCATGACGCCGCATCCCTCCGGGATCAAGACGCTGCTCGCGCCGAACCGGCCCGAGCTGGCCGACCTGGTGCAGCCGGACCATCTGCAGCGCATCGTGGACGAGATGCGGCTGCAGTTTGACTACATCGTCATCGACACGGCGTCCACGCTCAGCGATCTGACGCTGACCGCGCTGGACATAGCGGATCGGGTCGTCCTGCTGACGGTGGCCGAAGTGCCCGCCATCAAGAACGCGCGCGTGTTCTTCCAGGTCACCGAGGCGCTGGGATATCCGTCGCAGAAGATGATGCTGGTGCTCAACCAGATGGACTCGCGCAACCCCATCACGGCCAAGCTCATCGAGGATAATCTCAAGCACAAGGTGCTGTTGCAGATTCCGCACGATGCAGACACGGTGGACCAGTCGATCCGGCGCGGCTTGCCGCTGGTCACCGAGCAGCGCAACAAGCCGATCGCCGCGGCGATCAACCAGCTCGCGGAGCGACTGGCAGCCGACCTGAAGGCGTCGCGGGAGGCGGCTGTTGAGGAGGCGGCCTTGGAGGACGCGTCGCGCAAGCGCGGCGCGCGCTTCTTCCGCCAATAAGCGACGCGTGAGGAGGATAGAGCATGTCACTCTTGAAGCGAATCGAGAAAGGTCAGCCGCAAACGCCGCAAACGCCGGCGCCGGGGCAGTCCGGCGGCAGCGCCGCGCGCAGCGGGCCGCCGGCTCCCCCCGAGTCGTCCAAGCTCGCCGAGATGCGCATGCGCCGGCCGACGATCGCCGCATCGCCGGTGCGCGACGCTTACCTGGAGCTCAAAACGCGGGTGCAGACGAAGCTCCTGGCCGAGCTGGACCCGTCGATGGACGTGACGAAGACGGACGAGGTGCGCGCCTCGATCGAGGAGTTGTTCGACTCGGTGCTGACCGAGGAGAACATTATCCTCAGCCGCGTCGAGCGCTCGCGCCTGTTCGAGGCGATCGTCGCGGAGATTCTGGGCTTCGGCCCGATCGAGCCGTTCATCGCCGACGAGACGATCACCGAGATCATGGTCAACGGCCCGAAGAGCATCTACATCGAGCGCGAGGGCCGGATCGAGCGCACGAGTGCGACGTTCGAGAACGCGGATCACGTGATGCGCATTATCGACCGGATCGTCGCGCCGCTCGGCCGGCGCATCGACGAGTCCAGCCCGTACGTCGACGCGCGCCTGCCCGACGGCAGCCGCGTCAACGCGATCATCCCGCCGCTGTCGCTCGTCGGCCCGGTGATCACGATTCGTAAGTTCTTCAAGATCCCGCTGACGATCGAGCGCCTGATCGAGTTGGGCACGGTCTCGCCGGAGGCCGTGGAGTTCATGAAGGCGTGCGTTCAGGGGAAATGCAACATCCTGGTGTCGGGCGGCACCGGCTCGGGCAAGACGACGCTGCTCAACATCCTGTCGTCGTTCATCCCCGAGGACGAGCGCATCGTGACCATCGAAAACGCCGCCGAGCTGCAGCTCCGCCAGGAGCATGTCGTGACGCTGGAGTCGAAGCCGCCGAACATTGAAGGCCGCGGCGAGGTGACCATCCGCGATCTGGTCATCAACTCGCTGCGCATGCGCCCGGACCGCATCATCGTCGGCGAGGTGCGCGGCGCGGAAGCGCTGGACATGCTGCAGGCCATGAACACCGGCCACGAGGGATCGATGACGACGCTGCACGCCAACTCGCCGCGTGACGCGCTGGCGCGCATGGAGACGATGGTGCTCATGGCCGGCATGGATCTGCCGCACCGCGCCATCCGCGAGCAGATCTCGTCCGCCATCGACGTGATCGTGCAGGAGGAGCGCATGCGCGACGGCTCGCGCAAGATCGTGAGCATCAACGAAGTGCAGGGCATGGAAGGCGAGGTCATCACGATGTCGTCGTTGTTCGAGTTCGAGAAGATCGGCATCGAGAACGGCAAGGTCATCGGGCGCTTCAAGCCGACCGGCCTGCGTCCCAAGTTCATGGAAAAGATCGAAGCCTCCGGCATTCGCCTGCCGCCGAACATCTTCGGCCTCGGGCAGCGCCGCTAACGAGCGAGGGCGGGAGCATGTCCCCACAGATTATCGCGCTCGCCATCGGCGGCGTGGCGCTGGTCATTCTGCTCTTCGGCGTGATCTCTTCGCTGCTGCCCCGGCGCGAGCTCGAGCGGCGCCTGGAGCGTTTCGCCACCGTCGAGATAGGGGCGGGCCAGCCGGCCCAGGAAGCGCGCGCGCGCATGTCGCTGGTCGGCGACTCGATCAACAAGGCGCTCGCCGGCCGGAGCTTCGCGGACGACATTGCCACGCAGCTCGCCCGCGCCGATCTCAAGCTGACCGTCTTCGAGTACCTGATCTTTCTGGTCGCGTCGGTCGTCGTGGGCGGCGTGCTCGGTTTCCTCCTGTCGTCAGGCTCGATCGTCTTCGCGCTGCTGATAGCCGTCGTCGGGTTCTTCGTGCCGCGCACGCTGGTCAACATAGCGCAGGGTCGCCGCCTGAGGGCGTTCAACAATCAGCTCGGCGATTTTCTCAACATGATGGTCAATGGCTTGCGCGCCGGCTACAGCGCGACGCAGGCCATGGAAGCCGTGGCCAGCGAGCTTTCGCCGCCGCTCGCGACCGAAGTGGGGCGCGTGGTGCAGGAGATGCAGCTCGGCCTGACCCAGGAGCAGGCGTTGGCGAACATGCTGCGCCGTGTCAGGAGCGACGACCTGGACCTGATCATCACGGCGATGAACGTGCAGCGCGAGGTGGGCGGCAACCTGGCCGAGATCCTCGACACGATCAGCTACACCATTCGCGAGCGGGTGCGCATCAAGGGTGAGATCAGCGTGCTCACCGCCCAGGGGCGCATCTCGATGTACGTCATCGTGTTCCTGCCGTTCGCCATCACGGGCTTCTTGTACCTGATCAACCCAACCTATATCTCGCAGCTGTTCACCACGGGTTTCTGCGGCTGGTCGATGGTCGTGTGCAGCGGGTTGAGCATTCTGACGGGTTACTTCATTATTCGCAGAATCGTCAGCATCGAGGTATAACCGGTCAAGGAGTGCGTGATGGGGTTTCTGGGGATTGGACTGCTCGTCGCAATCGGGTTGGCCGTGGTCTTGATCCTCGTCGGGCTGAGCGCGCGCGATCCGAGGGAGGCGCTGCAGGCGCGGCTGGCCGAGTACAGCGCGCGCGAGCAGGCCGCGACGCTCGAAGAGATCGAGCTTTCGATGCCGTTCAGCGAGCGCGTCATCGCGCCGCTGGTGCGCAGTATGGCCGAATTCGTCAAGCGCTTCACGCCGGAGCGCACGCTGGAAGCTACCCGGCACAAGCTCGACCTGGCCGGAAATCCGCAGAACTGGTCGGCGTCGGAATTCTTCGGGGTGCGTGTGCTGGCCGCCATCGTGCTGGCGGCTCTGATCTTCGTGGTGCTGTGGCTCACGAACGCCGAGATCGGCATGCGGCTGCTGATGACGATCGTCTTCGCCTTGTTGGGCTTCTTTCTGCCGGTGCTGTTTCTGGGCAGCCGGATCCGGTCGCGCCAGTCGAACATCGTCAAGTCGCTGCCGGACGCGCTCGACTTGCTGACGGTTTGCGTAGAGGCCGGCCTGGGCTTCGACCAGGCGATGAAGAAGGTATCCGAGAAGTGGAATAACGAGCTCAGCCGCGCCTTCACGCGCGTGCTGCAAGAGATCCAGCTCGGCCGCATGCGGCGCGAAGCGATGCGCGACATGGCGAACCGCATGGAAGTGTCGGAAGTCACTTCCTTCGTGGCCGCCATCATTCAGGCGGAAGTCCTGGGCGTGAGCATGACGAAAATCCTGCGCATCCAGGCGGACCAGATGCGCACGCGCCGCCGCCAGCGCGCCGAGGAAAAAGCGCACCAGGCGTCGATCAAGATGATCATCCCGATGGTCTTCCTGATCTTTCCGGCGATCTGGGTGGTGCTGCTCGGCCCGGCTATCCTGCAGGTCATGCAGGCGGGTATATTCTAGCGCGCCTCGCCCCCCTCCGGCTCCCCCCGCGCCGCAGGGGGAGGGGACCAAAACCGGAGAAGGACCGGCCCAGCGGTGGCTGAGTTCACGTTCTCTCCTGTCGCTCGTTGGCGCCGCATCGTCGATCTCATCTTCCCGCCGCGTTGCGGCGGCTGCGGCGCGCCAGGCTCGCTGTGGTGTGCAGCCTGCCAGGCCAGCGCGCAGCCCATCGCCCCTCCCTTCTGTGCCCGTTGTGGCAAGCCCGGCACGCCATCCCATCTGTGCGCGAGCTGCCGCGCCTCAGCGCCGGCGATCGATTCGATCCGGGCGCTGACGATGTTTGACGGCCGCATGCGCCACGCCATTCACGCGTTCAAGTATCAGGGCCTGGCCACCCTGGCCGATCCGCTGGGGGATGCCCTGGCTTCATTCTGGCTGGCGGCGCCGGCGCCCGCGCGCGCGATTGCGCCCGTGCCGCTGCACCCACAGCGGCAGCGTGAACGGGGATATAATCAAGCCGAACTGCTGGCGCGGCGCGTCGGCCGCAAGGCCGACCTGCCGATCTACGCCGGCGCGCTGCGGCGCGTGCGCGCCACGGCCGTCCAGATGACGCTGGGTGCGGAGGAACGGCGGGCCAACGTGGCGGGCGCGTTTCGATGCAGCACGGACGTCTTGCGCGGCGCCGCCGTGCTGCTGATCGACGATGTGTGCACGACCGGCGCAACGCTGGACGCCTGCGCCCTGGCATTGAAGGAGGGAGGCGTCACCGCCGTCTACGGGCTGGTGCTGGCCCGCGCGGCGTGACGCAAGCTCAAATCACGTACCGGAGGATGGGATGGAAGTCACCATTCGCGGCAAGAACATCGTCATCAACGACCGGATTAACGACTACGTCACCAAGAAGTTGACCAAGCTCGATCGCTACCTGCCGACGATCGACGAAGCGCATATGGACCTCTCGGTAGAGAAGACCCGATCCGCTCAGGATCGGCACGTGGCGCAACTGACGGTGCGCAACCGCGGCGCACTCCTACGCGCCGAGGAGCGCGATCAAGATATCTTCGCCGCGATCGACGCGGTGTTGGACAAGATGCAGCGCCAGATTTCGCGCTACAAGGAGCGGCGCACCCAGCGCGGCGAGCGCGCCGCCGGCGAGAAGCCCAACGTGGCGGCCGTCGAGGCGGCCGCCGAGCAGGACGCCGAGCCGCTGCCGGGAGACATCGTGCGCATCAAGCGCTTCGCCGTGTCGCCGATGCACCGCGAAGAGGCGCTGGAACAGATGGAGCTGCTGGGCCACGATTTCTTCGTGTTCTTCGACGCAGAGACCGAGTCGTTCAGCGTGCTATACCGGCGCAAGGACGGCAATTACGGCCTGCTGCAGCCGGAACTAGCCTAGAAATCGGTTCGTCTCGGCGCGGCGCGGGGATCTC
>DASSFZ010000144.1:0-10203 GCA_035693785.1 Anaerolineae bacterium | reverse complement strand
AGCCCTGACGGTCGGGAAGCGCTTCGTGAATCGCCTGAAATAAGGGATCACCGTATCGACCTGCGTCTGCTGCAGCATCATCTCACTGAGCCAGACGCGATAGGGCGTGCGCCTGCGCCGCCACGGCAAATCGCGGGCATTTGCCTCGAACCACCTGGTCAATTTGCGCGCCAGTTTTGGTTTCATCTTTTAGTAAGTGGAGATTGGAGAATTGAGAATATGGTACACTCACTCTCGCTATGCCACAAGCCTACGATGTCGCGATTGCCTGGAACTGGGAATACGACGCCGGCTTCGTCACGCTGCTCGACGTGGCTTGCCGCGCGCGCGACCTGTCGCTGCTGCAAATCACACCCGGCACGCTGGCGGCCACGCTCGATCGATTGCAGGCAGGCGACATAGCATTCCGCCTCCTGCTCGACCGCGCCTGGGACGTCGACGAGGCATTCTACCCGCTGGCCGACGGGTGCCGCGAGCGTGGCGTGCGAGTCCTCAACGATCGACCGCTCGCGCTGCGCGCGTGGGACAAGGCGACGATGCATCTCGAATTCATCAGGGCCGGCCTGCACGCGCCGCGCACTATCGTGCTGCCGCCTTTCGACGATGCGCCCGATCTGCCGACGCCCGACCTTGCGCCGCTCGGCCACCGGTTCATACTCAAGCCCGCGCACGGCGGCGGCGGCGCGGGCGTCAAGCGCGATCTGACGAGTTGGGCGCAGATTCAGGACATCCGGCGAGAAAACCCCGCCGACAAATACCTCGTCCAGGCGCGCGTGACCCCTCGGCGAACCGAGGCCGGGCCGGCCTGGTTTCGCGTCCTGTTCGCGTTAGACGAAGTGCTGCCTTTCTGGTGGAACGTTCAGACGCACGAATATCGACCCGTGACGGCCGAACGGGAAGCGTGTTTCGGTCTCTCTGCGCTGCGCGACATTGCCCGGACGATCGCCCGCATCAGCCGGCTCGACATCTTCTCGACCGAGATCGCCCAGCGCGCCGGCGACGGTGTGTTCGCGAGCATCGACTACGTCAACGATCCGATCGACCTGCGCCTGCAATCCCAAGCGCCGGACGGCGTGCCTGACCCAGCCGTGCGCCTCATCGCCGAGCGCATTGCCGGCCTGGCGGATTCTCTCACATGAGCCTTCCGCTTCGTCTCCTCGCCGGCTTCGCGCTGAGCACGTTGATCGGCTACGCCGGATATGGGCGCCATGCACTGACACGATCCGGATGGCTGGGCGCGGTGATCACCGGCACGGCGATCTTCGGTTTCGGCGGGCTGGCGCCGGGCCTGCTCCTGATCGCGTTCTTCGTCTCGTCCTCACTGCTCACCCGGTACAAAGAGGGCGCCAAGGCCGAGGTCGCCGAGTCGTTTGCCAAGGGCGGCCCGCGCGACCTGGGTCAGACGCTGGCCAACGGCGGCGTCGCATCCGTCGTTGCAGTTCTGTATAGCATTGCAGGAGAGCCGCCCTGGCTGTTCGCGGCCTTTGTCGGCGCGATGGCCGAAGCCAACGCCGATACCTGGGCAACCGAGCTGGGCGTGCTGTCGGCGCACAGGCCGCGCCTGATCACGAACGGCCGCGTCGTCGCGCCCGGCGCGTCGGGCGGCGTGACGTGGCTGGGAACTTCGGCGGCGCTGGGCGGCGCAGCGCTGATCGGCGGGCTGGCGGCCGTGTTTTACGGCGACTGGCGGCTGCTGCCCCTCGGCGCGATCGCCGGGCTGCTCGGCTCAATGCTCGACAGCCTGCTCGGCGCGACGGTCCAGGGCATTTACTACTCGGAAAGGCGCGGCAAGGAGACCGAGAAGCCGATCGAGCGCGATGGCACACCCAATCTGCGCGTGCGCGGCTGGACGTGGATGAACAACGACGTGGTCAACTTGCTGGGGACGCTGGCCGGCTCGCTGATCGGACTGCTGGCCTACCCAATTCGCTGACTATTATGAAACACCTCTTGGTTCTGTTCCGAGCGATTCTGATCGCCCTGGCCGGTTTGTGCTTCGGGTGTACCCCTGATCCGGTCAGCCAGGTAATCGATCTTGTGCCCGTCCCGCTTCCTTCCCCGATCCCCGCCGACGTCTTCGACTTCCCCCTCGATCCAACCCGCTTCGGTCCGTACGTGCACGGCGTCACAGGCCCGCTGAACGTCGATACGCGTTTCGGCGTGCAGAATCCCGGGCTGGGCAGCGCGGGCAAGTGCTTCGTCGATCGGAATGGCGACCGCGTCCCGTTCGACAAGCTGTATCACGCGGGGGAGGACTGGTTTGCGCTCGACGCGCGGGGGCAGGTGTCGCCGGGGCTGGCAGCCGGCGCGCCGGTCGTGGCCGTCGCGCATGGGGTTGTCTCGTGGACGCAGCCGGCCGGCGGCGACGGCGACATCATCGTGATCGAGCATCTCCTCCGGGATGGCGCGCGTGTGTGGTCGGCGTACTGGCATCTGGATCGTGTCGCCGTCGTTCGCGGCCAGATAGTGCGGCGAGGCGATCTCGTCGGCCGCGTGCTCGATCGCGGGCCGAACTCGCACCTGCACTGGGAAATCCGTGATTGGGCCGACGGATCGAATCTATTTCCGCCCGACTCGGCCGGGGGACGAGGCACGTGCAACGGCCGCGCGCCGGCGTTGGGTTACACTTGGGACGACCGCCCGTCGCGCGCCGCGCCACACGCCTGGGGGTATCTCGATCCGGCGCAATTCGTTCGAGACCATCGCTAAATATCACAACGCTACGCAAACTCAATATCCGCCCACTCCAAACATTCCTGAATCCCATCCGGCATATACTCACTGAAGTTTAGAGTTGGCTCCCGCTGAATTGACGAATTCAGCGGAAAAGCGGGGTCGATATGCAAAAGCATGCGTTGGTCGTGCATCCGGACCGGGGAACGGGCATCTTATTGGAAAGTTGGCTGCGCAAGGAAGGCTACCTGGCGCAGTCGGTTCGCCGAGGCTCTGACGCGGTGCTGCTCGCCCGCCGCGCGCCGGTCGATTTGATCGTCCTCGACCGGCAGGCGCCCGATTCGGAGTTCTCGGATGTCATTCTCGCGCTGGCGACCGATCCGAAATCCGCATGCATCCCGATCGCGTTCGCGAACGGCAACTCGCAGGATTTGCCTATCGTGGGCACCAGCCGCCTCGTGCATTAGATCAAGTTCCTCCTAAAGCCTCGACTCCGGCGTAAGCCAAAGCGGAATCCGCTCTAGTCCGGTTCAGATGCGGCAGGCTCAAGCCTGCACTTCAGTTTTCGGATAGGCTCTAAACAATCGAGCCGCAAGCGAAGCCGCTTGCGGCTCGAAACGGATCTCTATTCGCCTCGGATCACGAGAGCATGAATTCGGCGATGAGCTGCGCCGTGGCGGCAAGCGATTCCTTGTGCGTGCGCTCGTACGAATGGCTGGCCTCGACGCCCGGGCCGACCAGCCCGACCGTCATGTCGGCGCCCGCACGCCAGGCTGCCTCGCCGTCCGATCCATAGTACGGGTAGACGTCGAGCTTGTACGGGACGCCTGCATTTTCGGCCAACGCGACCAGCTTGCGCCGCATTTCGATGTGGTACGGCCCGCCAGAGTCCTTGATGCAAATGCCTACCGAGAACTCGTCGCTGTTTTGGCCCGGGCCGACGGCCGCCATGTCGACCGTGAGCAGCTCCTTCACGTCGGCAGGGATGCCGGTCGACGCGCCGTGGCCGACCTCTTCGTAATTGCTGATCAAGATCGTAAGTCGCTGGCTCGGCTGCTGGCCCGCGTCGAGCAGCGCCTTGACCGCGCCGACGATGCAGGCAATACCGGCCTTGTCGTCCAGATGCCGCGAGCGAATGAAACCCGTGTCGGTGACCTCGACGCGCGGATCGAACACGACGAAATCGCCCACCTCGACGCCCAGCTTGCGCGTCTCCTCGTTCGACGAGGTGCGCGCGTCGAGGCGCACCCACATGTTCTCGTCGTCGCGCCTGGCGCTCTCGATCCCGTCGCGGCCGTGGATGTGGACCGACGCCCGGCGCGGCATGATTGCGCCGCGAATCTTCTTTCCGGCGGCCGTGATCACAGTGCAGCCCTCGGTCTCGACGGA
This sequence comes from Anaerolineae bacterium, assembly GCA_035693785.1. Classification (GTDB taxonomy): domain Bacteria; phylum Chloroflexota; class Anaerolineae; order Fen-1058; family Fen-1058; genus DASSFZ01. The sequence goes on along the minus strand of DASSFZ010000144.1, from coordinate 6,141 downwards.
CGTCCACGATACCCCGCCGATCCGGGTCAACGAGAGTCGCCCCGTCGCATCGATTTCCTTGACCATCGCGCCCAGCGTATCGACGTGCGCCGTCAGCGCGCGCGGCCGGTTCGACGCTTTGCCTTTCCAGGAGGCGACGAGAGCGCCCTTATTATTCAGGCGGGTGTCCAGCTTCAAATCGGCCATCACCTCGCGCACGTAGCCGACGGCATCCTCGGTGTAGCCGGTCGGGCTGGGGATTTTCAGGAGATTGACCAGAAAATCCGTTATGTATCGCAGGTCGATGTTGAGACCGCGCCCAGGGCCGGCTCGAGCCGCAGGTTTGCTTGTTCCAACCGATGCATCTGGCCTTCTGGCTGCCTTGGGAGCCGGTTTTTTGGCAGTTTCCTTTTTCTTGGCCATGGTCATCCTCTCGACATAAGTGTTCGACCACGCTCATCTACAGTAAGTTAAATGCATTATAGCACAAGCCATTCGGTTGACAATTTGATGCAATCCATTTATAATGTCCGCGTCTTTGAAAATTGAAAGCGTCGAGCGGGACGAGTAACCGGCGCGAGCGCGCCAGGGAGTGGGGGTCGAAGACTGAGAGCCTCCACCGCAGCCCTCCCGGTGAATACCCCCCGCGAGCGGGCGGCTGAACGCAGAATCCAAGTAAGTCGCCCCGGGCCGGCCCGTTATAGCCAAGAGTGCGGCAACGGATATACAACGGATAAACGGATACGGATCCGCTGCCGAAATTGGGTGGAACCGCGAGAGCGCCTCTCGTCCCATATGGATGAGAGGCGCTTATGTTTGGCAGCGAAAACGCTCGCGCCGATGGGACGCACGTTCTGTCGTGAAGGGAGGTGATGCCGAATGACCGAAGACGGCGCTGGCACTCGCAGGAGGACGTATCGTATCCGCTACGGGATGAGGCATCGCCTGTCCCGCTCGCCGGCGAGGTAACCCGCACTGCGCGGTTGCCTCCGCCGAGACGGTTTGGAGGCAACCATGAGCGCTCAACTCGATTCGCCTGTTTCCGTCAAGTGGATCGTCGCGCCGGAGATCGAAGACGAATGGCAGCACGCCGGCTGCTGCGTCGCCCTGCGGCCCGACGACCCGCAGCCGCCGGTCGCCGACGACGAAGAGGATTGGTGGCCGGGTCGCTGCATCGTGTAAAGGAGTTTCGCCATGTCCGAGCGATACGAAGACTCTCATCTGTATAAGGTCCGTCACTCCGCCGCGCACATCATGGCGCAGGCGGTGATGGAGATGTTCCCGCCCGGCGAGGCCAGGATCGCCATCGGCCCGCCGATCGAGAACGGCTTCTACTACGACTTCGATCTGCCGCGCAGTCTGACGCCGGAGGACCTGGAAGCGATCGAGAAACGCATGCGCGAGATCGTCGCCGAGGATCACCCGTTCGTGCGCAAGGAAGTCTCGGCGGACGAAGCCCGCGCACAGTTCGAGGACCAGCCGTACAAGCTCGAGTTGATCGACGGGCTGGAAAAAGGCGGCTTCGACGAATACGGCAACCCGCTCAAGGAGAAGCCGGTCATCTCGTTCTACGTCGATGGCCCGTTCGTCGACCTGTGCCGAGGCCCGCACGTCGAGAGCACGGGCAAGGTCAACCCGGCTGCCTTCAAGCTGCTCAACATTACTGGTGCGTACTGGCGCGGTGACGAGAAGAACAAGCAATTGCAGCGCGTATACGGCACGGCGTGGGAGACAGGCGACGAACTGGAGCAGTATCTGTGGCGCCTGGAGGAAGCGAAGAAGCGCGACCACCGGCGATTGGGCAAGGAGTTAGACCTGTACAGCGTCTCCGACGACGTGGGGCCTGGCCTGATCTTGTGGCATCCCAAGGGTGCCATGATCCGTGTCGTGGCCGAAGACTTCAGCCGCCAGGCTCACCTGGAAAACGGTTATGAGTGGGTCTTTTCGCCCCATATCGGCCGCGCTCACCTGTGGGAGACATCCGGCCATCTCGACTTCTACAAAGAGTTTATGTACGCGCCGATGGATATCGAAGGCGAGGCCTACTATGCCAAGCCGATGAATTGCCCATTCCACATCCAGATCTACAAGAGCCATATACGCTCGTATCGCGATCTGCCCAAGCGCTACGCGGAGTATGGCACGGTCTACCGCTACGAGCGCAGCGGCGTGTTGCACGGCCTGACCCGCGTGCGCGGCTTCACTCAGGACGATGCGCACATCTTTTGCCGCCCCGATCAGGTCGAGAGTGAGACCAGCCGCGCGCTCGAATTCTCGTTGTTCATCCTGCGCTCCTTCGGCCTGAGCGACTTCACAGCCTATTTGGCCAATCGGCCGGACAAGTATGTGGGCGATCCGGCCGATTGGGACAAGGCTACCGAAGCGCTGCGACGCGCCGTGGAAGCGCACGCGATTCCCTATAAGGTGGACGAGGGCGGTGGCGCGTTCTACGGCCCGAAGATCGACCTGAAAGTGAACGACGCGCTCGGCCGCGAGTGGCAACTCAGCACGATCCAGTTCGATTTCAACCTGCCGGAGCGCTTCGATCTGGCATACGTCGGCGAGGATGGTCAGCCGCACCGTCCGTACATGGTTCATCGTGCCTTGCTGGGGAGCATGGAGCGCTTCTTCGGCGTCCTGATCGAGCACTTTGCCGGCGCGTTCCCCGTCTGGCTCAGCCCGGTGCAGGCGCAGATCATCCCGATCGCGGATCGGCACGTGGTTTACGCGAGAGAGGTCGAGCAGAAGCTGAAGGCTGCCGGCATTCGGGCCGAGGTGGATGACTCGAACGAGCGCATGCAGGCCAAGATTCGCAACGCGCAGTTGCAGAAGATCCCCTACATGCTCATCGTCGGCGACAAGGAGCAGGAAGCCGGCGCGGTCGCCGTCCGCCTGCGATCGGGCGAGGATCTCAAGGCCAGGCCGGTCGACGAGTTCATCGCCCTGGCGCGCGAAGCGATCGACGGAAAGAAGTGACGAAGTGACCGGCGCCTCGGTGCCGGTCACTTAGATTATCTCCGTTCGTCCGCAGTTGCACTGCGGACGCCGGGCGACAGTGCAACTGTCGCCCCAACATGGGTGGAGACCCGTCAGGTCTTCGAGTTGGTTGACGGATCAATTTGAGTGTGTTATCATTTCACGCCGTTGACCGGCAAGCATCGCACAAATTGAGAGAGGGAGCACTATCAGCAGCAGAGAGCTACGAATCAACGAAAGCATTCGCGCACGTGAAGTGCGGGTGATCGCACACGACGGCCAGAACCTGGGCGTCGTGCCGATTCAAGAGGCGCTGCGACTCGCCCGTGAGCGACAGCTCGATCTCGTCGAAGTTTCCCCTCAGGCGGATCCCCCGGTATGCCGGATCCTCGACTACGGGAAGTACCTGTACGAGCAGCAGAAGAAAGAGCGCGAAGCGAAGAAAGCTCAAAAAATCATCGAAGTCAAGGAAATTCGGCTGCGCCCCAAGACCGATCCCCACCACCGGGGCTTCAAGGTGCGCGACGCGCGCAAGTGGCTGGAGCAGGGCATGAAGGTCAAGGTGCGCATTCGCTTCCGGGGCCGCGAGATCACGCATCCCGAAGTCGCGCTGCAGGACCTGGAGGAGATCGCCCAAGAGCTGAGCGACGTGGCTCACGTGGAAGCGCAGCCGAACATGGAAGAGCGGACGATGCTGATGGTGCTCGCGCCGCAACCAAAGAAGAAGTCCAGCAAAGAGGAACCGAGCCGTGCCAAAGAGGAAGTCTCACAAAGCCACGTCTAAACGCTTCCGGTTGAGCGGCGGCGGCAAGCTGCGCCGCATGCGGCTGGGCAAGCACCTGCGCCGCCGCAAGGCGCCACGTGTGCTGCGCTCTACCGACAAGCCCGAAACGGTTACGCCGAAGGGGCTGCGCCGCCGCGTCAAGCGCCTGACGCCGTATCTCGATCAGAAGTAGCTACCCTTGCGAAGGGCGTGCCCCTTCGCAGGCTCAGGGCAAGCTCTGAGCGCAGCGAAGGGTCTAACCTTCGCAAGGGCTTAACAACCAGACGTCCCCATCCGGGCGTCACCTCCCCACAGGCCCGCGGGCCGAGGGAAGTCTCGATAAAGAAGGTGACCTGAAATGCCACGCTCAAAAGCCGGCCCCAATGTGCGCCGGCGCCACAACAAAATCAAGCAACTGACCAAAGGCCAGCGCGGCGCGCGCCATCGGCTGTGGAGAAAGGCGAACGAGGCCATGCTCCACTCGCTGTATTACGCCTACCGCGATCGGCGGCAGCGCAAGCGCCAGTATCGCCGGCTGTGGATCGCGCGCATCAACGCGGCGGCGCGCCAGAACGGCCTGTCGTACAGCCGGCTCATAGCCGGCCTGAACAAAGCCGGGGTGACACTCGACCGCAAGGTGCTGGCCGATATGGCCGTGCGCGACGCATCGGCGTTCGCCCGGCTGGCCGAGACGGCCAAAAACGCGTAAAACGTGAAGCGTGTTCCGTAATCGTGTCATGCCGAGGCGGCACGACGAGGCATCTCTGCCACAACGGGCCGCACTCGCCGGCCGGACGAGAGATTCCTCACTCCGTTCGGAATGACACGCTGTGTTCGGAATGACACGCTGTGCGCGGCTGACTAATTACCAATTACCCTCACTGGTTCTTCAGGACGACCGGCAAATAAACCGTGAATGGCACGGACGCGCACATCATCGCGTCCACGTCGTCCCCCGCCTGTAGGCCGAGCGACGCGGCTGTGAAGCGCCTCGACGGCGGTGAGCCGGGCTGAAGCAGGTCGGCCGGGCTGAACGACCGCACCACCAGCGTCGGCGATCCCGGCGCGAGGGAAAACAGCACCTGGTCTCCGCCGCCGTACACGCCATCTCCGTTATCGAGGACGCACAGCGCATCGATCGCATCGCTGGCGTTCAGTCCCAGATCGGCCACGCCGTCCGCCCACTCGAGCGGCACGTAGTCGACGCCGGCCATCAGGACGTCGGCAGGAGACGCGCCGAGGGCAGCCAGCGTCGGCGATCCCGGAGCGAGCGTGAGGAAGACCGGATTCTCAGGAACGCCATCGCAATTCGGGTCGGCCAAGAGGCACGCCTCGCGATCCAGCGCCGACAGGTCGCTGGAAGACGCGCCTTCCTCCAGGTATAGCCCTGCGCTGCTGTTGGCGCCGCAGGCGATGCCGTTGCCGTCCAGGGCCTGGACGTTCGAGCCATTGCCCGCCGTCGCGAAGACGTCGGCCTGCGGCTCACCCGGGCTGCAAGCCGCCTCGACCCGCACCGCCGTGCCCGGCAGGCCGAGGGAACCTTGAGCGACCGAGAACTGAATGGGCAAATCCTCGGTGGAGACGAAGTCCTGGCCGTAAGACAGGCCCCCGATCACATCGTAGTCGCTCGTGATCGGATCGACGCACAGCAGGCCGAGGTCGTCGCACAAAATGACCGCATTTCCCCCGGCGCTCAGGATGTCTGCCGGCATGACACCCTGGGCGACGAGGGGATCCCCGGCGCCTACTGCGAATGTCACACTTTGCGGGTCCGGCGGCGACGCTGCCTGAGGCAGCGTGACGGCAGAGGGCGAGATCTGCGCTGAAACCAAAACCAGCGCGATGCCTGCCGCCAGCGCGCCGGCCCATCGCATCGATCGAGCCGCGCTCATGGATCACCTCATCCCTTCCCGCAATCACTTCGGCGGCCAGGTGGGCATGAACACCCGCATCGGGACGATCTGCTCGACGTCGAGGCTCTCGCCCTCGCCCACGCCGATGTCGATGCAGTCGCCGCCGTTCCACCACCACCACCAGTAGCCCCAGCCGCACCACCAGGGGAAGTAGTAGCCGATGGCGCTTCGTATCGTGGCGGCCGGAACGCCGGGATTCGCGTCGATCCAGCGCTGCGTGTGCCACTGCCGGATGTAGTCGTCGATGTCTTTGCTCACGTTCTGCGGCACAACGACGGTCAGGTCGTACCAGCGACCGGGCACCCATGGATACGCAATGACTGTGCCACCACCCCTCGGGTCCTGATCGGTCGGCCCTTTGTTGCTGACCAGGACGTAGTCCACAGTCATATTCGTCGTGTCGATCTTGTCGCAGCGGCCGATCAACGCCACCAGAGCCGGTGGGTCCTGCTCTCCTCGTGTTGGCTTGGTCGGGTCTGCGTTTCGACCGGCATCCAAAGCGGCCAGCGT
>DASSFZ010000143.1:0-3729 GCA_035693785.1 Anaerolineae bacterium | reverse complement strand
GATATGCGTGCCTGCCCCGTGACGTCCTCGCCGGTCACGACGACCTGAAGGTCGGCGGACGTGCCTGCATGGTAAGCCATGACGCCGTGCGAGTTGGCGATGGCCAGCTCGGCGGCCGAGGTGCGAAACGCGCCGGAGGCGGCGAACTTGTGCTCGGCCGCCCGATCGCACACAACCCCGACGCTTCGCGCCCGCCCTTCAGGCGCCAGCGAAGCCACCTCTTCGTCGAAGGAAGGCGCCGGTTCGATCGGCTGCGGATCGGGCAAGCCGGGGAAGTCGGGGTCTTCCGGCTGGCGGCGTGCGTGCGATAAGGCTCGTGCGGCAGCCTGCGCCAGCGCCTCGTCGTCCGTGCGGTTCGTCGTCGCCGTGCCTGACCGCCTGCCCACCACGGCGCGAATCGTGACGCCGACGTTCGCTTCGGCGACGTTTTGGTGAATCACGTTATTGGCGAATCGAGTAAGGTAGGATTCATGCGCGCTGACCAGCACTTGCGTCTCGCCGGCTTGCGAGAATCGCAGCGCGCGCTTCAGCAGGTCTTCAGCATGGTTGTGGCCTAATAGCATAATTGCCTCTCCAATGGCGCGGGCCCCCAATTACCAATCACCAATCACCACCTTCCAGACTACACCACACCGACTCGAACGTTTCGGAAGCGCGCCGGCGCCGCGCCGTGCCCGGTATGCGCCACCTGCAGCGGCTGGCCCTTGCCACAGTTGGGCGTGCCCCACATCACCCAGTGATCGGCGTCGCACACCGCGTCGCACGAATTCCAGAACTCGGGCGTGATACCGGTGTACGTGCAGTTGCGCAGCAGCCGCCCGCGCTTGCCGTTCTTGATCTCGTAGCCGATCTCCGTCCCGAACTGGAAGTTGTAGCGCTTGTCGTCGATGCTCCACGAGCGGTTCGTCTCCATGTAAATGCCGTCGCCGGTGTCGGCGACGAGATCGTCTAGCGTCCACGTCCCCGGCTCCAGGCTGACGTTCGTCATGCGGATGAGCGGGATGCGATTCCAGCCCGACGCGCGCATGCAGCCGTTGGAGGTCAGCCCCAGGCGCGGCGCCGTTTCGCGCGACATCAGATAGCCGACGAACCATCCGTCCTTGACGATCGGCGTCGATTGCGCCGGGACGCCTTCGTCGTCCCAGCCGAAGGTGCCCAGGCCGTACGGCCGCACGGCCTCGGCCGTCACGTTGACGTGCTCGGAGCCGTAGCGAAACGCGCGCAGCTTCTCTGTCGTGAGGAACGACGTGCCGGCGAACGCCGCTTCCGTGCCGAAGACACGATCCAGCTCGATCGGATGGCCGCACGACTCGTGTACCTGCAGCGCGACCTGATCGCCGCCGAGGATGATCGTCGTTCGGATGTCGCGCGGACATGGATCGGCGCTGAGCAGCGCCACAGCTTCGCTCGCGACGCGCCCCGCATTGCCGGGCAAATTCCAGCCGAGCACGACCTCCCAGCCGGCCGTCACCTGCTGGCGACCGTTCGAGGTCGGGTAGGAGCGGCGCTGCACTTCGTCGCCGCCGACGGCCGTCGCAACGATGCCTCCGCCGGTTTCGGCGATCGTCTGGTCGGTGAGTGCGCCCTCGCTGTTGGCGAACAGTCTGTTCTCTTGGATGAAGACCAGGCTGCCCTGCCTCGTCTTAACGCCTTTCACCTTCGCCATCTCGGCGTCGGCGGCCATCAGCACGCCCAGCTTATCCTCGATGGATATGCTGAACGGATCGATCTGTAATGGTGTGACGTACGTGCCGCGGCTGGCGACGGGCGGGCCCAGATCGACTGGGCTGTCGCCGGCGACGAGCGCCGAGGCTTTGGCAATCTCGAACGCGCGATCGGTGACGCGATCGACTTCGTCTGCCGTCAGGTCGCGGCTGGAGGCGAAGCCCCATGCGCCTCGGTTTCCGCCGGCCAGCACGCGCACGCCAAAGCCGATGCTCTCGTCCATATTCAGCGCGTCGACGATGCCGTTCTTGACCGACAGACTCTCGGTAATCGTGCGCACGATCCGCACGTCGGCGTACTGTGCTCCGCGCTGGCTGGCCCGGTCGATCGCGCGCATCATCAGATCTTTCATCGCAACCTCCGATATTGAGCCCAGAGGGAACTCAGGGAACTGAGGGAACTAAAGGAACTAAGGATCTGTTTTCTCCATGTTCTGCGTGTCTCCGTAGCTTTCTGCTTTTGTCTGGCTGCGCATCCTTTCCTGTTTCCGGCGCGCGCGCTGCGCCGTCGCCGCCAGAACGACGAGCACGACGACGAGCGGCAGGCAGAACAGCAGCAGCTCGTCGAGCACACCAAGCTCGCCGTGGAGGGAAGGTAAGAACAGGACGTTGGCTAGTAGATCGGCAACGCTGGCGTATTCCATGGACTTCACCACGTTGTTACGGCGTCGGCCGCTCGATCGGCGGCGCGCTGTCGAAGTCGCTGTACGCGGACTCCATATGGTGGTTCGGGCCGTCCATTGCCAGCTTGACGATACGGTCTGTCCTCTGGTCGATCCACATGCGAAAGTCGAAGCCTCCGTACTGGAATGCGACAATCGTTGCGGTTGATTCCCCGATCTGTTCCTCGCCCTCGATGCGCGCCTCTCCCGCGAGCGAGCTGTAGTTAAACTTCGGCCACTCGAACCGGATCGCGCGCTGGTTCCTGATCCAGGCGCCATCCGGCATGAGCTGATAATCGTCCGAGCCGATCTGGATGGCCGTCGCGCCGTTGACGATCTGGTAGCGCATGCGGTCGGGCGCGGCATACGTGAAGACGACGTCCAGCCGGTTCCCCGCATCGTCCCGCAGCGACTGTTTCTCCACCAGCGATCTTAACACATTCATCGCGGCGTCCGCGCGGGCCAGTCGCTCGAGCGCAGCGGGATCGCCGGACGCGGCCGGGGTGGGGCGCTGCGGCGTGACGCCGGCCGCGGCCTCAGGCGGCGCGATGAACGATGGAGGCGTGTAGGGCTGGAGGGCGCTCGGCGGCGCTGCAGCCGCCTCGGACGCACTCGACGACGCAGCGCCCGCCAGGTTGCGCAGCCGCCGCACGTAGTTGACCAGATGCCAGGTCTCGTCCTCGGTCAGGATGTTCTTGAAGGCGGGCATCGGCGAATTGACCGTCGGCAAGCCGTTCTGGATCCAATAGAACACGTCGCCGTCCGTGTGAATGTCGAGGTGGCCACTGCCGAAGTCGGCAGGACGCACGGTCAACTCGCCCGCTCGCGGGCCATTGCCGCGTCCGGCGCTGCCGTGGCACGCGGCGCAGTTCGCCTCGAAGAGCTGCTGCCCGATCGCCAGCGACTGCTCGTCCGGTAGATACGGGTTGGTGAGCGTCAGCCCGGGCGTCGCTTCTTTGAAGAACGTGTAGACCGATAGCGCGCCTATCGGTAGTGCGATGATCGCCGGTATGGCGAGTAGCGCCAGCGAGGTAAGATTGCGCGACGCCTTGGCGCCGATCGCCAGCCAGACGAAACCGAGCGCGATCGCGACGAAGCCGCCGAAGGCAAGCCCGTAGATCGAAAGCCAGCGCACGATCGATTCGACGAGCGTCGGCTCGCCGGCCGGCGCGATGCGCCCATCCAGCCCCACTTTCACGCGGTAGGCGGCGAACGCGTCGAACGCGCCTGGGCGGCGCACGGCCGCCTCGATCTGCCAGTCGCCGGGAAGCGACAGGAAAGCGCCGCTCGCCGCGTACGCGCCGTCCGGCGTGGGCGTCGCCTCGGCGCTCGACGCTCCCAGG
>DASSFZ010000142.1:0-17082 GCA_035693785.1 Anaerolineae bacterium | reverse complement strand
GTTTCTGATTCTGATGATCATCATCCTGGTGCTGCTGGTCCGCCCCTAGAGCCTGTCCGCAAACCAGCTCAGGGCGGGCGACCAGTGCAGCGCCAGTCCACCTACCGTAAGCACGCCGGTCGCTGGCGCCACGACGAAATGGCCCGATCTGCAATCTCGAGGCTCTTACGGACGTTCTGTTCGATTAGCAAGACGGCCACGGCGAGTTGGCTTCCCTCTTCTCTCTGCTCACTAGCATGGCTTGCTCCCATACCGTTAGAGCAAAACGCCCGGCTCACCACCGGGCGTCTGCCATCTTCAACTTCCACTTGAGGACCGGGCTAATGATGTCCGTGCCCCTCCATCGGCACGTAGCCCTTGCGGTTCGGGCCGACGAAATCCTCCGGGCGCTCGTTGAACGTATACCGGCAGCCCGGCGAGCAGAAATAGTACGTCTCGCCCTTGTACTCCGCCTTGAACTTCGCCGTCTTCTCGTCGACTTCCATGCCGCATACCGGATCGATTGCCATGCTTTCCTCCTGGGAAGATGTGTCGTGTTGTGGTGTGGAGCGTGAAACGTGATCACGTTTTACGCTTCACGTTTTACGCCTTGACCTTCATTCCCCGCAGTCTCAGCGAATTGCTCACGACGAACACGCTGGAGAACGCCATCGCCGCCGCGGCTAGCATCGGTATCAAAGCGCCGAGCGCTGCGACCGGGATCAGGATCACGTTGTAGAAGAACGCCCAGAACAGGTTCTGCTTGATCGTGCGCAGCGTTCCGCGGCTGAGGGTGATCGCCTTGGGCACGCCGCGCAGGTCGCCGGACATCAGCGTCACCCCGGCGGCTTCGATCGCGATGTCCGTGCCGGTGCCGATGGCGATGCCCACGTCGGCCTGCGCCAGGGCAGGCGCGTCGTTGATGCCGTCGCCGACCATCGCTACAACTTTGCGAAGGTTCCCCTCCTGCAATTGCTTCACCGTCGCCGCCTTGTCGCCGGGCAGCACCTCGGCCAGCGCGCGGTCGATCCCGACCTCCCGCGCGATGGCTTCGGCAGTGCGCCGGTTGTCGCCGGTGATCATCACGACTTCGATGCCCTGCGCGTGCAGCGAGGCGATCGCTTCTTTCGAGCCGGGCTTGACCGTGTCGGCCACGGCGATCACGCCGGCCGCCTCGCCGTCGATCGCCAGCAGCATCGCCGTCTTGGCTTCGGCTTGCAGCCGCTCGACTTCCGGCGCAAGCCCGTTGAGATGCACCTGCTGCTCCTGCATCAGCGCCAGGTTGCCCAGCAGAACGCGCCGGCCGTCGACTGTCGCCGAGACGCCGCGCCCGGAGATCGCCCTGAACGCCTGCGGCTCGGAGAGCGTCACGCTTCGCGTGCTCGCAGCTTCGACGATGGCGGCTGCCAGCGGATGCTCGCTGCCGCGCTCGACGCTCGCCGCGTAACGCAACAGTTGATCAGTGGTCAGTGACCCGTGATCAGTGGACACTGCTGACTGGTCACTGACAACTGATAACTGATCACTGATCACTACGTCCGTCACCTTCGGCTTGCCTTCCGTAATCGTCCCCGTCTTATCCAGCGCGATCACCTGGGCATTGCCGAGCCGCTCCAGTGCTTCGCTGCTCTTGAACAGGACGCCGTTCTCCGCTCCCTTGCCGGTCCCGACCATGACCGCCGTCGGCGTGGCCAGGCCCATCGCGCACGGGCAGGCGATGACGAGCACCGCGACGGCGGCCTTCATCGCAAACTCGACCCCGGCCCCAGGATTCAGCAGCATGTGGCCGGCGAAGGTCACCGCCGCGATCGCGATCACCGCCGGGACGAACACCGCCGAGATTTGATCGGCGAGTCTCTGGATCGGTGCTTTCGATCCCTGCGCCTGCTCGACCATCCTGACGATCTGCGCGAGCACCGTGTTCTTGCCGACCTGCGTCGCCTCGAACTTGAGCAGGCCCTGCTTGTTGACCGTCGCGCCGACGATCCTGTCGCCCGACCCCTTCTCGACCGGCATCGATTCGCCGGTGATCATCGACTCGTCGACGCTCGACCGGCCCTCGATCACGACGCCGTCGACCGGGATCTTCTCGCCGGGACGGACGACGACCGTATCCCCGACGCGCACGTCGTCGATCGACACTTCCATCTCCGCGCCGTCGCGCACGATGCGCGCCGTCTTCGCGCGCAAGCCCATGAGCTTCTTGATCGCTTCGCTGGTGCGGCCTTTGGCCTTGGCTTCGAGATACTTGCCCAGCACGATGAGCGTGATGATGACCGCCGCCGTCTCGAAGTACATGTGGCCTTCGACCAGGCCCAACAGGACGGCCAGGCTGTAGAAGTAGGCGACGCTCGATCCCATCGCCACCAGCACGTCCATGTTGGCGGCGCGGTTCTTCAGCGCCTTCCACGCGCCCACGTAGAAATCGCGTCCCACGTAGAACTGCACCGGCGTCGCCAGCGCCAGGAACAGCCAGCCCAGCCCGCTCCAGTGGAAGAGGGGCAGCAGGAACTGAGGGATCTCAAGAAAGCCGGCGTGCCACGCGTCGTTCACCATCGACAGGGCGAACAATGGAATCGTGAAGATTAAGCCGACTGCCAGCCGCCGCCGCTGATGAGCGAACTCGGCTTCGCGCGCTTTGCGCTCGGCATCCTCACCCGACGCGCCTTCGGCGACGATCGCCTGGAAGCCCGCCGCCTCGATCGCCCGCCGCAGGTCGCCCTGGCCGACCATCGTCGGCAGGTACTCGACCCGCGCCTTCTCCGTCGCGAACGACACACTCGCCTGGAGCACGCCATCGACCTGGCTCAAGGCTTCCTGGACGACCGCCGCATCCCGATCGTCGTGCAGCCCCTGGATGGGGATGTCCGCCTCGGCGCGTGCGACGCCGTAACCGATGTCTTCGATCCGGGCGATGACCTCTTGCTCGCTGAGCGCGCCCGGATCGAACTCGAACACGCCGCGCTCGCTGCTCAGGTTCACGTTGGCGGCGACGACGCCGGGCATCTTCTTCGTCGCCCGCTCGATCGTTGCCACGCAGTTCGCGCAGGTCATGCCGGTGATAGGGAGGGTTACCTGTTTAGTTGTCATGCTTCGATTCCAATGCGTGAAACGTGATGCGTGTTACGTGATACGTGTTACGTGATGCGTGATGCGTGATAACGTAAAGCCCTGTTGGTCGTCGATCACCGATCACTGGTCACTGATCACTGATCACTAGATTTTCTGCGCCATCTCGAACACGTCGACGATCTCGTCGAGCACCTGCTCGCGGCGTTTCTTATCGTCGCCGCGCACGGCGTCGATGACGCACGAGTTGAGGTGCCCCTTCAAGATGAGGTCGTTGACCTTGTTGAGCGCGGCCTGCACCGCCTGCACCTGCTTGATCACGTCGATGCAGTAGGCGTCCTGGTCGACCATGCGCTCGATGCCGGCGACGTGGCCGGAGATGCTCTTGAGCCGCCGCTTGAGCGTGTCTTTGCTTTGCGCATCCATCTTTGCCCTCTCGTCTATCCCCTCCCCTGGGGGAGGGGATATACACCTATTCTATCATGCGCACGGAGCGGCGTCAAGGTGACGAATGTCACGTGTTTTCATCGGCGTGACGACCCCGACGCTATCGCCGAGATTTCTTCGCGCGTTTTCCGCTGCCCGTCGCCGGCCGCTTCTGCGCCGGATACGCCTTCTGCAGGAACTCCAGCACGACCGGGTCGATTCGCTCATCGGGCTGCCAGCGCTCCTCGAGATTTTCCACGCCAACGAGCTTCTCGACCGCCTTGCGCGTGGCATCGTCGTAGTCGCCGCTGAGGCGGCCGGTGTAATGCCCGCTCTGCCGGGCGATGCGCTGTAACTCGCGCGCCACCTTTTTGTCGATCGGGATCAGCGACTCGGGATCGGGCCGCTTGAAATACAAGTGGTGCAGATCGAGCAGCGCGCGCAGGCGAGCGATCGGCCGGGAGTGATCGTCCACGCGCAGATCAATGTATCGATCGTTGAACCCGGCGTAACCGCCCTTCTCGCGCACGACGAGCAGCGCCGCGCTCTGCTGGCCGCGCCTGTCGCCGCCGGCTTTTTGCCCGGCCGCCAGCGCCGCGACCAATCGATCGGCCAGCTCACCTCGCGCCTGCTCGAATGCCTGGGCCATCGCCGAGACAGTCTCTTTGCTGACGAGGATGTTGCCCTGCAGCGCGTAGTGCCTGCCGGTCATGCCGCCTGCCCATTCGAGGCATTCCCTGCCCGTGAATGTCGCCACATTGCCCTGCGCATCCACCAGGCCCACCTGCCGGTGCTCGCGGCCTTCGTCCTCGGTCAGGAGCCGGTCGAGCGTCTCCTGCGCGCTCAGGCCGGACGCCATCAGCGCCAATCCTTTCGGCCCGAACGACGTGTTGGCATACGACTGCGTCGCTACCGCGCCCGCGCCGGCCTGCGCCCACGGCACCGCCGAGCCGACGGCCAGGAACTTGCTTTGCGTCGCCACGCCCCATTCTTGCGCATCGGGATCGTAGGCGACAATCGAAAACGTTGAAGGTTGGATGAGTGTGCGCATATCATCTCCTGCGAATAGCTGATGGCAGATAGCAAAACACCTTTTCTTCATTCCACATTCTTCATTCTACATTCTTCATTCTTCCTTCCACATTTGTTCAAGACCGCTCACAGCGTCTCGTAGCGACTCCTCGAGTTCGGGACCCGACACGAACTCCCACCAGCCCAGATCGTCGGCCAGTGTCTCGACGGCCTGCCCGTGCAGCCAGACGCCGAGCCGGGTCTTGTCGCTCGGTCGATCGGATCGCCACACTTTCACCTCGAAACGGCTCGGCCCGCCGCCCGAATAGAAAAGCATTTGCACGTCGACGAGCGCCAGTGCGCCATCCTCTAACGCCCGGGCGAACCGGTACAGCCCGCTCCGGATCTGGATGGCATCATCCTGGAGTGTGTAGCCGCGCCGCGCGAGGGCACCGCCCGCCGCTTGCAGCAGCATTTCCTTGAAGATATCGAAGGGGGTGGACACGATCCTCAGGATGCTTGCATAGGGTGTGTTACTTCAGCTCTGGCAGAGGCACCGGCTGCTCGCGCGGGTGGCATTTGCCGCAATACATGACATCGGATACGCCGATCGCCTTCTGCGTCCCGCCCTCGCCGGCGTACAGGCCCACAATGAAGGGTGATAGGTGGCGGATAATATACACTGGAATTTTTGCGCGTGCAATAGCCGGTTAATCTGGTGATTGCACAGCTCTCGCTCCCCGCGACGTCCCTTCGACAGGCTCCCCACTCCCTTCGGTCGGGGACTATGCAGGGCGGGCCTCGGCGCGGGCTGGGCCGCCGAGGACTGCGGCCCAAGCATGTGTGGATAATCACCAGAGCTGAGTACTTGCCAATGATGGCGTAGTGCGCTATAAAGATACTGAGCGGTTATTCCCATGTCAATCGAGACAGGCTCACAAGCCTTGAGCCAATTCGAACGACGTTTGCTGGCTGGAAATGCCAAGGCCCGCATCAAGGGGTTATTCCGTCCCCATATTGTCATCCACGACGCGGCGAGCGAAGTGCTGGGTGAGATTCGCGCCGGACTGGTGTTCGATCGGTTCCCCCACCGTGCCCGTTGCACGGCGCTGGGGATCGAGATGTCACTGGCGGTGGCCGGCTTTCTCAATCAATCCTCTCACTTGCTAGTCAATGGAGACCCAATGTTGCGCGTGAGCCACCCCGCACTCTCTCGCCGTTATGTTGCAGAGGACTGGCAAGGTGACACCTATCAACTGCACCGCCGTGGTCGTCCATGGCACCGGCGATTCAACCTGATGAGGAGCGCAGGCGAAGAAGAGTTGATCTGTTTTGAGTGCGCCTCGCTCTGCCGTGAGACAGTACTCTCGATTGTCGCCCAACCGGAGTTGAAGCCCGGTGTCATTGCCGGCTTGGCGCTTCTGCTCTACTACAACTGGTATCTCTCGCTGAGAACTGCCTTCATTTCTGCCGGTGGTGCAGGCGGTTAGTGTGAACGCGCCTAAGCTACGGTCGATGCGGCTCAATTCATCTCAGAATTATGCGGCTTTCACCTGTTCCGTCCGCACGCACGGGCTAGCCCGCGCCACATCAATCCTGATTCGTTGGGCGGTTCGCGCCAACGCAAGTCGAAAGGAGACAAAGCGGTGAGCGAGGGCGCGGCCGAATTGGCGCGCGAGCGGGTGGACGCGATCTACCGCTCCGACTCGCGTCGCATCTTCGCCACCCTGATCCGCCTGCTGGGCGACTTCGACCTTGCGGAGGAAGCGCTGCAGGAGGCCTTCACCGCGGCAGTGGCGCAATGGCCGCAGGCTGGCGTGCCAGCCAATCCCCGGGCATGGCTTGTTTCGGTTGGCCGCTTCAAGGTCATCGACACACTGCGCCGGAGCGCCCGGTTCCACGCCTCGCTGGCGGCTCTCGCGGAGCAACTCGACGCCGACACGAATGATACTGAGGGGTGGGAGGGTGAGGGTGTCGAGGACGACCGGCTGCGGCTGATCTTCACCTGCTGTCATCCGGCGCTGTCGCAGGACGCACAGGTGGCGCTGACCTTGCGTGAGGTGTGCGGCCTCGCGACCGAGGAGATCGCGCGCGCCTTTCTCGTTGCGCCGTCCACCCTGGCCCAGCGCATCGTGCGCGCCAAAGCGAAGATCCGCGACGCGCGGATTCCCTATGAGGTGCCGTCGCGAGCAGAGTTGCCCGACCGACTGGACACTGTGCTCCAAGTGATTTACCTGGTGTTCAATGAGGGGTACTCCGCCTCATGGGGTGAGTCGCTGACGCGACCGGATCTGTCAAGCGAAGCGATGCGCCTGGGGCGTCTGCTGGTTGAGTTGTTGCCGGAACCGGAGGCTTTGGGGCTACTGGCGTTGATGCTGCTACACGAATCGCGACGCGCGTCACGTGTTTCGCCGGAGGGCGATCTGGTTTTACTGGAGGACCAGGATCGCTCGCTCTGGAACCGAGAACAGATCGCTGAAGGGACAGCACTCGTGGAGCGGACGCTCTCGTCGGGCCGCCTGGGCCCTTACACCCTCCAGGCCGCCATCGCGGTGGTGCACGCGGCAGCGCCTGACTTCGCCGCCACGGATTGGGCCCAGATCGTTAGCTTGTACGACATGCTGGCGCAGGTGGCCCCGTCACCTGTGGTCGAGATAAACCGCGCCGTGGCGGTGGCGATGCACGATGGCCCGTTGGCCGGTCTGGCTCTGATTGACGCTATCCTGGCGCGCGGCGACCTGGCCAACTATCACTTGGCACACGCGGCGCGAGCGGATCTATGCCGGCGGCTGGGAAGAACAGCGGAAGCCCGAGCCTCCTACCAACGGGCGCTCGCCCTCACACAACAGGAGCCGGAGCGGCGGTTTCTTGAGCGACGGCTAAGCAAACTGTCGGACTGAACCAGCCAAAACCCGAATTTTCAAAACCATCGGGTCGATTGTCGATTTTGGGCTTTCCCGAACGACTATCTAATGTAACAGTCATTCCACAGAGCCAGGTCGAGACCGTTCGGCGGCCTGGCTCCCAACCATAAGGAGAAACGAACATGCAATTCCTGGTTTACGATCCCCACTATAACCCGGAGGCGGCAACTCCCCCAACCCCGGAGCTATTGGCAGAGATGGGAGAGTTTATCGGGGAGGCAATGCAGGCCGGCGTGCTGGTCACGACCGGCGCCCTCCAACCGAAGGGCACGCGCCTCCGGCTCTCCGGCGGGAAATTCACCGTGACCGATGGGCCGTTCATCGAGTTGAAGGAGCTAATGGGCGGCTGGGCGGTGATTCGGACGAAGTCGTTAGAAGAGGCGATCGAATGGTGCAAGCGCTTCCGCAAGATCGTCGGGGACGGTGAGACTGAGATCGTTCAGGTGTTCGGGCCCGAAGACTCACCTGCCTAGCTCTTTCCTCTCCTGAAGCTCGCGCAGAACGTTCTGGTCTCTGCGCGAGCAACGGCCGGAGTCGGGCGTCCCGGACTTCTCGGGCGCCCGCCTCGTGTCCACCGCAAAGTATCGTGCGATCAATCTGCTGCGCCGAAACAAGCAGGTTGAGCGCAAGCACGAGAAGATCGTTGTCGCCCCAACGTCATCTCACGTCCACATCGCGCCATCCAGTGCACTCTTGTCAGGGCAAGCGTCGCGCTCAAGCCACAGGCGCCAGAACTGCGATGTCTCAAGCAACGGCTCGGCCAGGTGCTGGACTCAATCGGCGAATGCAGGTTTGTCAAGTTTGGCAGGCCGATTTGTCGATTTTGGACTCCACTGAACGATTACTTCATGAAACAGCCAGTTCAACGGATGGGGACTCGAAAGGAGATGAGATGATGAAGACTATGAACAAACTAACGCTCACCGCGTTCGCAATGATCTGTGCGGTCACGCTCGTCGTGGGATGTGCACCGCGCAACAACACCGATAAAGGAGATGAAAGGATGAGCACCACGACAACGAATAAGCCAGCGCTCACCGCCGGCAACTACGCTTCCGTGAATGGTCTCAACATGTACTACGAGATTCATGGCGCGGGAGAACCGCTGATCCTGCTGCATGGTGGCGTCGGCGCAATCGAAATGTTCGGCGAGGTCCTGCCGCTGCTCGCAGAGGGCCGGCAAGTCATCGCTGTCGATTTGCAGGCGCATGGGCGCACGGCCGACATCGACCGCCCGCTGAGCTTCGCGTTGATGGCGGACGACATCGCCGCCCTGATCAAGCATCTCGGCCTCCAAAAAGCCGATGTCATGGGTTACTCCCTGGGCGGCGGCGTCGCCCTGCAAGTCGCCATCCGGCATCCGAACGCGGTGCGCAAGCTGGTGGTCGTGTCGACCCCATTCAAGCGGGATGGATGGTACCCCGAGGTCCTTGCGGGAATGGAGCAGATGGGTCCTGAGGCCGCGGAGCCGATGAAGCAGACCCCGATGTACCAGCTCTATGCCAGGGTCGCGCCGAAGCCGGAAGATTGGCCGGTGTTGCTCACCAAGCTTGGTGAGCTGCTGCGGCAGGGCTATGACTGGTCGGAGGATGTGGCGGCGATTAAGGCGCCCACGCTGATCGTGGTTGGGGATGCCGACAGCGTCCGTACTTCACACGCTGTTGAGCTATTTGAACTGCTCGGCGGCGGCAAGGCCGACGCCGGATGGGACGGAGCCGGAATGTCCAATGCCCGGCTTGCCATCCTGCCCTCCACAACGCATTACAACATCTTCTCCTCCCCCGCGTTGGCGTCCACCGTCACGCCGTTCCTAAACGCGCCGATGTCCCAGGCTCAGTGAGCCGCCCGCCTATATAGCGCTTCATTGTGCGATACCACCTGAGGATCGATCTGGCGAAGCGCGAAACCGCCGAGCGTGTGCTGGGATTTCATGCAGACTACTGACCGGTTGCATGCAGCATCGGCGGCTGCGTGGCGATCATGACTTCGCTGGAGATGGCGGATGCCTGAGTCGGCAAGCTGATAAGAATCTTGAGTGGAGGGATGTGTTGAGGTAGAATAGACAGGGTGGTCTACGGACCTCGCATGCGGCGAGGTATGGTTCGCGTCTCATCGTTGCGCTCCACGGAGTATTTTCGAGATGACGACGCCACTCCTGACGACCAAGCTCCACATTCCACCGCTGCTCCCGGATCGGGTGCCTCGTCTGCGGCTGATCCGTCGACTGGACGAGGGGCTGCGGTCAGGGAACAAGCTGACGCTCGTCTCGGCCCCGGCCGGCTATGGCAAGACGACCCTGGTCGCAGAGTGGCTGAGGCACCTGCAGGATGCAGACGACGCGGCGCTGGCCGTCTCCTGGCTTTCACTTGACGAAGGGGACAGAGACCCGGCTCGCTTTTGGGCCTATCTCGTTGCGGCACTGCAGGCAGTCGATCCGGCCATTGGCCAGACCGCACAGGTCATGCTGCATAGCCCTCAGCCTCCTCCTCCCGAGTCGTTTCTAACAGCCCTGATCAACGAGATCGCCGCCATCCGCCGGTCGTTCGTCCTCGTCCTGGATGATTACCACCTTGTCGAAGCCTTGCCCATTCACCAACAGTTGACGTTTCTCATCGAGCATCAGCCCACTCAAATGCACCTCGTGATCGCTACCCGCGAGGACCCGCCGCTGCCCCTGTCGCGCCTGCGTGCACGCGGGCAAACAGTGGAAATTCGGCAGGACGATCTGCGCTTTTCGCGCGAAGAGTGCGCCGATTTCCTCAAATCGGTGATGGCGCTTGACCTCTCTCAAGACGATATCGCCGCCCTGGAGCGTCGCACGGAAGGATGGATCGCCGGCCTGCAAATGGCGGCCCTTTCGCTGCAACATACCACCGATTCTAGAGGTTTCGTGCAGTCTTTCACCGGAAGCCACCGCTACATCCTCGACTACCTGATCGAAGAGGTGCTCAGCAAACAACCATCCCATCTTCAGGATTTTCTCCTCAAGACCGCTATTCTCGATCGACTGTCTGCGTCCTTATGCGACACAGTTGCCGAGCGGAGTGATAGCCATGAAGTGCTCCAACATCTGGAAGCGGCCAATGTTTTCATTGTGCCGCTCGATCCCGGCCGGGACTGGTACCGCTATCACCACCTGTTCACAGAGCTGCTGCGCCACAGATTGCGACTGGCTCCTGGAATCACCGAAGAGACACTGCACCAAAGAGCCAGCTATTGGTTCGAGCAAAACCAATATCCATTCGAGGCCGTGCAGCACGCGCTGGCGGCTGCGGATTGGGAGCGATCTGCACAATTGATCCATACCGAGTCCGATGGCATGCTTAAGCGCGGCGAAGTCGCCACCCTGCTCGGCTGGCTGAAGAAACTGCCTGAAGAACAGGTGGCCGCGCGTCCAGGGCTTTCTCTTACCTTTAGCTGGCCGCTCATCCTGAGCGGACAGTTGGAAACAGCCGAGCGGTTGCTGACACATGCAGAGCAGGGAGCCGGTAAGGACCCTCATGTTCTCGGGCAGATCGCCGCTGCGCAGGCTTATATTGCCCGTTCGCGTGGGGATGATCAGCGCACGGTGGCGATGTCACAGCGGGCGCTGTCCTTGCTGCCGGAAACGGACGTAGCATTGCGGGAGCTATTGGCCGTCAACCTGGGAATCGCCCACTGGCACAACGGGCAGCTCGAAGAAGCGGACAATGTGCTGAACGAGGCATGGCGACTCTCAGTTGGATTGGGGAATCGCTATGCAGAAATGACGATCCAGGTTTTTTTGAACAGAATTCTGGCGGCACGCGGATTGCTGCAGCAAGCTTATCAGGCATATCAACCCCTGGTCGAGTTGGAAGATCAGGTGCCTATCCTAGCGCTGGCTCATCTGGACCTGAGCGCGCTGCGCTATGAATGGAACGACCTGGAAGCCTGCGCCACTCACATCGAAAAAAGCATCGCCGTGAGCGAACGTACCCGGAATGGAGAGTTTCAGATTTCTGGACACATCCAGATGGCCCGCCTCAGGTTGGCATACGGAGACGCGAATGGCGCAGCGACAGCGCTACGACATGCGGAACAGCTTCTACAGGCACACAGCGTGACGCCACTGACGAGAGCGCGCAACGCAGCGGCACACGTGCAGGTTGCCCTGTTCCAGGGTGACCTGTCTGGCGCATCGGCCTGGGCACGAGATGCGGGTGATCACGCCGATGTCCATCCTTTCTATCCGTTTCTGGGTTTGAGCCGGGCGCGCCTGCTGCTTGCTCAAAACCGCCAAGCGGAAGCCCTGGATTGTCTGAAAGACCGCTTTGAAATCGCCGCGCGAGCTGGCTGGAGCTACGGCCAGATCGCCGTGCGTGTGCTGCAGGCTGTGGCTGCCGGTCAGTCCGAGGAAGCGCTCGATTTTTTGATCCAGGCCCTGACCTGGGCCCAGCCGGGTGGGTTCATCCGCACTTTTGTGGACGCCGGCGGCGCGCTGGCGCCACTGCTGGAAGAAGCCGCCCTGCGCGGAGTGATGCCGGAATACGTAGGGACGCTGCTGGCCGCTCTCGGAAGCCAGGCGAAGGTTCTGCAACTGACCAAAGCCACGGGCGTGTCTCCGCTGGTTGAACCGTTGAGCGAACGCGAGATCGAGGTGCTGCGGCTGGTGGCGGCCGGTCTTTCGAACCGGGAAATTGCGAAAAAACTGGTCATCAGCCCGGGGACAGCCAAGACCCATATCCACAACCTGTGCGGGAAACTCGGCGTCCGCAATCGCACAGAAGCGGCAACGCGCGCCAAAGAACTGGGTCTGGTCTGAGACACAAAATGCCAGATCCTGCAGCCATCCGTTGAGGATGGCTGTTTTGTTTGCAATAACCCCCCAGATAAACCCCTTGAATCTGCCAGTCGGTAGATGACATTTCGTGCCCGGAAAAGTATAGTCCAATGAGAAGGAGGCAAAAATGAACAAGTCACGACTCATCTGGGGGATCATCTGTCTGATCCTGGCGGCGGCGCTCGGCGTGCTGGACATTGTCCTGCCGCCTGACAGACTGATGTTCCAGGTCGGCGATCAGAACATGTACTGGATTCCGGCGATCGTTTTAGGGATCGTCGGCATCGTGCTGCTGGCCACCGCTGGAAGCAGCGGGCAAGCAACTGCTGAGGCGAAGCAACCGGCGGTCGTTCAAAATCCCGAAAAGGCCGCCTTAAACAAACGCCTGGAGAACATCGGCTGGGGGCTGTTCCTGATCATGCTGGGCGGGTTTGCTCTCGTCCCCGACGAATCGGTTCCCAAAGGACTGTGGTCGATCGGCGTCGGGGTCATCATGCTCGGGCTGAACGTGACGCGCTACTTCTACAAGATCAAGATGAGCGGCTTCACCACCATCCTGGGCATTCTTGCCCTGCTTGGCGGCATCGCCGAATTGCTCGGATTCACGTCGCTGGAAGGAGGGCTCCTGCTCATCATCCTCGGCGCCTACTTGCTCCTCAAGCCGTGGTTCGAGAAACGGCAGCTCTTCGGCAAGGCTGAGGAAAGCTAATTTCCGGAGAGAGAGCCAATGCTGAAAGTCGAGATCCAGGTTAAGGGATGTATTGACAAGGATTGGTCAGATTGGTTTGCGGGTCTTGCGATCGCCCATCCGGAGGAAAACTACACGGTGCTGACCGGCTCTCTCCCGGACCAGGCTGCCCTGTTCGGTCTGCTCACACAGATACGAAACCTGGGCTTGCCGCTCGTATCGGTGAGCAGTGAAGAACAAAACCAGACTGAAGACGTATGAAGGAGCAATACCCATGCCCGCTATTCTGGAAGTCGATAACCTCGTGAAGAAGTACGGCGACTTTGAAGCCGTCAAAGGGATCAGCTTCTCCGTCGAAGAGGGTGAGGTCTTTGGCCTGTTAGGGCCCAACGGCGCCGGTAAGACGCAGACGATTTCCATGCTGACCGGCGTGATTCAGCCCACATCGGGCACGGCGCGCATCGGCGGCTACGACATCCGCACGCGGATGGGTGAGGTCAAGAAGATCAACGGCCTGGTGCCCCAGGACCTGGCGCTGTACCCCACGTTGAGCGCCCGGGCCAACCTTAACTTCTTCGGGCGCATCTACGGCCTGAGAGGGAAACAGCTCAAGGAGCGGGTGGACGACGTGTTGCGCGTCGTGGCGCTGGCCGAGCGCGCCGACCAGGCAGTGGACAAATACTCCGGCGGGATGAAGCGCCGGGTCAACATCGGCGCCGGCCTGCTCCACCATCCGCGACTGTTCTTCCTCGACGAGCCGACCGTCGGCGTCGATCCGCAGAGCCGCAACCAGATCTTCGAGAGCGTGCAGCAGCTCAACCGCGAGCGCGGCATGAGCATCGTCTATACCAGCCACTACATGGAAGAAGTCGAGCTGCTGTGCAACCGCGTGGCGATCATCGACCATGGCCAAATCATCGCCATGGACACGATCAAGAACCTGATCGCCATGCTGGGCGGCGGCGTGATCCATCTCGGCCTGAGCCGCGTCGACGATGCGCTGCTGAAAGATCTGTCCGCCTTGCCGGGCGTCAAGCGGACGAGCCTGGCGCCGCTGCCGGTCGCGCCGGCGAATGGCGAGGCCGCGCCGCAAGCGAAGGGACCGATCGTGAAGATCGAGTGCGAGAACAGCCAGCGGGCGCTGGTCAGCGTGGTCTCGTACCTCGGCGGGCATGGGCTGGGCGTCACGTCGCTGGAGACGCTGGAACCCAACCTGGAGAGCGTGTTCTTGCATCTCACCGGCAAGAGCCTGCGGGAGTGAGTGCCATGAACCTGCTCAGCGTCACCCTAAAGGATCTCCAAGTCTTCGTGAGAGACCGCGGAGCTGTGTTTCTGCTCTTCCTGCTGCCCTTCGCCTTCATCGCCGTGCTCTCCCTGGCTACGCAAGGAGTTCGACTGGGCGAGAGCGGCGACGGCGGTCAAACCCGCGTTCCGCTGACCGTGGTGAACAACGATGCGCAGGGCCAGGCCGCACAGGAATTTCTGGCCGCGCTGAACGACACTGGCAAGGTACAAATCGATCTGGGAGGTCCGCAGGCGAAAGTCGAACGGCAGCTCAACGATGCGACGCTGCGCCACGCGCTGTTCATCCCGGTCGATTTCAGCGCCAAACTGGCTGCAGGCGATCAAGTCAGCCTGCGCCTGGCGCTACACCCCTACGCTAATCAGGCCGACCTGCTGACCGTGGAACGAGCGATCGTCCGCGCGGCTCGGGAATATCTCATAATGGGGTATCTGAACGACGGCCTGGAGCAGATGGCGGCCATGCAGGCCGCCAATCCTCAGGCGGCGTCGACCTTCTCAAAGGAGCGTATCCAGCAGCAGATTGAAGCGCAACAGGCTCAGGCAGAGCAGCGGCCCTTGATCACGGTAACGACAACCACTCCGGCCGTGAAGGGCGAAGGACAGGCAGCGGCAGAAGAGAATCTTCCAACATACGGCCAATTCCTCGTGGTGGGCATGGCCGTCCTGTTCGTCTTCCTCGCCGCGCAGAACACGGCCCGCTCGATCTACGAGGAGAAGCGCGAGGGAACCTTCCGCCGCCTGATGGCCGCGCCGATCAGCAAGGCTTCGCTGCTGGGCGGCAAGCTCCTACCCAACTTCCTTCTAGTCCTGGTGCAGGTCGCGGTCATCCTCGTCACCGGCGGTTTCGTGATCCAACTGTTCGGTGTGCCACCGCTGAACCTCGGCTCGGACTTGCTGGGGCTGGTTGTGATATGTGCGGCCACGGCTCTATGTTCGACCTGTCTGGGCATCTTCATCGCTGCGATCGCCCGGACGGAAAGCCAGATCAGCGGATTCTCCACGCTGGTCTTGTTCCTGGCCGGTATGCTGGGCGGCGCTTTCGTGCCGCTGTTCCTGTTTCCGGGCGGCCTGGCCAACCTGTCCAGGATGGTGCCGCACTACTGGGCTGTCCAGGGACTTTACGGTCTGTTCTTCCGCGGTCAAACGCTGGCGGATGTCTGGCCCAACGCCGTGGCCCTGCTGGCCTTCGCCGCAGCGTTCCTCGTCATCGGCGTGCGGCGATTCAAGTTTGAGTAGAGGAGCAGGATCATGGACACGATCCGCAAAGCACTGGCCGTGGCTGTCAAAGAGATTCAGGTCTTCGCCAAAGATCGCGTCTGGATGATCACCATGCTGGCCGTCCCACTGGCGGTAGGGGCCATGAATGCCGCGATGCAGGGCGGTGGTAACGGCGACATCCATCTGCCGGTCATCGCAGTCAATCAGGATGCGGGCGCCTACGGTGAGTCGATCGCCAAGGCTATGGCAAACATCGACCAGATCGATCTGCGGACATCGAGCGCACCGGCGGCAGCCGAGGAGCAGGTGCGCACCGGACAGGTGCTGGCGGCGGTGATCATCCCGGCGCATTTCACTCAGCGCATCGACGACTACCGGCCAACCGAGATCACGGTCATCCTGGACCCGGCTCAGGCAGAATTCGGGCGGATTGTCGCCACTATCGTGGATGAGATCGCCGGGGCGTTGGCCATTCAAGGCGAGATTCGATACGGAATCAAAGAGGTGCTGGCCGACACAAGCCCCGACACCATGGCTGACCCGGCTCTGGCCCGCGCCGCCCAGGCTCAGACTGAAGGCGTTCTGTTCACCCAACTGCAGCGCATGGAGACGGATGCTCCGATCGCGGTGCAGAAGGAAACCCTACAGGGCCGCCAGGTTCTGGTATGGAACAATGTCTTCAGCATCATGCTGCCCGCTTGGACGGTCATGTTTGCCTTCTTCATCGTGCCGGCTCTGTCCACTCAACTGCTGAAGGAGAAAGAGATCGGCACACTGCGCCGCCTGCTGGCCGCTCCCCTGCCACGCAGCGCGCTGATCGGCGGTAAGGCGCTGGCTTTCCTGTTGATCGTCCTCCTTCAAGTGGTCGTGCTCTTCAGCATTGGCGCGATCTTCATGGACATGCCGCTGGGCGAATCGCCCCTGGCTTTGATCTTGACCACACTCGCCCTGGGGTTGACGGCCACGACGCTGGGCATGATGATCGCCGCCCTGGCGCGCTCGATCAGCCAGGCGGACTCGATCGGTCTGCTGATCGTCTTCGTGCTGGGTTTCCTGAGTGGCGCGTTGTCGCCGCAGAACCCGCCGTATCGCGGCGAAGGCCTGATGGCGACCGTCTCCAGCCTCATCCCGCAGGCGCAGGCGCAATGGGCCTATCAGACCGTGATGTTCCAGAACGGCGGCGTGACCGACATCCTGCCGCAACTGACTTACCTGTTCGGCCTGTCGCTGGTCTTCTTCGTGATCGCCGTGTGGCGCTTCCGATACGAGTCGTGACGGCTCGGGGTATAGCCCACCCACCACGTCGAGATTCGAGTGAAGCGGATAGACCGCTCCAGCCCCAAGCGTAAGACACGCTTGGGGCCGCGTCATTCCTGACATTCGATCTTGACATTCCAGTGACTGGAAGGTGTACAATGCGCTCACACTCAGCATTCGACGAGGCTCGCTATGCAGATTCACGAGTTGGCTCAGCGCACGGGCGTTTCCGCGAAGACCATTCGCTACTACGAGTCAATCAGCCTCTTGCCCTCCCCAAGGCGGAGGACAAACAGTTATCGCGAGTACGACGAAGTCGACGTCGATCGGGTGAAACTCGTCGCCGGCGCGCGCCGCCTCGATTTCTCGTTGGACGACATCCAGGAAATCCTCGCACTGCGCGA